>NZ_JBBHKW010000002.1:0-307144 GCF_037482625.1 Corynebacterium sp. H128 | reverse complement strand
TTGATTGTGTCGGTGGTTGTTAGCGTTGGGGAAACGCCCGGTCCCATTCCGAACCCGGAAGCTAAGCCCTTCTGCGCCGATGGTACTGCACCTGGGAGGGTGTGGGAGAGTAGGTCACCGCCGGCCTTAAAATTTAAACAAATCACATATGTTCACGTTGAGCACGTCGCATGCCCCGGTTGTGGGGTGTGGGGCGTGTTTTTCGTGTGTTTTGGGGTATTAGCTCAATTGGTAGAGCACCTGCTTTGCAAGCAGGAGGTCAGGAGTTCGATTCTCCTATACTCCACAAAAACAACACCACAATTGAGGTGCTGTGCCAACGCTGAATTCTTGGATATTGCCACTAGAGTTAGCATCATGCAGAAGTTATATACCGCAGCCGCAGCCTTTGCCATCCTTGGTTTGGTGGCCGGCGTCTTCTATCGAGAATTCACTCGAGCTAATGACTTTATGGGAGAAACGCAACTCTCCACACTCCACACGCATTTACTAGTACTAGGCATGTTTTCCTTCCTCATCCAAATGGCTCTCAATGCCGTGTTTAAATTGGACGAGCATAAACTGTTCAACGCATTCTTTTGGACCTACACCGTAGGTTTGGTGTGGATGACCACGATGATGGTGGTGAAAGGAGTGTTCCAAGTCCTCAAGGATGGACAAGAATACCCCGCCGCCCTTGCGGGCGTATCGGGGCTGGGGCATATCATTATGGCTGCAGCGATCTTCATGCTCTTCCGAATTTTGCACAAGCAAGTACGGAAGTTTCAGCTACAAAACTAGCAGGTTCAACGGGGTTGCTTTTACTTCCTCAAGACGATCTAGGTACTTCATAAGGCGATTCCATTCATTTTCTGGGATCGTCTTTTTCGCCTTTTTGATGACGGTATTGTCAGGAGTTCCCCACGCGATTGGCATTGGCGAAATTTCATCCCAACGATCCGTGGAAGAAACCGATCGGCGACCGGTCACAGCCACCGCAGGCACGCGTTCTCCGACAACTCTATCGTGCCCTCGCAGATTGCTGATTGTTCGCGTCGCGAGTGCTGGAACCGGCTCTGAGGCTTCGCCGGCGTTGGCGTCGACAAGCGCCAGCAAAACCATGTCTCTAGCGTTTACCTCAGCGATCATCGCAGGAACGAGTGCATACTTGTCAAACATGTCCTGGGCAGTGCCCATCTGTTTGGGCAAGACAAGGACGAGGAAGAAGCAGAAAAGGGCGAAGGCCAACAGACCAATGGAAACAGCTAGTCCCCAGGTCGCGCCGTCGGAAAGCCGAAAAACGAAGAACGCGACAAGTAACAGCACTAATCCGAATACCCCGGAGGATACTTGCAGCCGAAAGGCGTCGCGGGAAAACTCATTGTTCTGCTTGTTATGTTCAGGGTCAATAGTGAAGGAAAACGTGCGCATTGGTTTCTTTCTATGAGTCGATGTCTTCAGCATCAATAATTCGATAGGCGTAGCCCTGCTCTGCGAGGAAGCGCTGGCGATGGGCGGCATATTCTGCATCCAAGCTATCCCTGCTCACTACAGTGTAGAAATGCGCCTGACCTCCATCAGCTTTAGGACGCAGCAGCCGGCCAAGACGCTGGGCTTCCTCCTGCCGCGAACCAAAAGTACCAGAAATCTGGATGGCAACGGCAGCTTCCGGAAGGTCGATAGAGAAGTTGGCTACTTTAGAGACAACAAGGGTCTGTAGCTCTCCGGTGCGAAATTGATCAAACAGTCGTTGGCGTTGTGCATTCGAAGTCTTTCCTTCCACCACCGGAACTCCTAAAGCCTCGCCTACCTCCTCCAGTTGGTCAACGTACGCACCAATAATGAGAGTCGGCGCGCCTGCATGGCGGGAGAGAAGCTTGCGGATTACACTCATCTTTCCGGCAGCGTTTGAGGCGAGGCGGTAACGCTCCGCAGGCTCCGCAGTCGCGTAGGTCATCCGTTCCGCCTCGGTCATAGTCACGCGCACCTCGGTGCACTCGGCGGCCGCGATGAAGCCCTGGGACTCCAAGTCCTTCCAGGGGGCGTCGTAACGCTTCGGCCCAATGAGGGAAAACACGTCTCCCTCGCGGCCATCCTCACGAACCAAGGTTGCCGTGAGGCCGAGCCGTCGACGTGACTGCAGATCAGATGTCATCCGGAACACTGGGGCGGGGAGAAGATGCACTTCGTCGTAGATGATCAACCCCCAATCGCGAGAATCGAAGAGTTCCAAAGCACGAAACTCACCCTTAGTTTTGCGGGTGACAACCTGATAGGTCGCGATGGTGACTGGGCGGATCTCCTTCTTCTCGCCGGAGTACTCACCGATTTCTTCCTCGGTCAAAGTAGTGCGACGAAGCAGTTCATCCCGCCACTGTCGGCCGGCGACGGTATTGGTGACCAAAATCAAGGTCGTGGCTTGTGCCTTTGACATCGCAGCAGCTCCCACCATGGTCTTGCCAGCGCCACAAGGCAGCACGACGACTCCCGAGCCGCCCTCCCAGAAAGACTCTGCCGCCATTTGCTGATAATCGCGCAGCTGCCAGTCCTCGTGCTTCGTAGACAGCGAAATCGGGTGCGCCTCACCATCGACGTATCCTGCAAGATCTTCAGCGGGCCAGCCAACCTTCAGCAATTCCTGCTTGAGCCGACCCCGCTCGGAAGGATGCACCACAATGCTTTCTGCATCCAGCTGTGCCCCCAACATTGGTTTGATCTTCTTGTGACGTTGCAGCTCCGCCAAAATCGGAGGCTCCGAAGATTCCAAGATCAATCCGTGAGCAGGGTGTTTATGCAGCCGAACACGACCATAACGTGACATCGTTTCTGCGATGTCCACCAACAACGGCTGGGGGACAGGGAAACGAGAATACCGCTCCAGCATGTCCACCACTTGCTCGGCGTCGTGTCCTGCTGCGCGCGCGTTCCACAATGCCAGCGGTGTGATGCGATACGTGTGGATGTGTTCTGGGGCTCGCTCTAGTTCTGCGAAAGGAGCGAGCGCCATGCGAGCTTCGCCGGCCTTAGGGTGGTCAATCTCAAGCAAGATTGTCTTATCTGATTGGACAATCATCGGGCCATCAAAATTCACAGGCGCTCTCCTCGCATGAAAAGGTCAAACCACCATTATTGCACTAAAACCTCGGTGATTCGATGTACCTGAAAGCGGTAGACGCTGCCGGTGGTGGTATCGATCGCGTCGACAAGCCCGGCCGCGACAGTTACTGGGCGCACCACTCGGTGCACAGCAACGCCCTGCTTATCGACGAACCCGAGGGTCACCGTTTTTCCTGCGCGAGCGGCAGCCTGCAAGACACTGAGCGTCTCTGAAGCAGGAGCGCGGGTGCCGGTTGCTACTGCGTCGCGTGCCGTTTCACCACGACGAATAGCGTGCACGGCCGCCTCAATACGGCTGTGATCGAGGCTGGCCTTAGGCTGTGCTTCGGGAGGTTGCGGGACTCGCGCGGGTACGGGAGCGAGGTTCAAGCTCGCGCCCAAGGCATCCTCAGCAGTAGGTTGAAAACCCTTGGCTCGCAAAGCCTTAATAACCGTTATGAGTGGGGCCTGGGCTATGGCCACGGTCGGCGCGATTGCTCGCAAAGCGAGGAGATCACCGACCGCCTCGACAGCCTGAATTATTAGTGCGGGGTCATCGCACCGTAGGTAACTCATTGCTGGTCCACCACGCAGGCTACCGTGCTTGCGGGCGACATCATCGACGAGGTATCCAATCGACTGTGGCAAGGGCGTAAGGGAAAGCTCGGTCAACTGGTGCATGATCTCCGAAGCGGACAGCCCGCTGTCCAAGGCCCTGCGTACTGAGCTCTCGGTGATGCGGTAAACGCTTGCCAGGCCAGAGGATTCCAGCTCCGCAAGCACATCCACGAATTGTTGTACCTTCGGGGTGAGTGGTCCGGGGGCGAGCATCGTCATGTCAGCCTGAACAATCAGTTGTTCGACCGGTGGCGGAACTGTGAGTGTGCCTAAGCGGATGGCACTAGTGAGGACACCACCGGAGACCGCCCCGATCCAGACGGCCTCATCGAGCAGCTCCTGCACAGTGTGTTCCGGTATCGCGGCAGCAGCGAGCGGGTGATGGAAGCTGAGTAGTTCGCGGATGCCCGGCACGGATCCGCCCAAGGGCAGCTGTCCGAGAGAATCGATGAGCAGTTCGCGCCATTCGGGGAGGTGAGTTTCCCGCATATGGCTCGCCAACAAGTGGACCTTTGCGCCATTTTGGCTCGTACCGAGCTGCCAAGGTGCCCACACGCTATCGCGCCAGCCGGCAAGGAGTCCGTGCAGCTGCTCTGCTAGGGAGCTGCCGAGCCATTGGTCAGCTAAGGGGGTAGGTGCGTAGTAATCTCCGCCATCGTCATCATCGGGCAATGGTTCCGGGACCCCTCGGGAGATCAACCCGGCGGACACTCCGAGGCACATCAGACGGGCAACTTCGACCTCACTGATGCTCAGGGCTTTGGCTAGCCGAGACGTCATCCGCACCCCGATCGCACCACCCTTGAGCGTAGACACCGGCGCGGCACCGAGCTCCTGGAGCAGCAATCTTAAAGTGCGGCAAACCTCAAGCCCGGCGGAAGTACCGGATTGGTCCGCCTCATCTTGTAAGACTTGGCCTTGTGAACGGACGCTAGGCACGCTGAGCGGTGGACGAAGCCTGCCACTCAACTGATTGTGTACAGCTTGGGGCAGTTGAACTGTGCCTTCGTCGACGCGATGCAGTAGCCCCTTGGCAATGAGCTGCGGGATCGGACGAGTCGGATCTGCGTCCACCGCGGCATCCTTAGTGACGCCAGTGCCACCGGATTGTGCCAAGGTGACGAGGATCTTCTTGGATCGAGCAGACAGACTGGACAACTGCTCGGCAAGGTCAGCTGGAGTAGCTGCGGCATCAGGAAGTAGCTGCCAGCCAGTAGGAAGTGCGGACATCGCCTCTTGCAGCACGAGGAAATGTTCAGCGCCAAAAATGAGGCCGAAGGATCGGAGCCTATCCAGGGACTCCGCAATTTCCGCGGCAGGTGGGCAGGAATCCCCGTGCTGTTGAGTGCGATCCTCGATCAAGCTCACTACTTCGGGGGCAGTAACAGGGGTAAACTCACCGCCAATCGAAGCCGCCGCCTCCAACGCCAGCAAGTCGATGGTATTGAGCGAACGCAGGGCTCTGCTAATCGACGCCCGCAACTGTAACCGCGCAGCTAGAGAGCTGATTCCGGGCGGTAATGGTAGGACAGTGTCCGGTCGGAGCGACAGCAATTCCGACAGTTGCTCGTCGCTTAAGCTTGCAAGCCACTCGCGGAAACTGGGGATGGTATCGCCCGAGGAAGAAGGTTTTTTCATGATGGCTCAAGTTTAACGTCCCGAGAAGTGACTTTTTAGCTCGAGTTTTGAAACAATAGGTGCATGTCAAAAATCGAGAAGAATAGCTACGTCGATCCGGGCTGGCCTGAGCATCTCCCGGAAACCAGCGGTCACCCTGTTACGGAATTGGTTTCTCGTCTGGCTGGCGCATCCAGCCCTTACGGTGATGACATGCCATTTCCGCTTCCGGCAGAGAAGATCGGCTACGTCCACCCATACACCCGCATTAACAAGTAGTTTTTTGCCAAGGAAGGGCCAGCAGGTTGGTGCTGCTGGCCCTTCCTGCTGCTCGGAGTAACTGCGCTTGGGGAACGAGCCGCGCAATGGACGTCGAAAAGCTAAGCAGCAAAAATCTCCCTAGGGTTTCCTAGGGAGATGCGGGGGATTGCTTAGTGCTGAACTGCCTTTTCCACGCCAACACCGGTGAGAGAGCGTACTTCCATTTCTGCCCGCTTGAGCGGGAAGTTGTCTGGCTTGCCGATCAGGGTGCCGATGATACCGAGTAGGAAGCCCGTGGGGATCGCGATGATCGATGGGTTGGTGAGCGGGAACCATGCGAAGTCTGCCCCCGGGATCATCGCTGTCGGTGCACCGGAGACGGCCGGGGAGAAGATGATCAGGATGATCGACGTCAGCAAGCCACCATAGATGGAGAAGAGTGCGCCGGTGGTGTTGAACTTCTTCCAGTACAGGGAGTACAAAATTGTTGGCAGATTAGCTGCGGCAGCAATACCGAAAGCTAGCGCGACCAAGAAGGCAATGTTCTGCCCCATGGCTCCGATGCCCATGACGATAGCCAATACACCGATGACAATCACGGTGATACGGGAAACACGTACCTGCTCTTCTTCTGTTGCTTTGCCGTCACGAAGGACTGAGTTGTAGATATCGTGTGCTACGGAGGCAGAGGCTGTAATGGCGAGGCCAGCGACCACAGCGAGGATCGTCGCGAAGGCTACAGCAGAGATACAAGCCATGAAGATGGTGCCGCCGACCTTGGATGACAGCAGCAGGACTGCAGAGTTCGCGCCACCGGGAGCATTAGCGATCTGGTCAGCGCCGACGAGAGCGGCTGCACCATAACCCATCACTACCGTCATCAGGAAGAAGACCGCGACGATGCCGGTCGTCCAGACGATGGAGCGGCGGGCTTCTTTAGCAGTAGGGACGGTGTAGAAGCGCATCAGGACGTGCGGCAGGCCAGAGGTACCGAACACTAATGCCATGCCCAAGGAGATAAAGTCCAGCTTGGTGAGGGTGTTCTTGCCATATTTGAGACCCGGGTTAAGGATGGCATCACCCTTAGGATGATTCGCAACCGCAGTTTCAAGCACGGCATTGAAACCGCCCTTGACTGCAACGAAAGTGAGCAAGGTGATGACGATTGAGCCACCGACGAGCAGCACAGCTTTGATCATCTGGACATACGTGGTGCCCTTCATGCCACCGACGAGGACGTAGACGATCATGAGAATACCAACGATACCGACGACGATTGCCTGCGCACCCTTGCCACTGATGCCGAGCAGCAAAGCCACGAGTCCGCCGGCGCCAGCCATCTGAGCAATCAAGTAAAACAGGGAAATCGCGAGAGTAGAAATAGCTGCGGCCATGCGAACTGGTTTCTGATTCAGGCGGAAAGAAAGCACGTCTGCCATGGTGAACTTGCCCGTATTACGCAGCGGCTCCGCAACAAGCACCATCGCGACTAGTAGCGCGATAAGGAAGGCCACGGAATACAGGAAGCCGTCATAACCACTCAGTGCGATTGCGCCGGTGACACCGAGGAAGGCCGCGGCGGAGAGGTAGTCACCAGAAATGGCGAGTCCGTTTTGCCAGCCAGAAAAGGAAGCGCCACCGGTGTAAAAGTCAGAGCCCTTCTGAGAGGTGGTGCGAGTCGCACGGACAACGATGGTCATGGTCGCGACAATGAACAGGAGGAAAATGGAAATGTTGAGAATCGGATTGCCGGTAGAGACTTGCTCGCCAGCTGCCAAGATCTGGTTCATTACTACACCTTGCTTTCTGGAGAGGTTCGGGTCATCTGCTCGCGCAGTGCAGCGGTGGCTGGATCGAGCTTGTTGTCTGCGAAGCGGACGTAGAGCCAAGTGACTAGGGCTGCGGTCGCAAACTGGGCCAAGCCGAGGACCATGCCGATGTTGATGGCGCCATATAGCTTCTGGGAAACAAAGTCCACCGCGAAAGTCGCGGTAATGATGTAAAACATGAACCACGCCAGAAACGCGACGGAGATGGGGAAGGCAAACTTCCGGAAAGTGCTGCGGAGTTCGTGGAACTCGGCGGATTCGCTTACCGCGAGAAACTCTTCCGGAGTTGGTGTTGCGGATTTCATATTCACCTCAAGTACTAAATGCGGCGTCTGTCACCTTTGTGAAGATCATGTGAGACGCTACACAAACGCCATGTGAATTGCAGGTAAATTGAGGTCAGGGGTGTAGTTGAGTGTAAATGTTCGTCTTCGCAAAATTGTAAAGATGTGAGGATATGTGAGTTTTGCTAATGGCGAATCCCGAAATTCGGGGGCGGTTGGGTGTATAAAAGGCGATGCTGTTCCGGTGAAAAGCGGAGCGAGTTCCAATTTTGGGGTTCAGGGGGAGTCGAGAATTTTGCCCGCAATGGGGGTAGGTTGATTGCTGCCAGTCAAGGCAAAAGGCAATTGAAATGCCAAACGGCGCCTACCTGCTTGCCGAGTCGGGCAAGCAGGTAGGCGCCGTGAAAAGCTCAGCGCGCTACAAAATTAAGAGCTGGTAGCGATCTGGTTGATGTCTGCGCCAAGAATAGAGTTGATGTTGCCCTTGTTGGCTTCGAAGTAAGCCTTGACAGTTGCTGGAACTTCCATTCCGCGAGCTGCAAACTGAGCCTCTACCTGTGCGTAAGCGGCATCTGCAGCGGTCTGTGCGGCAGCAGGAGCCTCAGGTGCGGCCTGCTCGGCTGGAGCATCGAAAGGTACTGCTGCTGGGGTGGCTGCAGCGGTGCGAGGGGTGGCAGGGGAGTTCAGTCCGAGGCTGGCGGAACAAGCTGGCCATGCGCCCCAACCCTGGCTGGCAAGCACGCGCTCGGCAACGGCGATCTGCTGCTCGCGGGTGGCCTGGTACGCGTAAGGGGCAAACTCCTGGCCGCCGTTAGCGCTCCAGGTGGATGGGGAGAACTGCAGGCCGCCGTGGTAGCCATTGCCGGTGTTGATGTTCCAGTTGCCACCGGCTTCGCAGCCTGCCAAACGATCCCAGTCGGAGTCGGTAGCAGCGGAGGCGGTAGGGGCGAGCAGGGTAGCTGCAGCGCCGAAAGCGACGGTGGAGGCAGCGAACTTTGCCTTGAAGGATACGGTCTTAGCAGCGTGACGTGCCATGTTAAAAGTTTTCCTCTCATTTACGCCTGCGAGGTTAGCTGTCGGGTTCAGGCGGAGGATATATGTGCCTGGCCACAGAACGTGGCTTCACCCCAAGGGAAGACCCCAGAAAGTGGTTTCCCCGCCCTTGTCTGCAATGAAGTTATGTACGGATGGTGTTCAAGTTTGCACTGACCATATGCTCGAATATCTTTTCCCAGACAAGGTTAGGCGAAAGAAAAGATAGTAACGAGCGCCGTGCTTGTTATCTAACAGTAATGGTTTGTCACGAAAGAGTCACGTTTTGGTGGTGGATTTGTAGTTCTTTGGGCAATGTTGGACTAAAACCCCAGCTCGCCTCGAAAGAATTTTTCTTGTGAACTGTGTCACGGCTCGCGTTTGTGTGGAACAGGTGTTAACGATGTTTCGTGTGGTGACGGCTAGCGGGGGTTGGTTAGTAGTCCGAACTGCGGTTACAACTAGGCTATACTTCAAGCTTTATCCTTATCGCGCGCTACCGAACCAGCGGTGGGTAATGGCACGAGAACCCCACAGAGGCTCCCGAGCGCGAACGAGAATCTTTAGGGAAGGATCGATCATGCCTATTGGCAAAGTGAAGTGGTTCGATGTTGAACGCGGATTTGGTTTCGTCTCCAATCCAGGTGATGAAGACGTCTACGTAAATAAACAGGTATTGCCCAAAGGCGTGACTGAATTACATCCTGGTCAACGAATCGAATTCGACTTCGCCGCTGGACGTCGCGGCCCTCAGGCGCTGCGCGTCAAAGTGCTTGATGATGCCCCAGCACGGAAGCCGCAGCACAAGTACAAGCCAGACGAGCTGCACTCAATGGTCTCGGACATGATCACGTTGTTGGAAAATTCCGTCCAATCCCCGCTGTTAGCGGGGCGTTACCCGGATCGCAAGGAAGGACGCCAGGTGGCGGAAATCCTCCGCGCTGTGGCGAAGGAACTCGACGTTTAGGATTCCTTGGCGTTGATGGACCACACCACTGTGTAGGGAGTTTCCGCCCCAGCGGCGTTGCGTCCAATAAGAACTGTAGATACCTCGACCACAACCAAGCGTGGTCGAGGTTCGCCGTCTAGAGATCCGGGAATCTCCATGTCCTTGGCCTCGTTGGCTTTGAAATAGTGCTGGTCATTAGCAGCCGGATCATCGTAAATCTTCAGCACCGACCAATCGTGATCGTAAATGTCCTTGGGAACTTCGATCCGCAGGGAGCCATCTGCAGGCACGCTGATCTGTGGAATCTTCCCCTCGGGGCACTCGACCCCCGGTTCGCACACCGTATAAGGGAGGACTTCCTGCCCATTAGCCTTGATCGCTACGGCTTCTGGGGCCGGGCCAGGCCGGCTATTCCACCAATTTTGAAAGGCGATGGAGCCCGCGATGACCGCGACCACCGCGATGATCAAAATGAGGAATTGAGTCAAATTGCGTTTGCGCACGTTAGCCATGCTCATCAATGCTAGTTAATCAGCCGGCACAAACCGAACTTCGTAAAGATCGGGCCAGCGCTTCCCGGTAACTAAGAATCGGTCAGTGCCAGGGATGTGGGCAATGCCGTTTAGTACGTTGTTCGGGTCTTGTGCTGCGTTGTTCGGCAGGCTGCTGGCGTCGATACGCGCGGTAACCTTGCCGGCAGCGTCCAGCCGGACAATTTCTGATGTGAGAAAACGATTGGCATAGATTTGACCGTCTACGCACTCGAGCTCGTTGAGCTTATCGATGCCAGTTGGAATCTCTCCTTGTACCGCGAAGCTGTCCGGATCCAGCACCTGGAGCGTTGCGGAACCGTTCGACATAATGAGATGGTCATCCATGGCGCACAATCCCCAGCCCTCGCCACTAATTGGGGCTTGGTCGATTACTTCGAGCGAGGTGGCATCACGCTTGTAGGCGACGCCACTTTGCCAGGTAAGTTGCCAGATATGGTCCCCGGATTGGGTGATACCCTCGCCGAATTCGCTGGGTTTTAGGTCCTTCGATGCGAGCTCTCCACCGTCGATGGTGCGACGGTAAATCCGGCTCTCGCCATGCCAGCCGGTTCCCACCAAAAGCTGATTCGGATTTGCGCGGTCTACTTCCAGGCCTTGGGTGAAAGCAGCTGTGCTGCCGGGATGAGTAGCGAGGATCTCGGTTCGAAGCTCTTCCGGCATAGCCACCTCAGGGCTGCTGCTACAGCTCAGGAGGAGGCTACTGAGCCCGATGAATCCGAGCAATTTCGCGCCGAATGTGTATCTCATAGAAATCAATTTTGCCCTATCGGACATAATGGGGGAGTGGGAACTTCAAGCAAACGATCAAACGGACCGCTCTTTGATGCCCGTGCAGTGAAGCTAGCCCGGCATGCACTCGCGGATATGGGGGAAGACGCCAGTGGTGTGCACTCGGGGATTTCGGTCCTTAACAAGAACGCTGTGACGCATCATTTCGAAGCCCAGATGCCTGGTTACCGTGGCTGGGAGTGGAACGTGGTGCTGGCATGCGCCGAGGGCTCTCGGTTCGTCACAGTTAACGAGGTCGCCCTCATGCCGGGCCGGGATGCTCTGCGCGCCCCGGAGTGGGTTCCCTATGAGGATCGCGTGCAGCCGGGGGATCTCCAACCCGGTTTGTACATTCCGCCGCGTGTCGACGACGAACGCCTGACGGAGCTCGAAGGCGGACACAAACTCACTTCAGTTGGCTTTCAGGGAGCCCTGGAACGATGGCGCGAAGCCTTTGGGCCAACAACGGAAAGTGCGGAGAAATCCCAGCTTAAGTGTGAGACCTGTGCCTTCTATGTCGCCGCTGCAGATGTCGGAAACTTCTTCGGAGTGTGTTTCAATGAGTTCGCGGCTGACGGACATGTAGTGCATGCAGCTTATGGTTGCGGCGCTCACTCTGAGACCCCTCCGGCCCAAAACCTTGCTGCCACGGAGCACGAAGCGTTCGACGACGAACAGTTCTAGACACGTTCAGCGTGGCGCCAAGCCCAGGAATTAAACTCCTGGGCTAACCGATCATGACCGCGAGTAGTTCGAGCCCCCGAAAACGCGTTGAGCAGCCAGCACCCCTTCTCCAGATCGGCTAGCTCCAAAAGCCGGTGCTGCATGGGAATGCCACATTCCCGGAAAAACTCCTGCGCCAACCGCGCCGTCGTCGAAGGCAATGCGCGTGGATGCGAGGAGAACACCGCTGAGTTCTCCTCGAAAACCAGCAACGCCGAAAACACTCCTTCTACGATGGTGCCACGCGCATCTGCAAGGAGACCTTCGTCGTAGCCCCGCCGTTTGCTCAGCTGCTGGCATTGCGCGAGCCAATCCAAGTCAGGTCCTTTCACAGTAGGGTCTGAGCGTTCATCCAGATGCGGTATGGGATCTATCGTGACAGTCATCGGGACCCGCCGATCGGGACGCAGCGTTACATCCCCCGCAGCTGAGACAAGAGGGAAGCATGCGGCTGCTCCTGCTTGGCGTAGTTGGCGTCGGACCTGTTCCACGTGTTCTTCATCAAGCCCTAGACGTTCGAAGTGGTAGGAGAGGCCGCGCACGTGGCCAGAAATCATACGGAAACTGGTGACGCGCATCAAGACTCCAACAACAGGCGGAAGGGTTGCATCTTCACTAACACTTCGTCGTATTCCTCATCAGGATCGCTCAGCGCAGTAATAGCGCCACCTGCCCCATAACTGAGCTGGCTGCCATGTTGCACTACGGTGCGGATCAATATAGCCCAGTCTGCTTCACCGGAGGCGGAAATATACCCCATGCAGCCCGAATAATAGCCACGGGGTTGCTCCTCGAGTTCCGCCAAGATGTCCATGGAGCGCTGTTTTGGTGCACCAGTCATCGACCCGCCAGGAAAGGCCGCTCGCATAGCGTTAAGCGGGTCAGCCTCAAGCTGGCCGACGATCGTAGAGACGAGTTGATGAGCCTGCGAAAAGGTATACACCTGGCAGAGCTCGGCCACGTGGATGCTGCCCGGGGCGCAGCTGCGGGATAGATCATTGCGGAGTAAGTCCACGATCATGAGGTTCTCGGCACGATCCTTCACGCTAGCCTTGAGATCATTGACCAGAGCGGTGTCTTCGGCTGCAGAAGCACCACGCCGACGAGTGCCTTTAATCGGGTTGGCGGTGATGGTGCCGTTGCGGATCGAAAGGAAGCGCTCCGGGGAGGAAGACAGGACTGAAACTTCGCCCAGAAACAGGCCCGCCATCGGGGCGGGCGCTACTTCACGAAGCCTCAAATAAAGGGCTAAAGGGTCAACCTCGTAGGAGGCCCGCGCACTGGTAGTCAGACACAACTCATAGGAGTCGCCGGCTGCGATAGCTTCTTGGCACTGAGCTATCAAGCGCCGATAGTCCGCTCGACTGTGACGCATTTCGACCTGTGCCGCAATCCGCGCCGGGCTGGGCGCTGATGTTAGCTCCGGTAGCGCAGAATCATCCTGAGAGATTAGCCAGGCAGCATCGTCAATGAGTTGGTACACCATTTTGGGAACGAGCAAGCTGCCGGAAACGAATTCGCCGCCGTCGATACCCGCAGTGGCTTCATAAGGGAGCACTCCCATCGCGCCGGGTACGAAAGTGACCGGGGCGGGATCAGAATCGCTACTCAGGATTCCGACAGGGATCTGGTGCGGGGAAACCAACTCTGAACCAGCGCCGATAAGATGCATGCCGGAGCCGTCGGAGGAGTCGAGCCAGCACACAACTGGATGCTCCCGGCGCATAGCTGCCACCAGGGCCGCAGGATCAACTACCGCACAGCGGCGTCGTCGCCAGGTGGGGATAACACCGGTGGCGTCGATAAGCTGGCGCATCAGCTGTACCCCATGCTCGGTGCCGATGGATTCGGGATGGAACTGCAGACCCCACTGTGGTTTGTCGGTGCGGCGGAGCGCCATGATGGTGCCATCTTCGGCGCGCGCGAGAACCTCGATCCGGCTGGCTTCGGTTTCGCGGACATCGAGGGAGTGGTAACGAATCACCTGCAGTGGTGAAGGAAGCCCAGCGAAGAACCCGCTGCCGTCGTGGGTGATCTCGCTGCTAAGGCCGTGCTTGGGATGCTGCGCACGATCGACTGTGCACCCCGCCGCCAGAGCAATGGCCTGATGCCCTAGGCAGATGCCGATGACGGGAGTGTCCTCGGCAAGGACGGTACGTGAGGAGCCAATATCGGCAGCCTCAGCAGGGTGGCCCGGGCCGGGGGAGATGATGACGAGGTCGGCTTCCGGGCGTGGCTGGTTGTTGCGAACTACCTCGGGCTGGATACCGACGGCTCGAAAAACCAAATCAGCGAGGATATGAGTGAAGGAATCATGGTTATCAATGATGAGGATTTTGGTCACTATCGGGTGCGTCCCATCTGCGAATAGTTTTGTTAATTGTACCGCCGCGGTTGCTAAAGCCCTGCTCTAGGTGCGATTGTGTAACGGGCACCAATCAACAATTGCGGTGCGAAGCAAACTTGGAGTTCTTATGACGGCAACCGCCACTGCGCCTAAGAGCGCGTTAGACAGATTCTTTTCCATCACGGAGCGTGGCTCCACGCTGGGCACTGAGGTGCGTGCAGGCGTAGTCACGTTCTTCGCGATGGCTTACATCATCATCCTTAATCCGCTGATCATCGGCACTATTGAGGACCACACCGGCCATGCGCTGGGGATTCCTCAGGTCGCGGCTGCCACAGCACTGGCCGCAGGTGTGATGACGCTTCTTTTCGGGCTCGTTGCGCGCTATCCCTTTGGTATTGCCACTGGCTTGGGAATCAACACATTGGTAGCGGTAACCATGGTGGCCGGTGAAGGATTGACCTGGGAAGAGGCCATGGGGCTGGTGGTGATCGACGGCATCATCATCGTTTTGTTGGCCATTTCCGGATTCCGTATCGCCGTGTTCAATGCTATCCCTGATGCTCTCAAAGCAGCCATGGGCGTGGGTATCGGCTTGTTCATCGCAATGATTGGCTTGGTTGATTCTGGCTTCGTACGCCGCATCCCAGATGCGGCGGGTACGACGGTTCCGGTTGGCCTGGGAATTAACGGTTCAATCGCTTCGTGGCCAACCTTCGTGTTCGTCATCGGTTTGATTATCTGTGGCATCATGGTCGCCCGAAATGTTCGTGGCGGACTATTTATCGGCATTGTTCTCACCACGCTGATCGCCATGGTCGTTGAGGCTCTCACCGGGGCTGGCCCGTCCTTCGTCGACGGGAAGCCAGTGCCAACCGGTTGGAACCTAGCTGTACCAAAGTGGCCTTCTTCTCTCGGCGGGATGCCAGACTTGTCCATCGTGGGTGCTGTGGACCTCGTGGGGGCCTTCACTCGCGTCGGTGTCCTGGCGGCTACATTGCTGGTCTTTACACTGGTTTTGGCCAACTTCTTCGATGCCATGGGCACCATGACCGCGCTAGGTAAGCAGGCCGGTCTCACCGATGAACATGGCAATCTGCCTGATATGAAGCAGGCGTTGATTGTGGAAGGCTGTGGCGCGATCATCGGTGGTGGAATGTCCGCTTCCTCCAACACGGTTTACGTAGATTCTGCGGCTGGCATTGCCGACGGCGCCCGCACCGGCCTGGCCAATGTTGTGACCGGTATCCTCTTCTTGCTCGCGATGTTCCTAACTCCGCTGTACTCCGTTGTCCCGATCGAAGCGGCTGCGCCAGTGCTGGTCATCGTCGGTGCACTCATGATGGGACAGATTCGCGAGATTGACTTCAATCGCTTTGATATCGCGCTCCCGGCGTTCCTGACCATCGTTGTTATGCCCTTTACTTACTCCATTGCCAACGGCATCGGCGTTGGATTTATTGCCTACGTGCTGATGGCGCTCGCCTCAGGTAAGGGCAAACAAGTCCACTGGCTACTGTGGCTCATTTCGGCATTGTTCTTGGTGTACTTCGCCATTGACCCTGTCATGTCCTTCTTTAGCTAAGCAACGCCCCTCTTAGCCACCTCGCACAGCCGCCTCGCTCAGTCGTCTCACCTACTTAAACTGGGTGCGGCGGCTGTGGCTTTCCCGGAGCTCCGGATTCCCTAGCAACACACCTAGCATTTAGAATGAGCCTGCTATGACTAACTTCATCCAGATTGATGACCCCACCGATCCACGACTAGACCCTGTTCGGGATCTCAAGAACTCAGACCAAGGGGGCAAGGGGTTGGTTATCGCGGAAGGGCCGCTCATTGTAAGGCGTTTACTGGAGTCGCGTTACCCAGTAAAGACAATCGTCGGTTTTGATGCGAAGATCCGGAGCTTTCTCGAAGAAGAAGGCGTAGCAGAACTCGTGGCGGAGATCCCCATTTACGTGATCTCTCGGGAAACACTCAAGCAAGTGGCTGGGTTTGATATGCACCGTGGTCTCCTAGCTGCCGCAGAACGCGTGGAACCCGCGAGCGTGCAGGAGGCTCTGGATGGCGCGAAGACCATCGCCATCCTGGAAGGCGTCGGCGATCACGAAAATATCGGTTCGCTCTTTCGGAACGCAGCGGGTATGGAAGTAGATGCCGTACTATTTGGCGCCGCCTGCGCGGATCCCCTCTATCGGAGAGCTGTGCGGGTATCCATGGGGCATGTTCTCCGATTGCCGTTTGCGTATCTGGATGGCACTCCGCGCAACTGGCAGCGCAGCCTGTCTCAGCTCGCGGAAGACGGATGGCATCTGGTGTCGCTCACCCCTAACACGGACACCATGCTGAAGGAAGCCCTAGCGGGCAATCCTGACAAAGTCGCGCTGCTCATCGGCGCTGAAGGTCCGGGACTTACCGAGCATGCGATGCGTGCGACTCACGTACGAGCCAAAATCCCGATGGCGCCAGGCACAGATTCTCTCAATCTGGCCACTGCTGCGGCGATCGCCTTCTATGAGCGTCAGCGCACACACCAAGAGCCCTGATAACCCGATCTCGGGTTGGGCTAATCGCGGTCTGTGTGTCGAAGCATTTCCCGCAGGCTAGCTAGGCTGCGGCCAGCATTCTTGGCTGCGCGAGTGGAGAACTTTAGCACTGCGTCCGCAACTTTGCGGGCTTGCATTCCGGCATCCATCCCGGGCGAACTAGAAGGAAATTCCTCGTAGTCATCGTATTCGGAATGCTGGGGGCCGAGTCCAAGCTTGGCCGATGCATCGTAGACAATGGAACGCACATCTTTGCGGGGACGTGGCGGTTCAATCCTTGGCTCTTTGCGTCCGTCGATGGCGTAGCCAACCACGAAAAGATCAGGGCCATCGGCGGAAATGTCTACGCCGAGCCAGTGGGAGTCGGCTTCCCGCACCAATTCGATAGGATCAAATGGAAGGTCGATGCCGGCACCTGGGGCCCCGCGCTCACCTGCCCAGTAGGGGCTCTCGAAGGGCTCTGGTAGACCAATGTCTTCGTAAACGCGGTCTCTGCGGGCACAGAAGCTGCGACGGATCTTGCCTTCCTGCCAGTGGGCGAGCCCGCCGAAACCCGTGTCGGTGTTTTCAGCAAATGCAAACACATTGCGCGCGGCGATCGAATCCAGCAATTTAGGATCGAGCTCTGATAGCACGGTCATGTCTTGTACGAGGGTTTGAACCACGGTGATGCCGGGATAGCCGGCGATATAAAACTCGCCTTTAGAAACAGGGACGGACCGGTTCAGCGGAAACTCTCCAAAGACACTGATCGGCCACGATGGGTCCATCAACGCGAGGTACTTACGGCCGAATCCGCGATCCGCCTTGGGGGAGGCGCTGAGTACTGCAGCAGGGTCATCAGCATTCACAAACCACAGCGTTACTACAGCATCGTGCGGTTGCATTGTCCCTAGCTCCTTGGCCTTTTGGTGTTAGTGCGCACTCCGAGGAGGACATCTTCCCAATGCGGGGTCACAGCTTTGCGACGCCGTTTCTGTGGCTGCTCCGTAGCGTCAGGATGCTGGAGGAACTCGTCCTCAGCTTCTTGGACCTCTTCGACCTCAGCCGGTTCTTGCGAACGCTGTACAGCAGACAAAGTACGTACGGCAGGTTGACCGAAGTCAGGGTCTGTCAGATCGGCGGCAACCGCATTGCGGGCTACAGCCGTCGCGTTGCTCATACCGTGGCTGTGATAAGACCATTCCGCGACGTTATCGGAAAGTCCGGTTTGCCAGGAGACGCGCACAACCCATTGCCCAGCTGGATCTTTATAAGCGTCCCACGTGGATGCCGTGAGGTCATTACCGCGAGCTGCGAAAGCGGTGGCGAGTACTTCCCACAAGGTCAGTTTTGCAGGGCCATCTTCCCGGACAGGGTGGGAGCGCTTGGCCATATCGGCAACTCGGGCGCGTTCCTGCAGGACAGGGTGTGCGAAGGCCTCGATGCGGGCTTCGGTGACATCGTTTTCTGCAGCTACCTCGGCGATGCTCGCACCAGCGCGGATCCTTTCCTGGATATCGCGGGGACGCATCTTAAGTGGGGCGGACAGGCGGGGATCGATCTCGCGAACCTCGCGGGCCGGTTGAGCTGCGGCTACGGGTTCGGCTACGGTTTCTGGTTCCGCCGGTACAATTTCTTCAGTGGTGGCTTCCAGGACTGGTGCAGGTTGTTCGCCGCTGATAAGCGACTGCAAGTCTTGAGTTACTTCGACGAAGAAGTCCTCGCCGTCGGCGCGAAATACCAACGACGATGCGGTGGATTCTTCGACAACCAACTTGAGTTCGCGCACGGGATTCTCCTTCGTGAATGGACGTGTCTTTCACCACTTTAGACCAAAAATGCGCAACAACGTGGGAGTTGCTGCGCATTTGGTGGGGTGTGTTACGCGGTGGCGAGGCCGCCGTCGATCGCCCAGTCGATGGCTTTTGTCAGCTTTGCGACGTCTGCTGAATCGATTGCGGGGAACATGCCAATCCGGAGCTGATTCCGTCCGAGCTTTCGGTAAGGCTCGATGTCCACGATGCCGTTGGCGCGCAGTACCTTGGCAATCTTTGCGGCATCGATGTTGTCATCGAAGTCAATCGTACCGACAACTAGGGAACGCGTAGCGGCGTCCTTGACGTAAGGGGTTGCGCCATCGCGGGCCTCAGCCCAGCTGTAAAGAATGTTCGAGGATTCCGTAGTGCGCTGCACCATCCCGTCGAGGCCACCGTTTTCATTCATCCATTTGACCTGGTCATCCATCATCAGCAGGGTGCCCACTGCTGGGGTGTTGTAGGTCTGGTTTTTGCGGGAGTTGTCCACGGCGGTCTGGAGGTTTAGGAAAGCAGGGATGAAGCGATCAGAAGAGTTGATCTTTTCGATGCGTTCGAGGGCAGCTGGGGACATCGCAGCAAACCAGAGGCCGCCATCAGAGGCGAAGCACTTCTGTGGGGAGAAGTAGTACACATCTGCCTGTGACATGTCTACGGGAAGCCCGCCAGCACCGGAGGTGGCGTCGATAGCGATGAGGGCATCGGTGCCTGCTGGGCGCGTGACCGGCACCATTGCGCCTGTCGACGTCTCGTTGTGGGCCCAGCCGATAAGGTCTACGCCCTCCATAGCTTGCGGAGCGGGAGCTTCACCTGGTTCCGACTCTATGACTACCGGGGTGTCAAGCCACGGTGCCTGTTGTGATGCCTTGGCGAATTTGGAGGAGAACTCTCCGAAAGAGAGGTGCCCGGACTTCTGCTCGATTAGGCCAAATGTTGCTGCGTCCCAAAATGCGGTCGCACCGCCGAGGGAAAGGATAATTTCGTAGCCCTCGGGCAATTGGAAGAGGCTGCTCAGACCCTCGCGAAGTGACCCTACGACATCTTTCACCGCTGGTTGACGGTGAGAAGTGCCGATGATGCTGGTGCTGCCCGCCACTATTGCCTCGATCTGAGATGGGCGGACCTTGGAAGGGCCGCAGCCAAAACGGCCGTCAGCTGGAAGGAGATCTGCGGGCAAGGCGGGGAACTGTTCAGACATCTGGGGCAACCTTCTCGTCGTTTTGGGGCGTACGGAATGTAAGTATTTTAGCCCCTATCCCCGGCATGAATCAGGCGAATAAACGAACGGGGGTGAGGTATTGCAACTATTGCAGAATTGAGTTTTATTGCAGAGGAATTGGCAAAGTAGTTAACGTTGCGAATTAACTGACCTGCATTGTTAAGCCCGTAAAGGGGTATCGGGTGGGAAAATCTGAAAAAGTGTTGGCGACATCACAATTTTTGCTATGATGTGTGTCATCCCACGGGCCACTGGGTGATCACTGTTGGTCCGTGAGCTTTCGTCGCAGTGGGGAAGAGTCTAACCATGGCGACGACGGTTCAAGGAGCAAGGGATGCTTCATGCTAAAAGCTGCCGCTGCAACGTGAGTGAAACTCTTCTCAAGAAAGTTGTGAAAGAATTACTCATATTGAGTAGGTGTGCCTTAGGTACAATATGATGTGGCTCAAATGCTCGGTGATCCGGTGGCTGCTTTATACGAGCAGCTTGTTGGATAGCTTAAACGCCTGACACATGCGGCAAAAATTCAATAGCATTACCCGCTTAGAGCAGGCTTGAAACCCAGCAGGGAACCTGACCTGTAAATGATTGAAAGGGAAACTGTGGCTTCTGATAACAACGACAAGGCCGTACTCCACTACCCAGGTGGCGAGTACGAAATGGACATCGTCAAGGCCTCTGAAGGTAATGACGGCGTCGTTCTTGGCAAGATGCTTGCCGAAACTGGCCTAGTCACCTTTGATCCAGGCTACGTGAGCACTGGTTCGACCGAATCCAAGATTACTTATATCGACGGCGAACAGGGCATCCTGCGTTACCGTGGCTACGCCATCGAGGATCTCGCGGCTCATGCAACCTTCAATGAGGTTTCTTACCTGCTGATCAACGGTGAACTGCCTGCGCAGGAAGAACTGTCCAAGTTCAATGATGAGATTCGCCACCATACCCTCTTGGATGAAGACTTCAAGGCACAGTTCAGCGTGTTCCCTCGCGACGCACACCCAATGGCAGTGCTCGCCTCCTCGCTTAACATTCTTTCCACTTACTACCAGGACACTCTGGATCCGCTGAACCCGGACCACCTGCATAAGGCCACCATTCGCCTCATGGCTAAGGTGCCAATGCTTGCTGCATATGCACACCGTGCTCGCCATGGTGAGCCTTACATGTACCCAGACAACTCCTTGAATGCGCGCGAAAACTTCCTGCGTATGATGTTCGGCTTCCCAACCGAGCCTTATGAGGTAGACCCGCTTCATGTGAAGGCTCTGGATCAGCTCCTCATCCTCCATGCTGATCACGAGCAGAACTGCTCTACTTCTACTGTCCGCATGGTGGCGTCTGCACAGGCCAACATGTTTGTTTCCGTAGCAGCTGGCATCAATGCGCTCTCCGGCCCACTACATGGTGGCGCAAACCAGGCCGTGCTGGAGATGCTGGATGAGATCAAGGCCAACGGCGGCGACGCAACCGACTTCATGAACCGCGTGAAGAACAAGGAAAAGGGTGTCAAGCTCATGGGCTTCGGACACCGCGTCTACCGCAACTACGATCCTCGTGCCGCCATCATCAAGGAAACCGCACATGAGCTGCTTTCCCAGAACGGTAACGATGAGCTTCTCGAGTTGGCCATGAACCTGGAGCAGATCGCACTGGCAGACGACTACTTCATCAGCCGCAAGCTGTACCCGAACGTAGACTTCTACACCGGTTTGATCTACCGCGCTATGGGCTTCCCAACCGACTTCTTCACGGTTCTGTTCGCTATGGGTCGTCTCCCAGGCTGGATCGCGCAGTATGTCGAGCAGGTTTCCCAGCCTAATGGCAAGATTTACCGCCCACGCCAGATTTACACCGGCGAAACTCTGCGTGAGTACATCCCACGCGACAAGCGATAAATAGCCTTAGTTTTAGCCCTCCTTGAGCCAAACCTCCCCACAATTGCCGTAAGCTCGTGGGAAAGGTTTGGCTCATTGGTTTTTAGCAGCGGGTGAAGTTCGCTCGGCAACGGCTTCAAACCAACTCCGCTACCGAGTTGAACCTAGAGATTTTTCGTCAACCCAAGGAGACTAGCTAGATGGAAAAGCCAGTAATCGCCCCACAGACCGGCCCAGTACCAGAAGACCTGGTTATCGAAGACCTCATCGTCGGTGACGGCCCAGAAGCACAGGCTGGCGGCATGGTTGAGGTTCACTACGTTGGCGTAGACTTCGAAACCGGAGAACAGTTCGACTCTTCTTGGGACCGTGGCCAGACCATTGACTTTCCTCTCGCAGGCCTCATCGCGGGCTGGCAGGAAGGCATCCCAGGTATGAAGGTTGGTGGTCGTCGCCAGCTCACTATCCCGCCAGAGGCTGCTTACGGCCCGGCCGGCGGCGGACACCCTTTGTCCGGTCGTACCTTGGTCTTCGTCATTGACCTGATTAGCACTCACTAAGCTTTTCGACGCCATTGCAAAGAGCGCAGGGAGTATTCCTTGCGCTCTTTATTCGTGTGAGAGTTGTCGTTCACGGCGAGGCGCATGACAATCCCGGCACCCGTTAGCGGTGCCAATACTCATTTGGCCCGGGGCCATTTTCTGTATGCGCACTCCCGTCGCATATGGCTTGGCTCGCTAATACTTGGCGCCTTGGTTGCTAAATGCATTGGTTTGCCTTAAATCGAGCGCTTTTCCTCCGTTTGCTGGGGAACCAAGGGAGCCCAGGTGCGCTTTAGGCACGCTGCGCCAGTGCGGCAGCCTTCACCGCGGCAGCAACCGCCGGCTCGACTCGAGGATCGAGTGGAGAAGGCACGATATGATCGCGGTCGAGCTCCTCGTGTGCTACTTGGGCAATTGCTCGAGAGGCCGCCAGCTTCATTGTCTGAGAGATTTCGGTGGCACCTGCATCCAGTGCGCCCCGGAAAATGCCTGGGAACGCCAGCACATTGTTGATCTGATTGGGGAGGTCGGAGCGCCCAGTAGCAACCACCGCCCCGTATTTGCGTGCAAGCTCCGGGGCAATCTCCGGGGTGGGATTGGCAAGCGAGAACAGGATCGGATCTGTGGACATGAGTTGGAGCTGCTCTTCGCTGACATGTCCGCGCGAGAGTCCGATGAAAACGTCGGCTCCCATCAATGCAGATTCAATGCCGCCGGATAGTCGTTCCGAGTTGGTAATCCGCGCGAGCTCCTGCTTCACAGAATTGAGCGGGGTGCGGTCGGGGTGGATGATGCCACGGGAATCAACCATCACGATATTTTTCACACCGGCCGCGATCAGCATTTTCGCCGTCGCAACGCCTGCGGCACCCGCGCCGGTGATGACGACCTTGAGGTCAGGCAGTTTGCGTCCTAGTAGTTCAGCGGCGTTGCGCAATCCAGCTGTGATGACTACAGCGGTGCCGTGCTGGTCATCATGCATGATTGGAATATCCAAGGCCTTGATCAAACGACGTTCGAGTTCGAAGCAGCGCGGGGCAGAAATATCCTCGAGGTTGATTGCCCCGAAAGAAGGTGCGAGGCGGACGATGGTGTCAAAAAGCTCGTCGACGTCCAAAGTATCCAACACAATCGGCACGGCGTTGAGACCCGCGAAGCGCTGAAACAGCTGGGCCTTGCCCTCCATAACAGGGAGGGCCGCTTGTGGACCGATATCTCCAAGTCCGAGCACGGCAGTGCCGTCGGAAATGACAGCGACAGTGTTCGCCGTCCAGGTGTATTCGCGAGCTAGGGCTGGATCTTCGTGGATCGCTTCGCAGACCCGAGCGACACCTGGGGTGTACGCAATGGAGAGATCATGGGTGGTTTCGAGTGGGCGAGCCGATGCAACAGTCAGCTTGCCGCCACGATGGGCGTCAAAGATTTCTTGGTCGCTGATCATTTACTTAGGTTACTGCAGTTGAGCTAGCTTTTCGTAGTGTTTAAAGCGCTGTTCGCGGCCTACCCGCTGTGGAAAGTGATCAAGTTCCCACAATGTGTGGCTGATCGTGGTCAGAACGCGGTCAATGAAGGCCTCTGGTTCGTCAGCAGCGTCTGTGACCTCGGGAATTATGCCGTCCACTATGCCCGCCCGCAGCAGTGCAGCTGCGGAGACGTCCTGTTCCTCCATCATTTGTGCCGCGTGTTCCGTGTCACGGTAGATGATGGCGGAAGCCCCTTCCGGGGGCAGGGGAGAGAGCCAGGCATTGCTGGCTGCCAGGACCCGATCAGAAGGGAGCATCGCAAGTGCTCCGCCACCGCAGCCCTGGCCGAGGATGATGGACACGGTGGGAACATCGAGGTCCACGAGCTCGCCAAGCGTTCGTGCGATGGAGCCTGCCATCGCGTGTTCCTCTGCGTACTGGGAAAGCTCAGCCCCAGGCGTGTCGATGATGCTGACAAGTGGAAGCTGTAGTTGGTGCGCTAGATCGATGCCGCGGCGGGCGATTCTTAGTGCTTCGGTTCCGAGGGGAAACTCGCCGATCGGAGGCTGCTCATGACGGTCTTGTCCAATGATGACTACTGGCCGTCCGTCAATTTGCGCGAGCGCAACCGTTACAGCGGGAGAGCGTCGGCCATCACCACTGCCGGATAGCATAATTAACTTGGCACGCAGCTTCTTCACGATGTCTCGCATGCCCGGTCGCTCGGGGCGGCGGGTGCGCACAATTGCTTCCCACGCTGAGTGCATTGCGTGCTTTTCGACGGCGGGCAACTCCGGTTGCGAAGTCGCCACATCGGACAACAGCACCTCATGGATCTTCATCACGGCTTCGCGGAGCTTTTCGGGGGAAACTACCCCGTCGATGACACCACATTTTGCCAGGTTCTCACCGCTTTGCACCCCTTCCGGCATGGGCACACCAGTAGTGAGTTCAACAACGCGCGGACCGAGGAATCCGAGCAGAGCGCCAGGTTCCGCGAAGGTGAAGTGGCCTGCCGACCCCCAGGAGGCCATGACACCACCGGTGGTGGGGTTGCGCAGGTAAACCAAGAACGGCAAGTGCTGATCTTTATGCCGATACACAGCGGTGGTAATAGACACCATGAGCGCAAAAGCAGGGGATCCTTCCTGCATGCGAGTTCCGCCTGAGGATGGGGAAATCAATAACGGGAGACCTTCGGCGGTGGCTCGATGGATGCCGTCGATAATGCGACGGGCTGTGGCCGCGCCAATCGAACCGCCGAGGAAGCCGAATTCGGAGAGGATGGTTGCAACCCGTCGTCCTGCGATCCTGCCCTCACCAGTGATAACCGATTCGTCGCAGCCACTTCTCTCACGTGCCCGGGCGAGGGCAGCGCGGTAATCCTCGGAGATGTCGCCGTACGCGGGTGGAGTGTCCCAGCTGATGAAAGAATCCTGGTCAAGGACTTGAGAAATGAGATCATGTGCGCTCGTGCGGGTCATGGGTTTCAAGTTACCAAACCCACATTCGCCCATGATCGGATTTGGGGCTGCCGGAGCTTCCGGGGGTGGCTAGTCCTCGTCGGACTTGTTCCAGGCGAGAGCGAGTGCCGGATAACCGCCAACGGTCAAAGTGACTAGCAGTAGCAGGTAGCCGAGGGATACCCCCACGCGCGTGGGGGACCAAGAATCGGCAGCGATGCTGTCCCACATCATCGAGCCGAAGATCAAGATAAATGCGATGAGCGATGCGAAGAAGCCGTAGAGCTTGAAAGCGAAAGCTCGGTAGGCTTCCAAGCGGGCGAACTGGTATTCATCGAGCGCCGCGAGGGGGGCCATGTCCTCGGAATCGATGGTGATACGGATGATGGTCCACAAAATTGCGAGTGCGCCGAATCCGGACACAATAGCGAGCAGATACTTGGGGCTGGCTGGGATGAGCAGTGCCGAGATTGCGGTGAGCGCCGCGAGTACGAGGAAGCCTGACACTAGCAGCCGGCGTCGCTTTTGCGTTCGCCATCCACGAAGCATGCGGGAGTTCTGTTCCTGTTGTTTGTGAAAAGTTTCGAGTTTCATTACTGGTCTCCTGCGTAGATTTGGGTTGAGAGGGGGGTGAATTCGGTGCGAGAGAATATTGCTTCGATTGGCAAGCCGAAAGTCTCGGAGAGATTCAGTGCTAGATCGAGGCTGGGGTAGTGGTCGCTGCGCTCGAGGGCGCCGATGGTCTGTACATTGACGCCAATGGCGTCGGCAAGCTGCGCCCTACTGAGGTTGCGCTCGGTACGTAACAGTCGGATTCTATTGAAGATTGGTTTTGTAGGTTTCTTTGCTGGGCTCACGCAAGTAAGTGTTGTATAAACACAACAGTTTGTCAAGGGTTGGAATGTTTAAAGGATGTATATCCATGCTTAGCTGCGGTTTCCCTGCGGGGTGACGGCAAATTGCGTTTAATGGAAGTTATGACTAGCGCCACTGAGAACCCCACCCTTAGCTTTCGAGACGGCACAGAATTTCCACAATTTGGATTAGGTACCTGGCAGCTCCGCGAGGAGGAAGCTGAAGCCGCGGTCCGCGCTGCAATTGAGGTTGGTTATCGCCATATTGATACTGCGGCGATCTACCAAAATGAAGAAGCGGTGGGAAAAGCCATCAGGGACGCTATTAAGGCAGGCGACGTTACCCGAGACGAACTGTTTGTGACTTCGAAACTGTGGCATAACCAGCAAGGAGAGCAAACGAGTGTTGCCTTCAACCAGTCTCTGGAACGTCTGGGGCTGGAGTACTTGGATCTCTATTTGATTCACTGGCCGTGGGCTACTGCAGGGCTCTTCGTTGAGTCTTTCCAAGCCATGGCCAAAATGCAGGGGATGGGGAGGGTGCAATCCATCGGGGTTTCCAACTTTTATCCTGAGGTGCTGGACACTCTTGTACAAGAAACTGGCATCACCCCGGTGTGTAACCAAATTGAGCTACATCCTGGGTTTTCCCAACCGGAACTACGTCAATATCACCAGGAACATGGCATTGTGACTGCCGCCTGGTCTCCGCTCGGTTCTGGAAAAGTGCTCGATTTGCCGGAAATCTCTGAGATTGGACGCACATTGGGCAAGAGCAATGCCCAAGTAATCCTGCGATGGCAGTTGCAGCTAGGAAATATGGTTATTCCGCGCTCAAAGAACGCCGAGCGTATCGCCCAAAATTTTGAGGTCTTTGACTTCCAGCTTTCCCAAGAACAGATGCAGGCGATCACCCAGCTTGATGTCAGCGCTGGAATAGCTCGTATTGGTGGCGATCCGCTACATTTCCCAGAGCCAGTAGGAGAACACTAAATGAGTAGTCTGAGGCAGGAAGCTGATGGGAAGGTTCTCATCCTAACGATTGATCGTGATGAAAAGCGCAACGCCTTAAACACCGAACTATGCATGGCCATTGCTGATGCCGTCAATCACATCACCCTAGAAGATGAAGCCCCAATTCGTGCGGTACTCATCCGAGGCGAGGGGCGTGCCTTTTGCGCCGGCGCCGATCTGAGCGGCGAAGGCGGTGGTGTCTACGGGGATGGTTTCCTTGCCGCACTGCAGCACATGCTGACCTCACTTTTGCACTGCCCAGTGCCGGTGATTGCAGATATTCAAGGCCCTGCAATCGGGGCCGGAGCCCAACTATCCTTGGCGTGTGACCTGCGTGTTGTTGGCCCGGATGCGTGGTTTGCCGTCCCGCCAGCCAAGCTCGGGTTTGCGCTGGACAACTGGACTATTCGCCGAGCTGTGTCTTTGTTAGGAGGCTCTGTGGCCCGCGGCTTGCTGCTTGCCGCACAACGAATTGATGCGCAGCAGGCACACAATGTCGGCTATGTGCACGTGCAGGGAGACTCAGCTGCAGCACTTGATTTTGCGCACGAGGTTTCTGGCAATGCGCCGCTATCCATGCGCCAGCTCAAGAGTGTCCTCAATGATGAAGGCTTCGGTTTCGATCTCTCTGTGAAGCAACAAGAGGATTACCGGGCTGCCTGGAACAGTGAGGATGCGAAGGAAGCCCGAGCTGCTCGCAGCGAGAAACGGGCTCCGGAATTTAAGGCGCGTTAGCCAACTAGACTAAGCTCCCATGAGCTATGTGACCTCCCCCAACGGCCTGAATCAGGCTGAAGTAGCTGAACGTCTCGCCCGCGGCGCCACTAACAAAGTGGTTCGCAAAACTGGGCGCACCGTAGGGGAAATCGTACGCGCGAACGTGTTTACCAGGATCAATGCCATTTTGGGGATCCTGTTCGGCATCGTAATGTTCACCGGTAGCTGGATCAACGGTGCCTTCGGGCTGCTCATCCTTGCAAACTCTGCGATCGGAATCATTCAAGAGGTGCGGGCAAAGCGTACGCTCGACCGCCTCACAATTCTGAATGAAAGCCAGCCTCGAGTCATCCGGGAAGGGAGTTTGTGTCCCCTTCCGCAGGATAGCTTGGTAATAGATGAATTAGTGGAGCTCGGTGCGGGGGAGCAGCTCGTTGTTGATGGCGTCGTCCGATCCGCCATTGAACTTAAAATCGATGAGTCTATGTTGACCGGCGAATCCAAGCCGGTACTGAAGACGGTCGGTGACCAGCTACTCTCCGGATCGTTCGTTGTCGCTGGTTCGGGGACCTACCAAGCGACCGCGATCGGCTCTGATGCCTATGCGGCGAAGCTCATTGCTGCTGCGGGGTCTTTCTCTCTAACTGATTCGGAGCTGCAGCGAGGCATCGATAGGATTTTGAAGTTCATCGGCTGGCTGATGATTCCCACCGGTGCGCTTACCATTTGGACTCAACTTGGGCGCACCGAGGCGCCGCTCAACGATGCCATCCTGGCCATGGTTGCAGCCCTTGTGCCTATGGTCCCAGAAGGGCTGGTGCTGATGACCTCGATTGCCTTCGCAGTCGGCGTTGTGCGGCTCGGCCGACGTGGGGCTTTGGTTAACGAGCTTGCCGCCATCGAGGCGCTAGCGCGTGTCGACGTCGTTTGCGTAGATAAGACGGGAACGTTGACGGAAAACCGAATGGAGCTGGTGGACGTCGATATGCTCGCTAGTGGTGGGGGAAACGCCGAGCTTGAACAGGTGAAACGGGTGCTGGCCGCGATGGTTTCAGCTGACAAGCATCCCAATGACACGATGCAAGCTATCGGGGAATCCCTTGCCGGATACGCCGCCCCGTCAGTTACTCGTGTCGAGCCCTTCGACTCAACGCGAAAATGGTCGGGTGTCGCGCTCGGGGAGGAAGGCTCCTGGGTAATCGGTGCCCCAGACATGGTCACTACGGCGGAGGATGTGCTGCATAAAGTGCAGTCGTTGTCGGAACAGGGGATGCGTGTACTTTTGCTCGCTAGTGTGGCGGAGCTATCTGCCACTGTGAGTGATCCTCGGCCAGTAGCGCTGATAACGCTGCAACAAAAGGTGCGTGCTGATGCGGCCGAAACCCTGGACTTTTTCGAGCATGAAAATGTGAATGTCAAAGTGATTTCGGGCGATAACGCGGTGTCGGTGGCGGCCGTGGCGCGGCAGGTGGGCATCGATGGCGAGGTGGTGGATGCGCGGTCCTTAACGCCAGAAAATACGATGGAAAAGGTGACCGGCGCCTCCGTGTTTGGTCGCGTTACTCCAGAGCAGAAGAAAGAAATGGTGGAGGCGCTGCAGGTGGCAGGGCACACGGTGGCAATGACGGGGGACGGCGTCAATGATGTGCTGGCTCTTAAGGCTGCGGATATTGGCGTTGCCATGGGGACCGGAGCGCCTGCTAGTCGCTCGGTAGCGCAGGTAGTACTGCTTGACAATAAATTCGCTACTTTGCCACACGTTGTTGTAGAAGGACGACGAGTAATTGGCAACATTGAGCGAGTAGCCAACCTATTTTTGACTAAGACGATTTACTCGGTTCTGGTCGCGGCGTTCATGGCCTGTGCAGGGTTGTCTTATCCCTTCCAGCCCATCCATGTGACCATGATTGGCTGGTTTACGATCGGAATTCCGGCCTTCGTGCTTTCGCTCGGACCGAACGCGGAGCGGGCCCGGACAGGTTTCGTGCGACGTGTGCTGTGGTTGGCCATTCCTTTTGGCCTGCTTATCGCAGTGTTCACCATTGGATTCTGGCTATTGCACTATCCAAGCGAGCTTGGTGGGGTGGAACATCGCCAGGTATCGACGGCCACGCTGGCAGTTCTTCTCATCATGGCGATGTGGGTCCTGGGGGTTGTGGCGCGACCGTGGAATTGGTGGAAGCTAATCCTGCTGGGGACGGGTTGCGCCGCGTATGTGCTCATCTTCTTGCTGCCACAGATCTCTCATTGGTTACTGCTTGATGCCGGGAATAGCACGCTGCTTATCGACGCCGTGGTAGTAGGTGCCATCGGAGCTGGCAGTATCGAAATTATGCGTGTGGTCTTCAGCGCTGTGGAGCGTCGCCGATCGGTTAAGTAGGGCAACGCAAGATTGGCTTTTGTGGCACTTGTGAAGCCAAATTTTGCCATGTCTACAGCATTAACAACCTTTGCAAAACGGAAAACTGTGTGAATATGGGGGTACTTTTCTTTCATTCATATCCGCTGTTGAGGGGCGTTCTTGGGGGTGGGTGTGAAGTTGTGAAGCAAATATTTTTGCCAACTGCTTCGCAATTGCAATGTGAGCTGGGTAACTTTTCATGCATGCGGAAATTGTGACCATACGCACAGTTGCAAACCCTTGCCCTGTGAGTCACGACCGTAGTGACTTTTCAGCAATCAATAGAGAAAGCGAGATGACTTCTTCAATGAGCACAAGTCCTCACGCCCCAATCCGCCGTGAACCGACGGCAGCGGAGTTTCGCGCCATGCAGTCAAGCCCCCAGTTCCAAGAACTACGCTCGACTTTCCGTAGCTTTACGTTCCCAATGTCCATCGTCTTTTTCGTATGGTTCATCGGTTATGTACTGGTCGCAACGTACATGCCAGACCTCATGGGAAAGATCATCTTCGGCAACGTCAACCTGGGCATCATTCTCGGATTGCTGCAGTTCTTGACTACCTTCTTGATCACCTGGATCTACATCAAGTTTGCCAATAAGAATATCGAGCCGCGCGCTGCCGCGATTCGTCAAGCAATGGAAGGCTAGGTAACGGGATGAACAACTCTTACCTTCTGGCGGCCGAGTCGAATACCGGCAACCCAGTTCTAAACATCATCGTCTTTGTTATCTTCATTGTCGTCACCATGGCAATTGTGATGCGCGTAGGCAAAAAGACGTCTGAAGCTTCCGATTTCTACACCGGTGGCGCTTCCTTTACCGGCACCCAGAATGGCCTCGCTATCGCAGGTGACTACCTGTCAGCAGCTTCCTTCCTGGGAATCGTTGGAGCGATTGCGGTAACCGGCTACGACGGATTCTTGTACTCCATCGGATTCTTTGTCGCATGGCTGGTAGCCCTCCTGCTGGTGGCTGAGCCACTGCGAAACGTTGGCAAATTCACCATGGCTGATGTGCTGTCCTTCCGCCTGAAGCAAAAGCCAGTCCGCATGGCTGCAGCAATGGGTACCCTCTTTGTGTCGCTGTTCTACCTCATCGCTCAGATGGCGGGCGCCGGTTCCCTCGTCGCCGTGCTGCTGAACCTGCACGGTAAGACTGAACAGGCGATTATCGTTGTGATTGTTGGCATCATCATGATCGCCTACGTGCTCATCGGTGGCATGAAGGGCACTACTTACGTGCAGATGATCAAGGCAGTTCTTCTTGTTGGAACCGTGGTCATCATGACCGGATTGGTGTTCGTGGCCGTCAAGGGCGGCTTCTCTGAGCTATTCACCAAGGCAGTTGCCGCTCACGACGGCAATGAGGCACTGCTCAAGCCGGGTATGAAGTACGGCAAGACGGAGATTTCCAAGCTCGACTTCGTGTCCTTGGGCCTGGCACTGGTGCTGGGTACTGCAGGCCTGCCACACGTGCTGATGCGCTTCTACACCGTGCCGACCGCTAAGGAAGCCCGTAAGTCTGTGACTTGGGCGATCATCCTCATCGGCGCTTTTTACCTGATGACCCTGGTCCTCGGCTATGGTGCAGCTGCGCTGGTTGGACCTGATCGCATCAAGGCCGCGCCAGGTGGCGCGAACGCGGCAGCGCCGCTGCTGGCGCTGGAACTCGGTGGTTCCTTCTTTATGGCGATCATCTCCGCAATTGCCTTCGCTACTGTTCTCGCAGTGGTCGCCGGCCTGGCAATTACCGCCTCCGCCTCTGTTGCACATGACGTCTACCACTCCATCATCCGCAACGGTCAATCCACGGAAGAAGAGCAGGTGCGCGTCTCCCGCATCACCGTGGTTGTCATCGGCGTCGTCGCGATTGTCCTCGGTATCCTGGCCATGAGTCAGAACGTGGCCTTCCTGGTTGCCCTCGCCTTCGCTATTGCAGCGTCCGCGAACCTGCCAACCATCTTGTACTCGTTGTACTGGAAGAAGTTCAACACCACTGGTGCAGTGGTTGCGATTTACTCTGGCCTCGTTTCCGCACTGGTGTTGATCGTGTTTTCCCCAGCGGTTTCTGGTTCTGCCACCGCGATGTTCCCGAATGCGGACTTCGCATGGTTCCCATTGGCTAACCCAGGCATCGTTTCCATCCCGATGGGCTTTATCGGCGGCATCATCGGCACGTTGGTAGGCAAGCCAGACAACATGGATGACCTGCAGGCTGAGATGGAAGTTCGTTCCCTCACCGGTGTTGGCGTGGAAGCCCCCGTCGACCACTAAGCAATCGCTACAAGCGTGACAGCCCGGATGCAAGCTATGGCTTGCACCCGGGCTACACTGCTTTCTATGCTTTTTCGCGCTATTGTGCATCCGTTGCCGGTGCTGATGGTATCTGGGGTGGTGGCCTGCTTAGCGGGCTGCGCAGCGTCCGCGGAAGCGCCGGAACGGGCGTCGGCAAGCACTGCAGCGCCTGCGATCGCACTGCCAGAAGCCGATAATGACTACCTTTCGCCCGAACAAGTGGCAGATATTACGGGTTTTCCCGGCGGAGCGCAGTTGAGCTTTGAGCGGCTATCCGACGGCACCCATACCGGCAGTGCCAACGAACGTTTCCCACGTCCCGCACTCAGCCTGATCAAGCTTTACATCGCTGACTTCGTGCTGGCGCAGGATAACGAAGATGATAAAGACCTGGCAAGAATCATGATCTCAGATTCAGACGACTATGCTGCGGACACGCTCTATGCCAAGTATCCGGAGTCTATCGCCACCACGGTAGCGCACTACGGCCTGTGGTCCACCCATGACGCGGAACTGTGGGGAAATAGCGTGACGTCGACCTATGACGCGGTGAAGTTTATCCGGATTAAATTGCAGCGGGATCCGGATTCCCCAATTTTGGCCGCGATGCGGGAGAAGCATGAGGTTGCCGCGGATGGGTATGCGCAAAATTTTGGTACCTCGGTGCTGCCAAGGGCCGAGGGGACAAAATGGGGATGGTCCGATGACCTGATGTTGCATTCCTCCATTAGTTTCGGCGACGACTATGTGGCAGCCGCCGCCGTAATGGGCAGTGCGGAGGACCTCACTGCGCTAGTGGAACGCCAGCTAGGGCCGGCGCTCGCTGCACCCTAGCTAGATGCGATGCCTCGTACTTGGTTGACTAGGGCGATGGCATCGTTGATTTGTTGCTGGCTGGGCAACTGCACGCCCTTTAGATCGGCTGGCAGCAAAGCGGAGAGCTGATCGGTGTTAGGGATGGCTGGGATCGTCTCTGGTGTCGGGGAAGGGCCATAGCCGGGCTTCCATTGGCCCCAGTCGTGCGCGTAGACATTGTTGACGTCCACTTCGATACCGTTGATGGTTTCCTTCCAACCCGATTTTTGATGAATCGTGGTGCGGGGATGGATACGGCCGTCGGAGCCCCAGTCGTGCATCCAGAAGAACTCTCCCAGGCCATCCTGAACTGCCCATTCGATGGTGTTGTAGTTACCGTACACACCGAGCTTTAGGCCTGCGGATTCTAGGGCCGATTTGAATGCCTGCAGGTAGGGACGGATCTGGCCGTCGTACTGCTCACGAGACGGGTTGTCGTCGATAGCGACGTAGATTGGTCGTCCGGTTGCTCCGCCCGCGGCAGAATGAAGTGCTATGGCTTGGGGTGCGTGCAGTGCGGCTCCCGCAGCGCCTTGCAGCCAATCGGCGTTCGATGCGCGCCCGAATTGGTACACGGATGCTACCTCGAGGCCTGCGGCGGCAAAGGCCTTGGTTTCGGCAATTTTTACTGGCTTGCCCTTCATCCAGCTCGCCGCGTCTGGGCGTGCCTCGGAAACGTATCGGACAGCACCTAGGTGGCCCTGCGCTTGCACTGCCTTCGCATCAGGAACGCCACCGGAATAGTCAATAACGGTGCCGATCGGCGCGCTGAGTGCATGAGCTTGCGGCAGCTTTGCGACGGCATTAAGCGCAAGCGGGGCAACAGCGGCAAGCGCGCCAGCTTTGAAGCCAGCTTCCAAGAACGAGCGACGAGACAGTTGGGAAGACATACTACTCCAGAGGTAATTGTGAACTCATGAGTTATTTTGTAAAACAATTGTCACAATAGCAAGGATTTAAGGATTTGGGCGAGGGGGACCGCAATGGGGTACGGGTCACATCGCTAGCGCCTAATGAAAACAAGAAACCCGCCGCCAGTAGATTACTGGTCGGCGGGGTTAAAAGTGCCCCCGAGAGGAATCGAACCTCCGACACCGGCTTTAGGAGAGCCGTGCTCTATCCACTGAGCTACGAGGGCAATTGAATTGACTCCAAAAGTTTAGCCTACGCGTCCGCGAAGCCAAATAACCGGGCAGGGGGACACGTTTGGGGGACAAAAATACGAGTTTGCGAGCGAAAGAGGGGTAATCCCGCCTAGGCTATATAAAGAGACTTATTCGCAACTTAGAAGAGACAGGTGTTCGCCATGGCCGAACTCAAGCCAACCTTTACCGATGTTAACCGTCGCAACATCCAGGTACACGTTGTCACCAAGAACGACGTTCCTGCACTCGCTATTGAGGAGATTTTGGAAGACGGCACCACCAAGCGCCTCTTGCTGCTGAACAAGTATGATTCCAAGCAGCTTTCTGCCGCTTGCGATATGTTCCTGCAGCAGGTTTTCTCTGCGCAGTTCACCAACATGGTTAGCGGTTTGTCGCCACATGAGATGGCGGTGCTCTTCGCTGACGAAGACGAATAGCCTCATCTAGTTAATCGCGGCGCCACCATTTTTGGTGGCGCCTTTTTTGCGTGTTAGATAGGAATCATGCAGCACATTGAAGTCATTGGCATCGGCGCCGGGAATCCGAAACACCTCACCCTGCAAGCTATTGAAGCCTTGCAAAACTCTGACGCGGTGCTTGCTCTGGACAAGGGCGACACCAAATCGGATCTGCTCATGCTGCGGCAGCAGATCATTGATGCTCATGCTCTTGGCACTCCGCTCATCACCGTCGCGGATCCAGAGCGGGATCGAAACCCAGTTGACTATAAAGCTGAGGTGGAACGCTGGCATCAGGCGCGGGCTCAGCTGCTTATTGACGCCATGCCGGCCTCCGGCACCGTTGCTTTTCTGGTCTGGGGGGACCCCTCGTTGTACGACTCAACGCTTCGCATCATCGAGCGGATGCGTGGACTTGGTCTGGAAGCGACGCTAAGAGTCACCCCAGGTATAACGGCCGTACAGTCTCTTTGCGCTGAACATGGATTACTCATCAACCGGATAGGCGAGGATATCCGAATCACTACGGGAAGAGCCCTGCTTGAAGGTCCCATTACTAATGCCGTCGTGATGCTTGACGGGGGAGCCGCCTGGCTCGACGTATCGGAGGCTCACATTTGGTGGGGAGCCTACCTTGGCACCGAGAAACAAGTCCTGCGTTCAGGGCTAGTCTCCGAGATCGGGGAGCAGTTAGCAGCCGAAAAGGCCGCTTTACGCGCCCAAAACGGCTGGATCATGGACATCTATCTGCTGCGGCAATAGGAATTTCTCGGCAGCGTCGCTAGGAGGAGAGTTCCTCAAGCTTCCGGCGGACCTCCGAGGCTGGCGGATTAGTGGCGTAGGTGCCATCGGAATACTTCACGGTTGGCACAACACGGTTACCGTCGTTGACGGACTCTACCCAGGATGCGGCTTCAGCATCTTCCTCAACATCGATCCTCGTGAAGGGCGTCTCGGTACGATTCAAAGCCTTAACAAGACGCTGGCAGAAGGGGCACCATTCGGTGGTGTACAACGTGATGTGTTCCATGGTTTAAGTCCTTTCGTAGTACAAGAAACGATAGCGCACGGATTCCTTGTTTGGATCGCCTAGCAGGTGGCCGGCCTGCGATGTCTGCCAGTCAGTGGCGTCGACAAGCGTGAAGCCCGTGAGCGGAGGCGCGAACACTGCGTGCGGTATTCCCGCTAACTCAGCATCCACCTCGGTGATCACGGCCCGCTGTACCTGAGTCAACGTATCGGCGTAAACCCGACCGCCTCCCATGATCCAGGCATCAATGGCTGGGATTTCCTGGATTACAGTGGCCCCTGCGGACCACTGGCCGGGAGTACGATGGGACAGCACATAGTTCTCGCGGCCAGGCAAGGGACGAAACTTCTCCGGGATTGACTCCCACGTGGCCCGGCCCATAATCACCGGCTGCCCCATAGTCGTGTGCTTGAAATGTGCCAGATCCTCCGGCAGATGCCAAGGCATATCGACGCCATCGCCGATCACACCGTCGCGTGACTGTGCCCAAATGGCCTGCAGCACTAGACTGCCACCGCGCCCTTAATTGCCGGGTGCGGATCGTAGCCCTCCAGCTGACAGTCTGCAAAGGTGTAGTCGAAGAGAGACGCTGCCTTGGACAAACGAAGCTGCGGGTAGGGGCGTGGCTCACGCGAAAGCTGGGTGCGCACCTGCTCGACGTGGTTGTCATAGATGTGGCAATCACCACCCGTCCAAATAAACTCGCCCACCTCTAAGCCTGCTTGCTGCGCGAACATGTGGGTAAGCAGAGAATAAGAAGCGATATTAAACGGCACACCAAGGAACATATCTGCAGAGCGCTGGTACAGCTGACAAGACAGTTTGCCCTCTGCCACGTAGAACTGGAACAACAAGTGACACGGTGGCAGAGCCATGTTCTCCAATTCCGACACATTCCATGCGGAAACAATATTGCGGCGGGAATCCGGATTGCTCTTCAGCATCTCCAAGGCGCCGGAAATCTGGTCCACATGGCCACCATTAGGAGTAGGCCAAGAACGCCACTGGACACCATATACCGGCCCTAGTTCGCCGTCCGCTGCAGCCCATTCATCCCAAATGCGGATGTTGTTGTCTTGCAGCCATTTCACGTTAGAACTGCCCTGTAAGAACCACAGCAGTTCTCCGACAACTCCCTTCCAGTACACCTTCTTTGTGGTGATCAGTGGGAATTCATCGGCCAGGTTAAAGCGAATCTGCTGTCCGAACAGGCTCGTGGTGCCGGTTCCGGTGCGGTCCGATTTCTTAGAACCTTCGGCGAGGATCTTGGCCAACAAGTCTTCATATGGAGTGGCGATCATGCCTCATAGCGTAACCGAAGGCCTGCAAGTGGGCCTACTTTGGATCCGCGACACTGCAAGGTACTAGAGGTGCTTGAGAGCCTCGCGCTTGGAAAGCGGTTGCAGTTCATGTGAGCTCACAAATTCGCGCACCCACTCTGGGTTTGCCCGCGCGTAGTCGCGCAATGCCCAGCCGATAGCTTTGGCGATGAAAAACTCACGGTCGTGCAGATTCGGCTCAATACACTGCGTAAGTAGTGCTGTATCCAGCGAATCGCGGGCTTGTAATTGGTGGATAATCGCGTACCTGCGCACCCACATGTTCTTATCCACGGCCCAAAGGCGCATTACTCTTGCAGACTCCTCGGGAAACCGAGCACGCAAAAAAGACTGTACTTTCACCACGGCGTCCACTAGGTCCCACCAAGCGCCTTCGGTGACGATCTGCTTGATCAGCGGCATCACAGCCAATGAAAGGGTGCTGCAATACCGGGGGATAGTCAGGGTGAAAATAGCGCTTCGGCGCTCGTCACGAGTTTGGGCTCCAGTCCACAGCGCGCTGACTTCAGCGATCAGTTCCGCGTCCGAGGGGGCGGGCCCCAGCACTGCTAAGGCGTGGATATTGACCAAGCGCCTGAGATCCGCTGTCACCAGCCCGACCATCGCTTCGGTGGTCTTCAAGTAGCGCTGCTGGCCAGCAGCGCGCTCCGGGTCTGCGAGTTCCGCAAACGCCGGGCGCAAAGCCGTCGCTAAGCGGCTAGTAGGAACCATGGCTTTCCAGGTAGGCCGTTGCATGGCTAATGATGTCTTCAGCCAGCTCCGGGCGACAAACCAGCAAATCCGGCATGTAGGTATCGCGGTTGTTGTAGGTCAGCTCATCGCCATTCAAGCGAGAACAGTGCAGCCCTGCCGCCCGTGCGACACCCACAGGCGCGGCAGAGTCCCACTCGTATTGACCGCCGGCGTGGACATAAGCATCGGAGTCGCCGAGGAGAACGTGCATTGCCTTGGCTCCAGCAGATCCCATAGGGCTGAGTTCAAAGCCCATAGAATCAGCGATGTGCTGCGCAACCTTTGGGGCGCGGTTACGGGAGACAACGATCTTGTGGGACATCGGCCCCATCACAGCCTTGGTCTCTTCGGCGCTGAAGACAACTCCCAGGTCAGGCAGTCCGACGGCGGCGTGGATCGGCTGGCCGTTTTCCACGAGCGCAATGTGAACAGCCCAGTCCTGGCGACCACCGGCGAACTCTTTGGTGCCATCCAGCGGGTCAATGATCCAGACGCGCTCTTTGCTGAGACGGGATTGATCATCGGCGGCCTCCTCCGACAAGACGCCGTCTTCTGGCCGGTGCTGTGCAATAACACGGGCAATCCAGTTTTGCGCGAGTTCATCGCCAGCGTCGCCGAGCGCGCGGTCGCGCAGTAGTCCCACGCCACGGACACCTTTCAAAATCTCACCTGTTCCCAGGGCGAGTCGGTACGTGAGGCGGGAGTCATCAATCGAAGCAGTCATGCTTTTCATGGTAGTTGTTTGGTTACATGGAAGCATGACATCCACCATCCTTGATCGCTTCCGCCCGCAAGTGAGGACGTGGTTCGAGGACGTATTCGCAGCTCCCACGGCAGTTCAAGAGCAAGCTTGGCAGGAAATCTCCGCAGGATCGCATGCCCTGGTCGTGGCACCGACTGGTTCCGGTAAAACCTTGGCGGCGTTTCTGTGGGCGATTAATGCGCTCGTGGAAGAACCTGAGCAGCCCCCTTTGCCGGCGCTTATCGACGCCCCTTACACATCTTCCCGCAGCAATGCCAAAGTCAAAGTGCTTTATATTTCTCCGCTCAAAGCCCTGGGAGTGGACGTGGAAAACAATCTCCGGGCGCCGCTTGTGGGCATTTCGCGGGTGGCAGCTCGGCTCGGGTTTGCGGAGCCAACAGTGTCGGTTGGTGTGCGCTCAGGAGATACCCCGGCCGCAGAGCGCAACCGACAATTGCGACAGCCACCGGACATCCTCATCACGACGCCGGAATCGCTATATCTGATGCTGACTTCTAAGGCTGCTACGATCCTCGACCAGGTAGACACCGTCATCATTGATGAAATCCATGCCATGGCGGGCACAAAGCGTGGAGTGCATTTGGCACTTTCTTTAGAAAGGCTCGCGGCGCTGGCAGGGGAGTTCCAACGCATCGGTCTTTCAGCTACAGTCCGGCCGCTTGAGCGGGTGGCTGCGTTTCTAGGGGGATCTCGTCCCGTTGCGCTGGTTGCGCCGGAGAGTTCTAAACAATGGCAGCTGGATATTCACGTTCCGGTAGCTGATCTCTCCGATTTACCGACTGCTGAGCAAGGTTCACCGATTGGGGAAGCAGTGCTTGATGACCCATACGGGTTCGGCGGGGCGACTCCAGCGCAGGAATCGGCGTTGCCACAGCAAAAGTCCATTTGGCCTTTCATCGAGGAAGAGCTCTACGCGGAAGTGATGGCGGCGCATTCGACGCTGGTATTCGTCAACTCTCGGCGCACCGCTGAGCGTCTCACCTCTCGCCTTAATGAGTTGTACGCCTTAGAGCAAGATCCGGCAGCCTTGTCTCCTGAACTGCGACGCAACCCGGCCCAGTTGATGAAGTCCGTTGACGTCGCGGGGAAAGCTCCCGTCGTCATCGCGCGAGCCCATCACGGGTCAGTGTCCAAAGAGGAAAGAAATCGAACTGAAACGGCCCTCAAAGCTGGCGAACTCAAATGCGTTATCGCAACCTCCTCGCTGGAGTTGGGCATCGATATGGGTGCGGTCGATCTGGTTATCCAAGTCGAATCTCCGCCCTCCGTAGCTTCTGGTCTGCAACGAGTAGGCCGCGCAGGGCACTCCGTCGGTGCTGTCTCGCGGGGCAGCTTTTATCCTAAGCATCGCTCAGATCTCGTCCAATCAGCGGTGACCGTTGATCGGATGCGAGCGGGGCGCATTGAAGAGCTGCGAGTTCCGCAGAATGCATTGGATGTCTTACTTCAACAAACCATCGCTGCTACGGTCTTGCAGGATCTCAACGTCGAGGAATGGTTCGATACCGTGCGCCGGGCTTACCCCTATCGTGACCTTGCGCGTGACGTCTTTGATGCGGTCCTCGATCTGGCTTCGGGCAGTTACCCATCTACCGATTTCGCGGAGCTACGCCCGCGGGTAGTGTACGACCGTGCTGCGGGAGTTCTTTCAGCTCGTCCTGGCGCGCAGCGTGTCGCGGTGACCAGTGGTGGCACCATCCCGGATCGTGGGATGTTCGGTGTCTTTTTGACAGGATCAACGCAAGATCGAGCTCCACGCCGGGTGGGTGAGTTAGACGAAGAAATGGTCTACGAATCCCGCGTCGGTGATGTGTTTACCCTGGGCGCCACGAGTTGGCGCATCGAGGACATTACCCGTGACCAGGTCTTGGTTTCTCCCGCGCCGGGCCACACCGGGCGGCTGCCGTTCTGGACTGGTGACCAGGCGGGACGCCCCGCTGAGCTTGGTGTTGCGCTCGGAGAGTTCCGGCGGGAGGTGCGTCGCGACGCCGCGGTGTTGGACCACATCGGGCTGGATGCGCGAGCGCGAAACAACCTCATCCAGTTCCTACAAGAACAAGAAGCAGCGACCGGGCTCGTCCCAGATGAAAAGACCCTGCTCTTAGAGCGCTTCCGTGATGAGATGGGGGACTGGCGGGTAGTGTTGCACACGCCTTTTGGTCGCGGAGTAAATGCGGCTTGGGCACTGGCTGTAGGGGCTCGTATTGCGGCGGACACCGGCATGGATGCCCAAGCAGTTGCCGGAGACGATGGGATTGTACTGCGGTTGCCGGAGTCGGACTCAGAGCCTGGTGCTGCGCTGTTCAGCTTCGACGCGGAGGAGATCCGGGACATCGTCACCGAGCAGGTGGGCAATTCCGCCTTGTTTGCGTCGAGGTTCCGCGAATGCGCTGCCCGTGGTCTGCTGCTGCCACGTCGAAATCCGGGAAAGCGCGCTCCGCTGTGGCAGCAACGGCAACGGGCAGCCCAGCTACTCGACGTCGCTAGGAAGTATCCCTCGTTTCCCATCATCTTGGAAACCGTGCGTGAGTGCTTGCAAGACGTCTATGACTTGCCCGCCCTGCAGCAAGTGCAGCGTGATCTCGGGTTGCGGAACATCCGTATTGCAGAGGTGACCACCGAGCAGCCGAGCCCGTTCGCCTCGACTCTGCTGTTCAACTACACGGGCGCGTTCATGTACGAAGGGGACTCTCCGCTCGCGGAAAAGCGTGCCGCCGCGTTGGCTCTTGATCCGAACCTCTTAGCCAAGCTTCTCGGCACCGTTGAACTGCGAGAACTCCTCGACCAAGAGGTTATCGCGCAGGTGCATGCCGGACTACAACGCATAGCGCCAGAACGACGCGGGCGAACCCCAGAAGAGCTGGCTGACATTTTGCGCCTCATCGGCCCAATTCCCCTTGCAACTTTGGAACAGCATGTGAGCTTTCCTCGTCCCTTGGAATCCGCCCTAGGCAGCCTGGGAAATCGAGTGATGCAGGTGCGTATCGCTGGCCAAGAACACCTTGCCCAGAGCATAGATGCGCCTTTGCTTCGCGATGCGCTAGGAATCCCCGTGCCTGCTGGGGTTTCAGCACAATCCACTCCCATCACTGATGCCTTAGCCCAGTTGGTGCACCGCTTTGCGCGAAGTCGTGGCCCCTTCACAGTGGCAGAATTGGCGAATACTTTCGGCCTAGGGCATTCAACTGCACTAGTAGCTGTACAGACCGCCCTGGCGCAGAAAGTGGTGGTGGAGGGGCACTATCGCACGAGTGTAGTGGAGGTCGAATACTGCGCAGTTGAAGTGCTGAAGCGGATCCGGTCGATCAGCTTGGCCCGGGCTCGTGCCGAATCGGAGCCGGTTTCCGCCAGTACTTTCGGGCGGTTCTTACCCGAATGGTTGGGGGTTGCGGCCGTCGGCAAGCAGCCTGAGCTCAGTGGCGCTGATGGGGTATTTCAAGTGTTGGAGCAGCTAGCAGGGGTGCGACTTCCAGCCAGCGCCTGGGAGACTCTTGTGCTGCCTGCGCGCGTGGCAGATTATGCCCCTGCGCTGCTAGATGAGCTGACATCCTCTGGCGAGATTCGCATTCTGGGCGCGGGTGTTGCGGCAACAAAGGATCCGTGGGTGATGCTTTTGCCTGCAGACTACGCGGCAGAATTGGCCCCGCAGCTGCAGGAACCCGCGCTTTCTCCGCTCGAAGAACAAATACTAGAAATACTTCGGCGCGGTGGTAGTTTCTACTTTGCGGACTTGGTCACGGAGATCCAGGTGCCAGTCGCGGAACTGCGGGACGCGTTGTGGTCGCTGGTCGACCAAGGCTTAGCGACGCCGGATAGCTTCGCTGCACTACGCGCCAGGCTTTCCGGGGCAGGAAGCAAGGGAACTGCACATCGTGCACAGCGACGCCCTACCCGGGGACGACTAAGAATGGGGCGCACCTCCTTTGCCCAGAGCCAACAACAGGGAGTACCGCCAGACATGCTGGGCAGGTGGAGCCTGAGTGTTCAGCCTTCCAACGAGGCGACGGCGCGGTCTGTTGCCCACGGTGAAGCCTGGTTGGATCGTTATGGTGTGGTGACGCGTGGCTCGATTGTCGCGGAGGATGTCCTCGGGGGCTTCGCCTTGGCGTATAAGGTGTTGTCTCGTTTCGAAGAAAACGGCAAAGCACTGCGGGGTTATGTTATCGAGGGCCTGGGAGCCGCGCAGTTTTCCACGCCAGCCATCGTCGATAGGCTGCGTGGCCTTGGCGATAGTGCAGACCTGAGTGGTTGGCCCTCAGGGGCGAAGGATCCCTTGATGTATGTGCTCGCCGCCACTGACCCCGCGAATCCTTATGGCGCAGCATTGCCGTGGCCGGACGTTGAGTTGCGGCCCAGTCGGTCTGCGGGCGCGCTCGTGTTGCTTGTCGACGGCCTCCTCCTTGCACAGCTCAGCCGCGGTGGCCGCACTCTCAACCTGTTTTTTGAAAGCTTGCCGGATGGGATTGGCGAAAGCACCGTGCAACTGGTGGAACGAGTGGTGATTGCGCTGTCGAGCAGCATCGCTAGCGGCAGGCTCCAGCGCATCGTCGTCGAAAAAATCAACGGTGAGTCCGTTTTCGAATCCGATCTTGTTGCAGAGTTCAAACAGGCCGGTGCCACCATCACCCCCAAAGGCCTGAAAATCGGTGGGAGACCCGCAGATCGCGGTGCTGCTAGGAAAGCACCGCAGCGTGGCCGCTCGCTGAAAGATGCCGTGTCCTTTGATGACAATGAAGAAGACCGTTCCGAATGGTCTGAGGACCCACCGCCACTGAGCTTTGGGAACCCATTCAATCGAAAGGGGCAATAGGTGCCTGAGGGAGATTCCGTTTACCAACTCTCCAAACGCTTGCAGTTCTTGCGAGGCAGGGAGGTGCTCGCTACGTCTCTACGCGTACCGAGCGTGGCACTGACACGCTTCGACGGCGAGCGGGTACAGCGACTCTGGCCTTATGGCAAACACTTATTCATGCAGTTCAGCGGCGGGAATATTTTGCACACGCACCTGAAGATGGAAGGAACCTGGGCAATCCATCGCCTGGGGGATAAGTGGCCGAAACAGGGACACCTCGCCCGCGTAGTGCTGCAGTTCCGGGACGAGCCCCGGCCCATCGAAGTCATTGGTTTCGAACTAGGACTGGTCGAAGTATTTCCGGCCAGTAGCTACGCCGAAAAAATGGGGTATCTCGGCCCCGATGTCCTCTATCCCGATTGGGAAGAATACGGGAAAATGGCAGCGCTACGTCGAATTGCTGCGCGGCCCGAACGCCCCATCGGATCGGCGCTGTTAGATCAGAAGAACCTTGCTGGGGTGGGTAACGAGTACCGAGCAGAAATCTGCTTCCTTGCTGGCATTCATCCCGGTACACCAGTAGCTCATGTGGACGTGCCGCGAGTCCTAGCTATCACCCGGCGCGTCATGTGGGAGAACCGAAACTCGCCGATCCGGGTGACTACCGGAGTGAAACGCGCTGGGGAAAACAGCTACGTCTTTGGGCGGCACGGCCAACCATGTCGGCGTTGCGGTACTCCGATATTGAAAGACTCATTGCAGTGGGATCCGGATGAACTCGAAAGAATTGTGTGGTGGTGCCCCAACTGCCAGCTGCGTGGCTAGCCTTCGAGTTCGCGGAGGCGCTTTTCGGCGTCGATAAGCCGCTGCTGTTTTGCTTTCGCCTCTGCCTTTTCGAGCGACTCAAAAGCCTTTTCTTCGTGTTCGTCGAAGCGAAGCAGCGCACGGGATCCCACCATGCCTGCGCCGGCAGCCAACATGGCTACCCAAAAATAAGACCAGTCAAGAGCCATCCCGACGAAAAATACAGTCAGCCCCACGGCAGTGAAAACTAAATCGAGGACCTGGATCTTCCTGCCACGCGCCTTCAGATCATTCAGTTCTGCCACGTCAGGGGCAATGTCCGCTAGGGGAGTAGCTGCCGGAAGCTGAGCTTGCAGCCCGGTGGCTCCCACAGTGAAGGGGACGCCGCCGGGTAAGTCTTCGAACAGTTCCTTCAACTCGCTGAACGTTCGTGCGGTAGCTGCCTTCTCTGTGCGCTCGTTGAACTCAGTCATGTCGATGCGCCCCTCGGCGAAGTGAGTGCCAAGAGCCTGTAGCGCAACAGAACGCTCGGAATCAGAAAGTCGAATGTCATCGGTAGCCACAGACATATTCTAGATCACCCGTGTCGCCTAAGAGCGCGAAGCCATATGCTGGAGGCATGAAAACCATCCTGAACATCATTTGGGTCATCACCGGCGGAATCTGGCTGTCCTTGAGCTACTACTTGGCTGGCATCATTGCTTGCATTTTTGTGGTCACAATCCCGGCCGGGGTAGCAGCCTTCCGCATCGCAAATTACGTCTTGTGGCCATTTGGCCGCACTGTTGTGCAACCAACCTCGGGTAGCTCTCCGCTTGGTGCGCTGTCGAACGTCGTGTGGTTCCTTGTGGCTGGGCTGTGGTTAGCTCTTGGTCACGTCACCACAGCGGTCGCGCAAGCAGTCACGATTATTGGGATCCCGCTAGCCTGGGCAAATCTCAAGATGATACCGGTCACTTGCTTCCCATTCGGCAAAACTATTGTTGCCTCCGACCGCATCCCCTACGGTTACGAACCGATGGTGAAGATGTAAGCGACGAATGCAGCGCGTTCAGTCTTCCCGCCGCGGTCGGCGTGCGTGACGGCCCAGCCGCTAGGCTTTGTTTTCCGCCGCGCGCTTTGATTTGAGGTCGCGACGAATCAGATGCACCAGCAGCCATACGAGCACAACGGCGACGATGGCGTACACCACGCTGGAGTACTTGTCGATGACATCAGCGACGACGGTGTAGCGGTCTCCAAGCCAGAAGCCCAAGGCTACGAGGATCGCGTTCCAAATGGCCGAACCGATCGTGGTGTACAGACCGAACATGAACAGATTCATGCGGTCAATACCTGCCGGAATGGAAATCAGGGAACGAATGCCTGGAATCAATCGACCGAAAAAGATGGACCAAGGGCCATACTTGTCAAACCATTCCAGAGATTTGTCCACGTCTTCCCGAGTGGTCAGCCACATCCAGTCCGCGATCTTGCGTAGTCTCTCAGCACCAATAGCAGCGCCCACACCGTACAGGATGTAGGCGCCGACGACGGAACCGATGGTTGCGAAGACAAATGCCAGGTAGACATTCATCTTTCCTTGCGCAGCTGTAAAGCCGGCCAGCGGCAAAACAACTTCGGATGGGATTGGAGGAAAGAGATTCTCCAGCAGAATTGCGATGCCTACGCCGGGGGCACCGAGCGTGGCCATGAGGGAAACTACCCAGTCAACAATGGAAGAAAAAATTGCTCTAGTCCTTTGTGCAGTTCGATCAGAAAACGCTGGTCAAAGCTAAAGCGTATCATCCACGGGGCTGGGGATGAGGTTGACCACGCAGGGATTGCTACCCCTTGATACGAGGGCTGTTGAGAATAGCAAGCTCAAAAACGGCGTCGAAACGCGCATTGATCTGCTTGCGGAGCATCGCGAGCTTTTGGCGTTGCTCGCGCCCATGCAGCGACCTAGAAATCTGGATGCCGCGCTTAAAGGTCTCGCATTCCTGCAGCACCGTTTCACGATCCTTAAGGGGCAGGCGCTGGCCTTGTTCACTGTGAACCAACTCCGCCATAGCATCGAGTTTGGCTTCGAGGTCATCAAAGGGATCCCGCGTTTTCGCGGCTGCCAGAATTCGATTCGCTGCGTCCCCACCGGCGTGAACCAGGCGGTTCGCAACGTCCTTGACTTTGTCGTTTGCGGCGGCATCAGCCAAAACCTTCACCACCTCGGCCGCGATTTGAGCATTGCTTTGAATGCTTCTTCTCTTTTCGGCCATGAGCTACCTTCCGTTAGCTTGCTCGGGATAACCCGCCAGCTGGAGCCATCTTCGAAAATCAAGCATCCAACTGGCGGCTGACTCGCGTGGTGCCTACTTCTGGGATCGGTACCAGCCGATCAAGCTGTCAGTGGAGGAGTCTCCGGAGTCAGCCTTTGCCTCGCCAGTCACGGCGGGGAGCAGATCGCCGGCCTGCTTTTTGCCAAGCTCAACTCCCCACTGGTCGAAGGAGTTTATGTCCCAGATAACGCCCTGCACAAAGGTGATGTGTTCGTAGAGCGCGATGAGTGCGCCGAGCACAGCCGGGGTGAGCTCTGGTGCAAGGATTGTGGTGGTAGGGCGGTTGCCAGGCATGACCTTGTGGTTCACCAACTCTGCGGGGACGCCTTCGGCAGCGATCTCGGCAGCGTCCTTACCAAAGGCGAGCACCTTGGTCTGTGCGAAGAAGTTGGACATGAGTAGGTCATGCATGGAGCCTTCGCCGGAAGCGGTTGGCAGGTCTTCCTTCGGGCGGGCAAAGCCGATGAAGTCTGCTGGGATCATCCGGGTGCCCTGGTGAATCAACTGGAAGAAAGCGTGCTGGCCATTGGTGCCGGGCTCGCCCCAGTAGATCTCCCCGGTGCCGGTGGTGACCGCGGTGCCGTCTCGACGGACCGACTTGCCGTTGGACTCCATAGTGAGCTGCTGTAGATAAGCAGGGAAGCGGGCCAGATCTTGGGAATAAGGCAACACTGCGTGGGTGTCGGCGCCGTAGAAGTTGGAGTACCAGATGCCGAGCAGAGCCATGAGCACTGGGACGTTCTTCTCAAATGGGGTGGTGCGGAAGTGCTCGTCCATCGCATGGAAGCCTTCCAGGAAACGCATGAAGTCCATCGGACCGATGACAGCCATGAGAGATAAGCCGATGGCGGAATCTACGGAGTAGCGACCTCCTACCCAATCCCAGAAACCGAACATGTTCTTGGTATCGATGCCAAATTCTGCGACTTTTTCAGCGTTAGTGGAAACCGCCACGAAGTGCTTCGCGATGGCAGACTCGTCGCCTTCGAAAGCTTCCAGCAGCCAGCGCTTGGCGGCGTGAGCGTTTGCCAGCGTCTCTTGGGTGGTGAAGGTCTTGGATGCGATGACGAAGAGGGTGGAGCCTGGGTCGAGGACCTCCAGGGTGGCCACCATGTCAGCTGGGTCAACGTTGGAGACGAACATGGCGTCGATGCCGGCGACTGCGTAGTGACGCAGTGCCTTCGTTGCCATGGCTGGGCCGAGATCAGAGCCACCGATGCCGATGTTAACGATGGTCTTGATGGTGTGGCCGGTGTGTCCGAGCCATTCGCCGGAACGCAGGTCGTGGGCGAAGTCGCGCATCCGACCGAGGATCTCGTGGACATCTGCTGCCACGTCTTGGCCGTCGACCTCCAGAGAGTCTTCCACCGGCATACGCAGTGCAGTGTGTAGCACCGCGCGATCCTCGGTGTTGTTGATGTGCGCGCCCTTGAACATGTCCGCGGTGCGCTCTTTCAGCTTGACGGCCTCTGCGACTGCTACCAGGCGATTGATGACATCCTGGTCGATCAGGTTCTTGGACAGGTCGACGCGCAGGCCTGCGGCATCGAAAGTGAGCTTTTCAGCGCGAGATGGGTCGGCAGCGAAGAGGTCGCGCAGGCTGGAATTCTTGAAGGCTGCGTGCTGCGTGGCCAGTTCGTTCCACGAGGTGGTGCTAGTGATATCCATGGCGGTTGTGCTCCCAAATTGTCGCGGGTAAGTAACTTCCCTCCACAGTAGTTGGGGTTTGAGCTTCCCGCTTTTAACCCAGTTTTCCGCGCCCCATTCGGAGCAAGATTGCGGCTAGAGCTGGGCCTTCTTCGCCGATTTCCTCACGGAAGCGATTGATAATTGCTACTTCGCGGGTGTGGACGAGTCGTGTACCGCCAGCGCCCATTCTGGTGCGGCCGATAGCCTTGGATACTTCAGTTCGGCGTTTCACAGCATCGAGGATTACATTGTCCAGACGGTTTATTTCCTCCCGGCATTTTTGGATCTCCGCGTCTGAAAGGGGATCATCGGTGCCGGAAGGCATCCGGATTTCAAAGTCTTCGCTCATAGCTTTCTATTCTGCCACGTCACAGTCGGTGTCCGGGCCTAGCAGTAGGCTGTAGAGCATTATGAACAATAGCTTTGGACAATCCCATCCGTTTGGTGCGCGTCGGCCGTCGATAAGCGGCGCAGATGCGTTCGGTTCTACTTCGGATCTGCTGGAGGGGCTCAATCCCGAACAGCGCGCAGCGGTCGAACACCGTGGGGTGCCGCTGCTGATCGTTGCTGGCGCTGGTTCCGGTAAGACTGCTGTGCTGACGCGTCGCATTGCCTATCTGCTGCAACACGGGGTGCATCCAGGTCAGATTCTGGCGATCACCTTCACCAACAAAGCGGCCGCTGAGATGAGAGAGCGCGTGATGGGGCTAGTCGGCCCGGCTGCGGAACGAATGTGGGTTTCCACCTTCCACTCGACGTGTGTGCGAATTCTGCGGCAGCAGGCGGGGCTTGTCGACGGCCTGAACACCAACTTCACGATCTATGACAGCGACGATTCGAAGCGTCTGCTCACGATGATTGCTAAGGACATGGAACTAGACGCAAAGCGATTCAGTGCGCGCGGACTGGCGACGTCAATTTCTAACCACAAGAACGAGCTCCTCACTCCAGCAGAGGCGCTGGAGCAAGCAGGGGGAGAGCCCTATGCGATGACCGTAGCCCGGGTATACACCGAGTACCAGCGGCGACTTCGCAGCTCAAATGCGGTGGACTTTGATGACCTGATTGGCGAGGTAGTCGGTGTATTCAAGCGGCATCCAGAGGTGGCGGAGCACTATCGGCGTCGCTTCCGACATGTACTGATCGACGAGTATCAGGACACCAACCACGCTCAATACGTCCTGGTAGCGACGCTAGTGGGACGCCCTTCATCCGAACCGCATGCGGTCCCGCCGGCAGAGTTGGCAGTGGTCGGTGACGCAGATCAGTCCATTTACGCTTTCCGTGGCGCGACGATTCGCAACATTGAGGAATTTGAAAAGGACTACCCCGAAGCGCGCACTATCGTGTTGGAGCAGAACTACCGCTCCACCCAGACGATTCTGTCTGCTGCAAATGCGGTCATTGCACAGAACGAGAATCGCCGGGAGAAGAAGCTGTGGACGGCGTTGGGTTCTGGCGAGCCCATCGTCGGCTACGTGGCCGATAACGAGCACGATGAAGCACGATTTGTGGCCACAGAAATAGACCGGCTTGTCGATGGCGGCCTGAACTTTGGCGATATCGCAGTTATGTACCGCACGAATAACTCCTCGCGTGCACTGGAAGACGTGTTCATGCGCACGGGTATCCCGTACAAGGTGGTGGGTGGTACACGCTTCTACGAGCGCAAAGAAATCCGTGACATTGTCGCCTACTTGCGTGTACTTGAGAACCCTGATGACACCGTCTCGTTGCGGCGGATCATTAACACTCCACGACGCGGCATCGGTGACAGGGCGATTGCCTTCATTGGTCTGCATGCGGAGCAGCACAGCATTCCGTTTTCGCAGGCGTTGGCAGACGCGGCTGCTGGGGAAGTCAACCTGCTTGGTGGGCGAGGCCGGAACGCAGTGGCCAAATTTAACGACATGATGGCTGAACTGCGCAGTTCAGCGCTTGCCGACGTCGATGAGACTACCGGGTTGCCCAACATCGGCAATGTTGTTTCGGCAGTTTTAGACGTGACCGGATACAAGGCAGAGCTCGAAGTGTCCAATGATCCGCAGGATGGTGCGCGACTCGACAACCTTAACGAGCTAGTTTCCATTGCCCGCGAGTTCTCCTCCGAGGCCGCCAACGTTGTGGCCTTCGCTGAAGAAGAAGGCGTGGAACCTGCGGAAGGCGAGCCGGATCCCGGTTCGTTGCAAGCCTTCCTAGAACGGGTCTCTCTGGTCGCCGATGCGGATCAGATCCCGGATGGTGAACAAGGCGTGGTCACCCTCATGACGCTGCATACAGCGAAGGGGCTCGAGTTTCCGGTCGTATTTGTCACTGGTTGGGAAGACGGCCAGTTTCCGCACCTGCGGGCGCTGGGGGATCCGAAGGAACTCGCGGAGGAACGACGACTTGCATACGTTGGCATCACTCGCGCCCGGAAGCGTCTGTACCTCTCGCGTGCGATGCTGCGAAGCTCCTGGGGCAATCCGTTGACGAATCCTGCATCGCGGTTCTTAGCGGAAATCCCCACCGATCTCATTGACTGGAAGCGTACCGAGCCGGAGCGAGGCTTCGGCGGCTCGTCCTGGGGTTCCTCGGGGTCCTACTCGGGTGGCTCTGACTGGGGCGGCCAGAGCTATCGGACGCCGCCAAGCAGGTCGACGATTCCGGCAGCGCCGAAGCGCTCGCTCAACAACAATCTCCAGCTTGCAGTCGGAGATCGCGTCAACCATGAGAAGTACGGCTTAGGAAAGGTACTTTCGGTGGATGGCTCTGGGCCTCGCGCAACTGTGATGATCGATTTCGGGTCTGCTGGGAAGGTGCGACTCATGCTGATCGGCGGAGTGCCGATGGAGAAGCTGTAGGGCGTTGCGGTATTAGCTCACGCACGACCATGATTTCAGGATCATGATTGTCAGCGTTGTGCTGCGTTGCGGAAAGCAGAAATTGCGATGTTACTCGCACAATCATGATCCTGAAATCATGGTCGTGCTGGGGTTCCTAAAAACACAATGGCCTCCTGCAATTGCAGGAGGCCTAGGCGTCTTTTAGACAGAAGTTTTAGGAAATGTTCACACCGCGGGCTGCGAACCAAGGGATTGGATCCACTGGGGTCTTGCCGTCTGGGTGAATTTCGAAGTGCAGGTGGGAACCGGTGGAGAAGCCGCGGCTGCCCATGCCGGCAATCTTCTGGCCAGCGGTAACATGCTGTCCAGCGGTGACATCGAGGGTCTCCATGTGGCCGTAGATGGAGATAGAGCCGTCTTCATGCTGGATGCGAATCCAGTTTCCGTAGCCGGAGGCTGGGCCAGCTTCGAGGACGGTGCCGTCCATTGCAGCAACGATTGGAGTGCCGATGGAGTTAGCAATGTCGATGCCGTTGTGCGTGGTTCCCCAGCGTGCGCCGAAGCCAGAGGTGAATGCGCCTTCAGCTGGGCGAACTACCTGTGGTGCGCGGGCGGCGAGGTCAGCGGCAATGCGCTCCTGGCTGTACTGGATCGCTTTGTTGACCTGCTCATCAAGGTTCGCCAATGGCTTGAACTCGGCGATTGCGAGGATCTGCGGCGTCGCATTGGTAAAAGCAGCGTTGGTGTCTGCAGCGAGCTCGATAGCAGGCTGGGACTGGGCTTCAGTATGAGTAGCTTCTGCTACTGCAACTCCACCGGCACCTGCAGTGGAAACTGCGCCTGTGGCGACTGCGACAAGAGCGACGCGTCCTTTGGTCGTAGGCGAAACGCTTTGCTTGCGGTGGCGTCCGACGCCGTTCCGCGTTGCGCGCTGTTGCATGTAGCCTTCTTCCATCGTTACTCACAAAATCATTTTGTGACCGTCTTGTTACCTAACGAGAGATTACGATAGCGCTTCGTTACATTCGAGGCAAGCGCATTCGAAGAATTTCTAACAAAACCTTCTTCTGAGATTGAAAAAGTCTAAAGGTGCTGTTGAGGGTTCTAAATGAGGGACTCTCAAGTGGGGTGATAGGTCACACTACGCGTTTGGATACAAGCGCAATTTTTCCTTAGTTCAGACGTGCCTTTCCGCGCTTGCTAGGTTTTGCGTGGCACAGTGGTTGTGATGAGTAAAAACACAAGCCCACAGGCCCGCCCGGACCGAAAGTATCGCAGCCGAAGCCGGTCTTTAATTCGAAGCGCCGTGCAGCAGCGGGCACGGGCGACGCCGGTTCAACCGCGCGAGCGGCACAGTAATAGGGACCGGCTGCGGGAATTTCTTCCGCTCATCTTGATTGCTAATGTGATCATCGTCTCATTAGTGGTTGTGATGGCAATTGCGGCGATTTTGGTCTCCAGCTCCAGCTTTGTCGCTCTTCCTGCCACGGTTGCTCAGCTGTGGTTGGTGGCTAATGCTGCGCCGGTGGCTAGCAAAGGTACAGAGCTCGGTTATGTGCCGTTGCTGCCCGCTTGTTTCTTGATCGCCGTTATTGCCTGGCGGGTATATGCAGTGGTTAAAGACAAGGTCTCTCTTGCTGACCTTTATGTGCTGGCGGGTTGCGTGCTGGGCGTTCCTTTTTTGCTCACGCTCACGGCGTCGGCAATGCTTCTCGACGCCGGATCGGTCTATCCAGTTGCGGTGGCCTCCGTGCCAGGAATGCTGGGGCGGACTGTGCTTGTGCACCTCCTCGCTTTGCTGATCGGGATGGGGCCTCGGCTGTGGCGCGCACTGGAGCGTCGCTATGCGCCTGATGCGGACCTATTCGATACCGCAGTTCTCGCGCTCAAATATTGGGCCGGCTTGTTAGTTGCTGCGGGTCTGATCTTCCTCGCGTTGCTTGTTGCGCATTGGTCGACTGCGGCGGATTTGTATCGCAGTATGTCGCAGCCTGGCGCAGCGCTTGGGCTCAGCGGACTGAGCTTGCTGTATCTGCCGAATGTTCTCCTCGGCGTTGTTTTCGTTCTCACGGGCGGTGAGTTCACGCTCGGCGAGGGGGCACTAAGTCTATTTGGCGCTTACCTCGTGCCACTGCCACCTTTGCCGATACTCGCGGCAATCCCGGGGCATGTATGGCCCTATGCATGGGCACTACTTGTGCTGCCACTCTTCATTGCCGCATTTGTGTCCTATCGGCACCTGCGGTCTGCGCGTCGACCGTTTCGGACTGTGGGTTTGGCAGGCTTGTGGTCGGCAGGAATTTCTCTGATTGCTTGGATTTTTGCCTCCGGCACACTCGGCGGCTATGGGTTCATCGGTCCGGTGTGGTGGATGGCATTGTTGTCGGTTCCGCTGTGGCTGTGGGGGGCTGGCGCGCTCATCGCTGGCGTCGGATGGCTGCTGGACAGTCGGATGCCGGAGCTTGCCGACGACGACCTAAACGCTGCCACGGTAGTAGCGGACGATGCTGAGGAGTCCTCTGAAAGTGAGGCTGCCGATGATTCTGAACAAGACGCCGTGGCCGATATGCACTTGACCAGAGTCGTACCGGATGACGCGCCTTCCGAGGCTGAGGCTGCGGTAGAAGAGGTCGGAGATGACCCCGCGGTTGAAGCTGAAACAGAGACAGAACTGCAAGCCGAGGAGAAAGCGCAACCTGATGAAACATAAGAGCGTAGTGGTGCTGGCTTCTGGTACGGGGAGCTTGCTGGAATCGATCATCCGCAGTAGTGGTGATGGCTATGAGGTTGTCGGGGTAGTGGTTGATCGAGACTGCCGCGCAACAACTGTTGCTTCTGATGAAGGTGTTGCAGTTGAGGCTGTTATATATAAGGAATACTCCAATCGCGAAGATTGGGATCAAGCGCTGACGGCAGCGGTCGCGAAATTCGACGCTGACTTGATCGTGTCCGCGGGTTTCATGCGCATCCTCGGTTCGGCTTTCCTGTGCAGATTTGAAGGCTCAGTAATCAATACCCATCCTGCTTTGCTGCCATCTTTCAAGGGAGCACATGCTGTGCGTGACGCTTTAGAGTACGGCGTCAAAATCACTGGTTCCACCGTGCATTTGGTGGACGCCGGCGTCGATACGGGGCGGATCATTGCGCAGGTTGCGGTCCCTGTCGAACCAGGGGACACAGAGGGGAGTTTGCATGAGCGCATCAAGGTAGCCGAACGCGATCTCATAGTGCGCGTGCTGAATTCGTCTAATCCATGTGAAGCGCAATAGTATCGATATCAATCGGAAAATTTCCATTGAAAGGGTTGCTTTTTACATGAGCGAAGACCGTAAGGACATCAAGCGCGCCCTCGTCAGCGTCTATGACAAGACCGGACTCGAGGATTTGGCACGAGCACTGAACGAGGCGGGCGTGGAAATCGTGTCCACCGGCTCCACCGCGGCGAAGATCGCAGATCTCGGCATCCCGGTAACCCCCGTTGAGCAGCTCACCGGCTTCCCAGAGTGTCTGGAAGGCCGCGTGAAGACCCTGCATCCTCGTGTGCATGCTGGCATCCTCGCGGATACCCGCAAAGAGGATCATCTCAACCAGCTCCATGACCTAGGCATTGACGCATTCCAGCTCGTGGTGGTCAATCTGTACCCATTCCGCGAGACCGTGGCATCCGGTGCTGGCTTCGATGACTGTGTTGAGCAGATCGACATCGGAGGCCCTTCGATGGTTCGCGCTGCGGCCAAGAACCACCCATCCGTGTCCATCGTGGTAGACCCAGCTCGGTACGGCGACGTTATCGAGGCTCTGGGAGCCGGTGGTTTCACCCTGCAGCAGCGCCGCGAACTAGCTCGTGACGCGTTTTTGCATACCGCCGACTACGATGCCGCTGTTTCCAGTTGGCTCGTTGGCCAGCTTTCCGACCAGGAAGCAGCCACTTCGTTGCGCTACGGCGAGAACTCTCACCAGTCCGCAACGGTTACCCGCATCGGTACCAAGGGCCTCGCCAACGCCAAGCAGCTGCACGGCAAGGAAATGTCCTACAACAACTACCAAGACGCTGAGGCTGCGTGGCGAGCTGCATGGGACCACAAGCGTCCTTGCGTTGCCATCATCAAGCACGCCAACCCTTGTGGTGTCGCGGTCTCCGAAGAATCCATCGCTGACGCGCATCTCAAGGCACACGCTTGCGATCCAGTTTCCGCTTACGGTGGAGTGATCGCAGTCAACCGCGAGGTTAGCGTGGAGATGGCAAACCAGGTAAAGGACATCTTCACTGAAGTTATCCTTGCGCCTTCCTATGAAGACGGGGCGGTGGAAATCCTGGCCACCAAGAAGAACATTCGTATCCTGGTCGCGGAATATGAGGCACCGACTACCGAGAAAAAGTTCATTTCCGGCGGTATCCTCACCCAGGAGCCAGATCTTTACCAGGCTGAGGGTGATGATCCGGCCAATTGGCAGCTTGTTTCCGGCGCCGCACTTTCGGATGCTGACCTGGCCGAACTCGAGTTCGCATGGCGTTCTGTGCGTGCAGTCAAGTCCAATGCCATCCTGCTTGCTAAGAACAACGCTTCTGTAGGCGTCGGCATGGGGCAGGTCAACCGTGTCGACTCCGCCAAGCTCGCCGTCGAGCGCGCCAACACGCTTGCCGACGGCGAGGAGCGCGCACGCGGTTCCTACGCGGCCTCTGATGCGTTCTTCCCATTTGCAGATGGTCTAGAAGTGTTGCTCAACGCTGGCGTAAAGGCCGTGGTGCAGCCAGGCGGTTCGATCCGTGATGCTGAAGTCATTGAAGCCGCCAACAACGCTGGTGTGACGATGTACCTCACAGGCGTGCGTCACTTCTCGCACTAATAACACCTGGATACTCCGGCGCCAACCGATTTCGGTTGGCGCCGTCTACTTTGCTTGTATCAACCTGGCGCCGGCGAGCCAGTCGAATACGTGACGCTTTTTGGTGGAAACCAACAAGGTCAGTCCGATTAAGAAGTCTAGTTCGCTGGAGTCAGGATCATCCATGTGGGAGATGAACAGGGAATAGCAGAAGGGGATGAAGTACCAGCTGTTGCGTAGCAGCGGTCGCCACCAGCTGTATCGTTCATAGGTGACCATGATGTCGAGGCAAGCGTGGCCGAAGCTCTTGCGCCAAATCCACTCGCACACGAGCTTGTACAGGCCGAAGATCAAGCCAAACAGGCCAACGGGATTCGGCGGATTATTTAGAGAGAACGCCCATTGAATTAGCAGCGCGATGACGACGCAAGCTACCTGAAGGACGCAGTTGTCTAAAAAGTAGGCGAAAATCCTTCGCGTTCGGGAAGCCGGCATGATGGACAATGCCCGAAGTTCGCTATTCATAGGGGCATGGTAACAAACTTTCGAACTGTACTAAGGATTTTCTAATGGCCTCGAACCAGGCATATGTCACTGTCCTGGCTTCTTCAAGACGGTTGTTCCAGCCCAGCCGTCATAGATATGTTGGAATCTCTTGCTGCTGGAAAATGACACGGCACCGACGGCGAACATTATCGTGCCCATTACGCTGCCGACGGTAGGGGCGAAAGAAGCGCACATCATAGGAAGAATCAGCCATTGATTGCGAATGCATGCAGAGAGGAATCGGTTTCGATCTCCGAAATCAATTCGAAGTCCCGATTTCCTAACGTGGTGCCTACTAACGTCTCTGCGCCAATCTTGTACACCGCGAAAATCAGCTCTGAATGATCTACTACCTCTAGGCGCAGCAGCCACGTAGCGATACCGCACAGCGCACCGATAAAGAGGGAATCGAGAATAAGAGATAGAGCTCGCTCAACAAGAGTGGCGGGAACCGCAGTTGACACAGTGCTTCCTAGATCTGCCGGGGGTATTGTTAATGAAACTAGTATGCATGAAAAACTGGCCGGGCTGCTCGTAAATTGTGGAAACGAGCTGCCCGGCCAGTGCGCTGTCCGGGCAGAAAACTAGTCCTGTGAAGCGATACCAGCTTCCCATGTCAGGTAACCGCCGTCGAGGTTGATCGCTTCGATGCCCAGGCCGGCAAGGGTGCGGATTGCAATATGGCCACGCAAGCCAACGCGGCAATGCACTATCACGGGGCCGCCAGCAGCCAATTCGCGTACCTCATCGATGCGATCGCGGAGGTCATCCACCGGGATGTTCACCGCGCCCGGGATCGGCTCGGAAGCATATTCTCCGGGGGTACGCACATCGATGAGCGGAAGCTTGGATGAAGCCAGCTCATGCCACTGGATCGTCTTCTCGCCTGCGACCATGTTGTCATTCACCATGCCGATAAGCGCAACGGGATCCTTCGCCATGCCGAATTGCGGAGCGTAGGCCAGCTCTAGGTCGGCTAGATCAGAAGCCGTTAGGCCACCCGTCATGGCGGTGAGGATGACGTCGATACGCTTATCGACGCCGGCCTCACCCGCAGCTTGGGCGCCCAAAATCGCATCGGTAGCTGGATCGACCAGCAGCTTGATGGTCATTTGCTTCGCGCCCGGATAGTAGCCAGCGTGATTGATCGGGTGGGTATGGATCGCGCGATACTCGCGGCCCGCAGCCTGCAGTCGCTTCTCATTCCAGCCGGTGCCTGCGACTGCGAAGCCGAAAGCGCCGATGATAGAGGTGCCATACACCGGTTTGGTAGCCACCGAACGGCCAGCGATCACGTCGGCGATGACACGGCCATGGCGGTTCGCATTCTGCGCAAGCGGCAGGGGGTTATCGGAGCCATCGAGGAAGTCGCGCTTCATCACGGCGTCTCCTAAGGCGTAGACGTTCGCCACGTTGGTGCGGCCGAATTCATCGACGAGGATGTGCCCGGAGCGTGCCGTCATTATGCCTGCCTCGGCGATAAAGTCAGCATCTGGGCGCACGCCGATAGCTGCGATGACCACATCGGCGGGGAAGTGTTCCTCGCCGGCTGTCACGTCCTTTTCGCCGATGGCGGTGACCATGGCGTTGGTGCGCACGTCAATGCCGCCCGCTTCGAGACGACGCTGCAGTAGGATCGCTATCTCGGGGTCGAAGGGCGCCATGATCTGGGGAGCTGCTTCGATCAAAGTGACGGCCAGGCCACGGTGTTGCAGATTCTCCGCGACCTCAACGCCGATGAAACCGCCACCAATTACAACAGCAGTCTGTATGTCAGGGGAGACCAGGGATTTCAGGTGATCAAGGTCCTCTACGGTGCGCAGGCAGGCGGCACGCTCAATACCCGGGATAGGCGGGATGAACGGCTGCGCGCCGGGTGCGAGAACGAGATTGTCGTAGGGCTCCTCAGTGTCCACTCCCGAGTCGAGGTTGCGCACGACCACGGAGTTTGTGGCGGCATCAATGGACATGACTTCATGCCGCACGCGCACATCGATGTTGAAACGCTCGTGCAATGACTCCGGAGTCTGCAGGAGCAGTGCCTCGCGGTTCTCGATGACACCACCGAGGTGGTATGGCAGGCCACAGTTGGCAAAGGAGACGTAACCGGAGCGTTCAAAGACAGTGATCTCATGGTCTTCGTCGTTACGGCGCAAGCGCGTTGCGGTAGACATGCCACCAGCGACACCGCCGATGATGATGGTGCGTGCCACGTTAGCGACCCCCGAATAGCCGGCCCAGCATCCCGGCAGGTTTAGCAGCACGTGCTTCGGCCGTGGTCTGTGGCTTGCACTGACAGCGATTGGCGGGTGCGATGCCTGCCATCACCTGATCGACATGGTTTCCGCAACCGCTCCAGGTGGTCTTGTTGCACTTGGGGCATTGGACGGCTTGGCACATGAAAAGCTCCTTGACATAACTACTGGATAAGTTCACTTAAAAGAACATGTAACTGAATTTCATTATTCCAGTAATGTGCTACGCGGGGGTAACTGTTTTGTGAGAATCACATATCCTTGGGACATAGATTTCATCATCCAAGGAGTAGTTATGCGTTTCGACCATCTCATTGCGGGGCCAGCCATCCTTTTCGCACCCGCTGGGCGGGCTGAGATTATTCCTAAGGCGGCGGCGAAATCGGACATGGTCATCTTGGATTTGGAAGACGGGGCGGGGGACGTCGATAGGCGCGTGGCCTACCACAACATCCGTGACTGTGGCTTGGACCCGGCGCGCACCATCGTCCGTATCGTAGGGCCGGATTCTCCGCACTTCGCGGCTGACGTAGAGTTTGTGCGAACTACCGATTATCGGCTGGTAATGGTGCCGAAGGTGGGGGCTGAGGTGCCGGCACAGCTGCAGGGCCTGCAGCTCATCGCAATGGTGGAGACTCCGCAGGCTGTCGTTGCGCTGCCACAGTTGGCTGCCCATGAGGACGTGGTTGGGCTTTTCTGGGGTGCGGAAGACCTCACGGTGCTGCTGGGCGGCACTCACTCGCGCCTGCTTGTCGACGAAGGTGCTCCAGAATCGCGCCCCGGACCGTACCGTACACCGATGGCGCTGACTCGATCGCTGATGCACATCCATGCCGCAGCGCACGGCAAGTTTGTTATCGACGCCGTCCACGCCGATTTCCGGGACGAGGAAGGGCTGTATCTGGAAGCGGTTGATGCGGCACGCGCGGGATTTGTGGGTTTCGCTTGCATTCATCCGCAGCAAGTGGAGGTCGTGCGTCGGGCTTTCGCTCCAGATGCGGAACAGCTGGATTGGGCCCAGCGGGTGGTCGCGGAGGCAGAGCGTCATGCGGGCGCATTTAAGTTAGATGGGGAAATGATTGACGCGCCGCTGATTTCCCAGGCGTATCGGGTTGTGGCTCGTGGCAACCGCTAGGGAACAGGCTAAGCAGCGACGACGTGCTGAACTGCTTTCGGCAGCAGCTGTAATTATGGCGGATAAGGGCTTCCATCAGATGCGGCTGAGTGATGTAGGTGCTGCGGTGGGGATATCGGGCCCGGGCGTACTACGTCATTTCTCGAGCAAGGATGAATTGCTGGAGACAGTGCTGGTGGACATTTCGATTCGGCTGGTGGATGGCGCTCGGGAAGCGATTGCGCAGCATCAGGAGTCGGGTTCAGAGGATGCTGGCCAGCTGTTGCGGGCGTTGGTGCAGCGGCACGTGGACTTTGCCACTACCGAGCCGGACATTATTCGGGTGCAAGCGCGGGAGATTCACAACTTAGCGCCAGAGGCGATGACAAAGGTGCGTTCCTTGCAGCTGATGTATCTGCGACTCTGGACTGATGTGCTCCAAGAAACTTGTCCTGACCTTGATCGTTCGACTGCTCGCTTGCGAGTGCAGTTTGCTGCAGGGCTGATCAATTCTGCTCGGCACGTAATCCACTGGGCTGGTCCGGAACTGGTGAGCGAGCAGGCATATGAGATGGCCGTGGAGGCACTCACCGCTGGGGCTGGAGCTGCCTAGGGGGTATTTGCAAGGGGTGAATAAGGGGAATCAACATGGCGCTGGTAGCGCCATTTTTTCTGCCTGTTAACACCAGCAAATTGGTGTGATGCAAAATTAACACAGCAATAAAAGTGTTACGGGTCACACTGTGACGGTAGTCTCGCATTTAAGTTAATCGCCATTAACTGAAATGGGAAGCGAGCCAAATGACTGCACCTAAGAACAACCGTCAACGCCACGAAGAGCTGGTCGCTGAACTGCGCCACTTTGTGCATACCACCGCAGAAGGTGGCTCCGAACGTGCCCGCGAACGCCACGTCAGCCGCGGCAAATTGCTGCCACGCCAGCGTATTCAAGAACTGTTGGACCCCGGCAGCCCATTTCTAGAAGTGGCACCGCTGGCAGCTCATGACATGTATGACGGCAAAGTAGCTGCTGCAGGTGCCGTCGCCGGCGTCGGTTTGGTGCAGGGGCGACGCTGCATGATCGTGGCGAATGACGCCACCGTGTCTGGCGGAACCTACTACCCGATGACGGTTAAGAAGCACTTGCGAGCACAGGAAATCGCTGCGGAGAATCGCCTGCCGTGCATCTACCTCGTCGACTCCGGTGGTGCGATGTTGCTGAACCAGGATGAGGTCTTTCCCGACCGTGAGCACTTCGGCCGGATCTTCTTCAATCAGGCCCGCATGTCCGCCGCTGGTATCCCACAGATCGCAGCCGTCCTCGGTTCGTGTACCGCTGGTGGCGCCTACGTTCCAGCTATGTCCGATGAGGCGGTGATTGTTAAGGAACAGGGCACCATCTTCCTGGCAGGACCGCCACTGGTGAAGGCTGCCACTGGTGAAGACGTCACACCGGAGGACCTGGGCGGCGGTGACTTGCACTCCAAGATCTCTGGCGTCACTGATCATCTCGCATTAGATGATGCGGACGCCTTGCACCGTGTCCGCAAGATTGTGGAGACTTTCCCTCAGGATCGCCAACCAGACTGGGACTTGAGCGAGCCAAAGGATGCAGTCCGCCCACAAACGGATCTTTATGACATCGTGCCAGTCGATGCCAAAGTCCCCTATGACGTCCATGAAGTCATCGAGGTAATAGTCGATGGTGGCCAATACCAGGAATTCAAGTCAGAGTATGGCACCACCCTGGTCACTGTTTTCGCCCGCATCTTTGGGCACCGGGTAGGCATCATCGCCAATAACGGCATCCTCATGGGAGAGTCCGCAGTGAAAGGTGCGCATTTCATTGAGCTTTGCGATCAGCGCGGCATCCCGCTCGTGTTCCTCCAGAACACCACCGGATTCATGGTAGGCCGCGAGTACGAGGCCGGCGGCATCGCAAAGCACGGCGCGAAGATGGTTAACGCCGTCGCCACGGTGCGCGTGCCCAAGTTCACCGTGGTTATTGGTGGCGCGTTCGGCGCCGGCAACTACTCCATGTGTGGTCGCTCCTACAGCCCACGCTTCTTGTGGATGTGGCCCAACGCCCGTATCTCCGTCATGGGTGGCCCACAAGCTGCAATGACCATGTCTACTGTCCGCCGGAACCAAATTGAGCGTGGCGGTGGCACCTGGTCAGCGGAGGAACAAGAGGAGTTTGAAAAGCCTATCCGCGAGAAATTCGAGCGAGAATCCAGCCCCTATTACTCAACGGCTCGCCTCTGGGATGACGGCGTGATCGACCCTGCCGATACTCGCCGTGTTCTCGGCTTGGCATTAGAAACCGCTGCTGGCGCACCACTGACTGACACCTCTTTCGGTGTCTTCCGGATGTAGGAGAAAACGCATGATTGATACAGTTTTGGTTGCAAACCGTGGTGAGATTGCTTGTCGCGTCATCCGGACCCTCAAACAACAAGGTGTCACTGCCGTAGCGGTGTACTCCGACGCTGATGCTGACGCGCCGCATGTGCGCGCAGCGGACGTTGCGATCCACATCGGTCCGTCACCCGCCCGCGAGTCATATCTAGTGATCGACAAGATCATCGATGCAGCCAAGCGCTCTGGCGCGCAGGCGATTCACCCCGGTTATGGGTTCCTCTCCGAGAACGCTGAGTTCGCTCATGCCTGCGCCAACAACGGCATCGTATTTATTGGCCCGCCCGCCAGCGCGATTGAAACGATGGGCGATAAGATCTCAGCCCGCGCGGCTGTGGAGGCGCGTGATGTACCCACTGTCCCAGGTATCTCTCGCCCTGGTTTATCCGATGAGGACATTATTGCTGCGGCTCCTGAGATCGGTTTCCCTGTACTGATTAAGCCTTCTGCAGGTGGCGGCGGTAAGGGCATGCACCGGGTTGAGAAGATCGAAGACCTTCCGGAGGCACTGAAGTCGGCGCGTCGAGAAGCAGGGGGTGCCTTTGGCGATGACACGCTGTTCCTGGAGCACTTCGTGGACACCCCGCGCCACATCGAGGTCCAGATCATGGCTGATACCCACGGCAACGTGATCCACCTCGGTGAGCGCGAGTGCTCTTTGCAGCGCCGTCACCAGAAGGTCATCGAAGAAGCGCCATCGCCGCTTCTCGACGCCGAGACCCGCGAGCGCATCGGCCAGGCAGCCTGCGATGCCGCCCGATCGGTGGGATACCACGGTGCCGGCACCGTCGAGTTCATTGTCCCGGCTGCGCGCCCGGACCAGTTCTTCTTCATGGAGATGAATACGCGACTCCAAGTGGAGCACCCAGTGACGGAAGAAGTCACCGGCCAAGACCTGGTTGCTCTCCAGCTCGCTGTTGCTAGGGGAGACGAACTCCCGGTAAAGCAGGAGGACATCACCCTCACCGGGCATGCCATCGAGGCGCGCATCTACGCCGAAGATCCCGCCCAAGGCTTTCTGCCAACCGGCGGTTCGATTGCTAAGGTCACGATCCCGACTGGTCCTGGGGTCCGGGTAGATAGCGGTATTGCGGACGGCTCCGAAGTCTCTTCCCTGTATGACCCAATGCTGATGAAGGTCATTGTGCATGGTCGGGATCGCGCAGAGGCGCTGCATCGCCTAGACAAAGCGCTCGCAGAGACAAATGTGGCTGGGATTACCGTAAATACCGATTTCTGTCGCTTCCTCATGCAGGTCCCCGCGGTCGTCGCCGGCGATCTTGATACGGGACTGCTTGATAGCGTTAGTGACGAGTACCAGGTGTCCACGGTTTCTGATGGAGCATTGGCGGTTGCTGCGATGATTTGGCTGGCCAAGCGCTGGCCAAGCGGTCCCGCCTCCCCATGGGCGATACCCGATGCCTGGCGCCCCGGTCGCACGGCCGCGCAGCAAATCCGGCTTGCGCACGGCAATGACAGCACTCTAGTCAGCATCACCGGAACCCCTGCCCAGGCGGAAGTCGTGTTGCACGACACCATCGCAGGAACCCCAGAGGATGAGGGGGCCACTCCGAAAACAGTCACTGCTTCCGTGCACGCGGGCGGTAGCGAAGAAGACTGGCGAGTCAGCATCGATGGCACATCTGCTCACTGGCATCTGGTGGACATCCGGGGAGACTACTCACACTTCATCATCTCCGGACCTGGAGGCTCAAGCGAACTGCGTCGCGCCGAAGTAGTCCGGTCCGCTGAAGATGATGTGGATGGGGACCTCAACCTGGTGTCGCCGATGCCGGGCACTGTGATCGCACACGCCGTGGCAAACGGTGCAGCTGTGGCTGCAGGCGATGCGGTGATCATCGTCGAGGCCATGAAGATGGAGCACACGCTGCGCGCCGCAACGGATGGCGTGGTCACGTTCCACGCAGAACCGGGTGAACAAGTGCCGGCCGGTAAGTTGCTCGCCTCCGTAGAACCAACGTCCTAACACCAACTCACAGCAAAGGATTTTCGCCATGACTGATATCAACATCTCCGATTTGCCAGAAGAGTACCGCGAGCTGCAGAGCGTCGTTCGCGAGTTTGCCAATGAAGTGGTCGACCCAGTGGCCTACAAGCACGATCAGGAGCATTCCTTCCCCTACGAAATCGTGGCCCAGATGGGCGAGATGGGACTGTTCGGACTGCCATTTCCTGAAGAGGTCGGTGGCATGGGGGGCGATTACCTCTCCTTCGGCATTGCCCTCGAAGAGCTCGCCCGCGTAGATCAATCCGTTGCCATCACCCTGGAAGCAGGCGTTGGTCTCGGCGCGATGCCCATCTTCCACTTTGGCAATGATTCCCAGAAGCAGCAGTGGCTCCCAGAACTGACTGCTGGTACCAAGCTTGCCGGATTTGGGCTCACCGAGCCCGGCGCAGGTTCCGATGCTGGTGCTACCCGCACGACCGCGCGTGAGGATGGATCCGATTTCATCATCAACGGTTCGAAGCAGTTCATCACCAACTCTGGCACCGATATCACCAGCTTAAACACGGTCACCGCCGTGACAGGTGAACGGGACGGTAAGAAGGAAATTTCCACCATCATCGTTCCCGCCGATACCCCGGGTTTCGTAGCAGAGCCCGCTTACGACAAGGTTGGTTGGAATGCCTCTGACACCCACCCGCTAACCTTCGCCGATTGCCGCGTGCCACAGGAGAACCTGTTGGGGGACCGTGGACGTGGCTTCGCGAACTTCCTTTCCATTCTGGCGGAGGGGCGCGTTGCAATTGCTGCCCTGGCTACCGGCGCCGCCCAGGGGTGTGTTGATGAATCCGTGAAGTACGCCAAGGAGCGCACTTCTATGGGGCGTGCGATCGGCGAATACCAGGCCATCTCATTCAAAATTGCGCGCATGGAGGCCCGTGCTCACACGGCCCGCTTGGCCTGGATGGCCGCTGCTGCACGCATGGCCAAGGGCTTGGACTTCCGCAAGGAGGCTTACATCGCTAAGTTGATTTCCTCCGAGGCAGCGATGGACAACGCGCGGGATGCGACCCAGATTCATGGTGGCTATGGCTTCATGAACGAGTACCGAGTCTCCCGGCACTACCGCGACTCGAAGATCCTGGAAATCGGCGAGGGCACCTCTGAGGTCCAGCTCATGCTGATCGCGCGGGAACTGGGGCTGTAACCATGACAGATATCATTCAGCGTGGGTTGTGGTTCGAAGAGTACGAAGAGGGAGCGCGCTATCTGCATCGGCCGGGCCGTACCGTCACGGAAACCGATGACGTGGTGTTTAGCACCCTCACCATGAACACACAGCCGCTGCACCTTGATGCTCATTGGTCTGCTGCACAACCGGGATTCGATGGTCAGCGCCTTGTCAATTCCATGTGGACCATTTCCACGGTGGTGGGGCTATCCGTTTCGCAGCTGACTCTGGGCACTATCGTCGCCAACCTGGGCTTTAAGGAAGTGAGCTTCCCGAAGCCGATGGTCCACGGCGACACCCTCTACGCGGAGACTGTTTGCCTTTCCAAACGCTTGTCTAAGTCGCGTCCGAGCCAAGGAATCGTGGAACTAGAGCATATCGGACGTAATCAGCATGGGGATATCGTCTGCAAGGCGGTGCGCACCACCTTGGTGCAGTGCCAGCCGGAGGGACAGTCATGAGTGCCTGGACCCCGCTTGGGCCTGCGATCCTGTTCACCCCAGCTGACCGCGAGGATCGCTTTGCTAAGGCCGCTGAGCGTGCCGACATGGTCATCCTCGACCTCGAGGACGGCTGTCAGCCAGGCAATCGGGAGCAGGCACGCGCGGCCATCGAAAGCTGTGATCTTGATCCAGCGAAGGTTATTGTGCGGATCAACCCAGCAAACTCTGCCGATGGAAAGCTGGATCTCCAAGCTGTAGCTCGAAGTGCGTTCCGCCAAGTCATGATCCCTAAAGCGGAAGGGGCGGCCGACGTTTCCGCAGTAACCGCAGTGCTTAACGACGCCCAGCTCATCGCACTCATTGAGACCCCGCTGGGGGTACTGCGGGCGGATGAAGTAGCTGCCTGTGACAGTGTGGTGGCCATGTTCTGGGGCGCCGAAGACCTAGTGGCTGGGCTCTCGGGGACGTCGTCACGGCACGCCGATGGCACTTACCGGGGCGTCGCACAGCATGCGCGCTCGCGCGTGCAATTGGCTGCGGCGGCCTTTGACAAGGCAGCCCTAGACGCCGTGTTTGTTGATATCCCGAACACGGAGGGGCTTAAGGCAGAAGTAGCGGACGCCGCCGCACTGGGCTACGCCGCCACTGTGTGCATTCACCCATCTCAAGTGGATGCCATTCGCGCTGGTTACCAACCTTCAGAGGAACAACTCGACTGGGCTACCCGCCTATTGGCCGAGGCAGAACACAACCAAGGAGCCTTCCGCTTCGACGGCCGCATGGTAGATGAACCTCTCTTCAGACAAGCACAAGCAATTCTCAGCCGAGCAGGGCGTTAATCCTTCAAGAGAAAGTTGACCACCGATATGAGCACCGCAGCACCATTCAAATTTCAGTCCACCTCATATGGCAGCATCGCTACCGGCGAAGACGGAAAGCTTTTGTCCCACGTGATTGGGGCTACCGTGGACCAAGGCGCACCACCGCTGCGTGAAGAAACCCTCGGCCAGATTTTGCGTGCAATGGTGGAAAAGTACCCGTCCCGGGACTGCATCGTTGACGTTTACGCTGATGTTTCCTTCACCTATGAACGCTTCTACAACCGAGTGCTACGCCTGGCCAGCGAGTTGGTACGAAAGGGCTATCGCCAAGGCGACCGGGTGGGCATTTGGTCCACTAACCGGTGGGAGTGGCTCGTCGTACAGTGGACCTGCCATCACCTGGGTCTGGTACTGGTGAACATCAACCCTGCGTACCGTCAGTCTGAGCTCAACTATGTGTTGGAGAAGGCCGGCGTGAAGCTGGTCTTTGCTGCCCGTCGCTTCAAGGACTCGGAATACCGCACGATGCTCAACGAGGCGCGTAAGCAGCGTGGTTCCCAGCTGCAAGAAGTGATCTACTTCGGCTCTTCCGATTGGTATGACGCTATGCATGGTGACATCGATGATCTTTCCGAGCACACGGCAGACATCAAGAACACCGATGCCATCAATATCCAATTCACCTCCGGGACCACCGGTTTCCCTAAAGGGGCGACCCTGACTCATCGCAACATCCTGAACAATGGCTTCTTCGTCGGGGAAAACCTGGGATACACCGAAGAAGACCGCGTGTGCGCACCAGTGCCGTTTTTCCACTGTTTCGGCATGGTGATGGCTACCATCGGAATCTTCAGCCACGGTGGTTGTCTCATCGTCCCAGCACCGTCCTTCAAGCCTCGCGAGACCCTCATGGCCGTGCAGGCTGCGAAAGCGACGTCCCTCTACGGTGTGCCGACGATGTTCATTAAGGAACTTGATGAGGCGCACGATCACGAGGAATACGGCTCCCCATATGGCCTGGAAACGCTGCGCACCGGCATCATGTCTGGCACCTCCTGCCCGTCCAAGACGATGCGTGAAGTCATGGAGAAGTTCAACATGGAAGGAATTTCCATTTGTTACGGCATGACGGAGACCTCCCCGGTGTCCTTCCAGACCCGCTCGGACGCGCCGCTGGAAAAGCGCGTGAATACCGTTGGCCAAATCATGCCGCATATTGAGTGCAAGCTGGTCAATGAGGAAACTGGGGAAACTGTCCCGGTGGGGACCCAAGGTGAAATTTACGTCCGTGGCTACTCAGTCATGCAAGGCTATTGGGAGCATCCGGAGAAGACTGCTGAGGCCATTGACGAGGACGGCTGGATGCGTTCGGGCGATCTCGGCACCTTCGATGAAGACGGCTACTTGATGGTTACCGGCCGACTTAAGGACATGCTCATCCGCGGTGGCGAGAACATCTACCCACGTGAGATTGAAGAATTCCTGTTCACCCACCCAGACGTGGTGGACGCTCAAGTTATTGGTGTGCCAGACGATAAGTATGGCGAAGAGATCATGGCCTACGTCATCGTCCATGATGGCGTAGAGGATCTCTCCGTGGATGAAATCGCCGAATTTGCCCAAGGCAAACTCTCGCGCCACAAAATCCCGAAGTACGTCCACATCGTTGACTCATACCCGATGACCGTCTCGGGCAAGGTCCGTAAGGTTGAGCTGCGCGAGATGGCTCCGCGAGTCTTGGGGTGGGTGTAACGCATGGATAAGATTCGTTCCAACGCTGTCGAGTTAATCGGGGACCTCGTCAAAGATGGCGACACTATCGCCGTCGGTGGCTTCGGGCTCTGTGGTGTGCCATTCATGCTCATCGAGGCGCTGCGCGACGTTGGTCGCCGCAACCTGACGGTGGTGTCGAACAACATGGGTGTGGATGGCAAAGGCCTGGGCATCCTGCTGGAAAACAATCAGGTCCGCAAGGTGCTGTCCTCCTACGTTGGCGAGAACAAGGAGTTCGCCCGCCAGTTCCTTGCCGGGGAGCTCGAGGTGGAGTTCAACCCGCAGGGCACCCTTGCTGAAAGACTCCGAGCAGGCGGTGCTGGCATTCCAGCGTTCTACACGGCTACGGGCGTCGGCACGCTGGTGGCGGAAGGAAAGCCGACCGCTGAGTTCGACGGCCGCACCTATGTACAGGAGCGTGGCATCGTCGCAGATGTCGCGCTGGTGCATTCCTATCAGGGCGATGAGGCCGGCAACCTGGTGTACCGGCGAACGGCTCGGAACTTCAATCCCTTGTGCGCCGAATCTGGTCAGGTCACCATCGCCGAGGTGGAGCAATTGCTTCCGCGTGGTGGGATCGACCCGGATCTCGTGCATACCCCGGGCGTTCACATCGACTACATTTTGACCACTTCGCTTGAAAAGCAGATCGAACAGCGAACCGTGAGGAGCAGGTAATGCCTTGGAGCAGAGATGAAATGGCGGCGCTCGCTGCTAGTGAACTAAACGACGGCGACTACGTCAACCTGGGCATCGGGATCCCAACGATGGTGGCTAATCACCTGCCGGAGGGCGTACACGTGGTGCTGCAGAGTGAGAACGGCATTCTCGGCATGGGGCCGTTCCCCTACGAAGGTGAGGAGGACGCCGACACTATCAACGCCGGCAAGCAGACCGTCACGCTTATCGACGGCGCCGCCACCTTCGATTCCGCAACCAGCTTTGCCATGATCCGTGGCGGCAAAGTCAAGATGGCCGTGCTTGGAGCAATGGAAGTGGCCCAGAACGGGGACCTGGCCAACTGGATGATCCCAGGGAAGATGGTCAAAGGTATGGGCGGCGCGATGGACCTGGTGGCGGGCACCCCGCGCGTGGTGGTGATCACCGAGCACGTGTCTAAGAACGGCACCCCGAAGTTGGTGCGCGAATGCTCTTTGCCGCTGACAGGCGTAGGAGTGGTGCAGCGCATCATCACTGACCTGGGTCTTTTCGATGTGGAGGACGATCACCTCGTACTCCGACGACTCGCGCCGGGCGTGACACTCATGGATATTGAGAAAAACACAGCAGCAAACTATCGCGTGGAGTTGGAAGACATAGCCACGCGGTAGCGGCCAGTCGCCACTACCGGAAAACCGCCCCGTGAAACCGTGAAAAACACTCCGGAAAACCGGCTATTTCGCGGTTTCACGGGGCGGATTTCTTGTCCCGATCCGAAAGGACTAATCAACATGGCCCAAAACAGCTTCTTTACTCGCATCGGCGAGGATATTTATGTCCCGACGATCCACGCCGAAGGTGCCTGGTCCAAGGAGGACTATCACTTCGCCAGCCTCGCCGGACTGATGACGCATGTGATCGAGCAACACCGAGCGCAGCACGACGGCGGACTGCTCGACATGAGCCGCATCTCTTTTGACATCCTCGGGCGCCTGCCGTTCCAAGAAGTTGCCATCGAGGTTGAACTTAAACGACCAGGTCGGACGATCGAGTTGGTGGAATCCACTGCCACAATCGGTGGGCGAACAGTGATCATCGCGCGAGCCTGGTACCTGTGTACCTCGGATACTTCCGCGGTAGAAGGAATCGAGTATGACACTTTGCCTGCACCGCAGGATTGCCCCGAACGGCCGTTCAACCAGGAATGGGGTGGCGGTTACATCGCTCAGATCGAGGCGCGACAGGCCGTCGATAAGCGGGCCGGCAGGGGAGCGACGTGGTTGACCTCGCCGAACACGCTTGTCGACGGCGATGAGCCCATCGCTCTGGCGGAGTTCATCTCGCGTGTGGATGCGGCCAACGGTATTAACCCGCGCCAGTCGCCGGAGGACTGGGTTTTCCCGAACGTTGACCTGACCATCCACCTGTTCCGGCAACCGGCAGGCGAGTGGACTGGCCTGGACACCGCTGTGACCTGGGGTGCGCATGGCATCGGGCTGACCTCCTCGGTGCTGCATGATGTGCACGGTCCGGTCGGGCGTGCGGAGCAGTCGCTTACGGTGCGGAAGACGTAAGTGACTTAATCCTTAATGATCGGTGAAGACCTCGTGTAAAGAATTGATGAAATCTGTGCAGGAGGATTAAGGAAAAGAGGAATCTGTATTTTTTTACCTCTCCTTATCCAGGATGAAAACAGAGCCGATATTTCGAGATCCGTTGAAATCGTCTTGAATATCATTTTTATCTATAAAGGCGGATCGTGGAATTTTTGTTAATGCGTTAGATTCATTGGGCTTGGAGATTCTAAAAGTTGCAATATTGGTTTCCCCATCTTGCGGGGTGATGAAGTCGATTGATACAAGTGGGTCATCGAAAGTGGCCGAAATGACCATACCTTCACCAATGTTGAATTTTCCTTCAATTGTTGGGACTGTGGGCTCGGTGTCGATCAATTGGAATGAACCGTCCCTCTTTACTGTGAGGAGACCCTGGCCCAGCATCTGGGACCCTCTTGGTACCTCAAGCGGCCAAAGCTTATCCACAGTCTCACGAAACTCGAGCTGCGGAGAATCTAGTGGATTAGCGATGCGTACCTTTTGTGTTGCTGGTCCAGATTGAATCACAAGATCGAGGGACTTGCGATTACAATCAAAAATACCGTCGATAGTCTCGGATGGTTGTAAAGGGATTTGCATCTCTGTTTGTCGGCCATCAATTGACAGTGATTTTGCTAGAGCTTGGTTCGCGTCCCGATCGACCCAGAACAGATTTCCATCGTCGCACACCGTCAAGGCCAACGGAAAATAGTTTGACTCTGCCCTTGCTTGCCGATCCTGGGTTTGGAGATACAGAACATTGCCTGCCTTTAGAGGACCGAAACCTTCATTGAAAACGATCGCAACGGCTTGGTTGTTTTCTGAACTTTTGATATCAGTGAGGATGGAATGGTCTGAGTGCGGAATCCGATCAGTCTCAGATCCACTCTTGCTCAGGAGAATGAAATCAGTACGTGTCGTTGTGAGAAAACCGTCCTGAAATCTGACGGCCTGACCATTATATACTGATTCCATTTCTTCGGTAACAACACTTTTCCCTTGCTCATCAATTAATCGGACCCTAGTGGAAATGTCTGGTTGAAGAGTATCGGTGTTCTGGCCTAGCAAAGACCAATACTGTGGAGACGAGATCGATTCATGTTCTGCTGTATTATTGTTGTTCGAATCTGTGGCACAGCCTGCTATGAGAAATATGATTGTCAGGCTGGCGATATACCGCAGCGCGCTAGAAGCGTTCATCTATTGAAACTCTCGTGTATTGATAGAATTGGCGATGTCGATCGGGAAGACCGAGAACCGAGCGCCTGATTTTGGAAAATATTTGTTATCTCCAATGTCTACGCTCCCATCTGAAGCTGACATGTATGCGGCCCACAGCAGGGAGGCGCAATTGAATGCCTTCGTATCTCTCGTTACATAGCGACTGAAAGCGAAGCTTTCCGGACGAGCGTCATACGCTGAGCCTACTTTCGATTCTGCGAAGGATGCCGCCTTCAATCTGGTGTTTTGATCTGTGTTGACCGAGAAGTATCTTGGTGAACAGATCGGCCTTCGTTTAGATCCAAGAACCCTGTCAACTCCGCGTTCAGGGTTGAGTGCTTCAACTGTGTCGATCCGCGTTGCATCTGAATCGCCGTGATCAGTAACGAATATTCCGTTGTGTCCGTGGTTTACGTTCACATTTTTAACGGTCGTTGTTCCACCCGAATAGAAGATATCCCCACGGTTTGTGCGTTCATTTCCGGGTAGCATCTTGAACTCGTCGCTGCAGTTATTGGTTGGGCCAGAATCGATTTCCCGCGCTGTGGCACTCTCTTTATCCAAAGCCACTAATGGTGTGCTCGGCGAGCCGTTCATTGAATCTATCTCTTTTTGAACTTCATCGGCAGAGTATTTAGCATGGTCATGCAAACTGTTAAATCCATCTACAACATCAATATTGTGCTCATTGAGTGCCTGGACGTACCTATCGTAAAACTCGCCAGTTTCATTTGAAGGAACATTAAGAAGCCGTGCAAGGTTGGGGATTGGAGGGAGGAAGTAACGAATTTCTTGATGCTCAAATCGTTGCAGGACAGCCAACTGGCTTGGCGGACGTGGATCTTCCACCGGGTAACCGAAGTGACTTTTCTCGTAGCCTGCATTTGCCCATTGTAGGAGAATAGCCCCCATCACCGGATGCGCACCATATTGTGGGTGCCAGTAGATCATGCCGAGGGCGAAGCGGTTGAAGCGGCCTTTGCCGTCGGGGGTTCCTTCTTCATCGGTGGCGGGGTAGCCGAGGGGTCCTTTTTCTTCTCCGGTTTCGATCCACTTCTCCAGAATCTTGCCTTCGATGGAGACGTGTCCGGACAGGGTGCCGTAGATGCGTCCGCGTTGGAAGGATTGTTTGCGGCCAACTCCGTCGCCGGTGCCGATTTCATCGCTGGTGGGGTAGCCAAGGCGTCCTGCTTCCCAGCCGTTGCGCGCCCACACGATGGAGTTGTGGGTGGTTACCGACCATGCCCCGGTGTCGGGGTGCCAGTAGATAAAGCCGTTATCGAACTCGGTTCTTTTTCCTACTCCGTCGGGGTTGGTGAGTTCGCCGGAGCGGGGTAGGCCGAGGAAAGATATGGGGTTATTGCCTGCCCATGTGGTGGCTAGGGCTTCGTATTTTTGTCGGATGGCTCCGCAGACCTGGTGGGTGGTGGGCCAGTAGGATCGGCAGTTATCGGCGGCCAAGGTGTTAACGCGGGGTTGTTCGCCTGCTGGGTAGATGCCTAATTCGTGTGCTTCTTGTATTTCTGCTTCGTCGGCTTCTTTTTTGTCCACTTCGCCTGGAATCTCCATGCGATCCGAGCGCATCTGTCCTTCGATAATCTCCGGCTTTGGATCGTCGATGGGGAGTTTGTCTTCGTAGTAGTGGTTGTCGATGTTGTTTTTGTTCATGCCGGGCTCTGAGAAGTCCCAGTCAGAGGTGTCGACATCGTAGATGTCCCGTTCGGAAGGATGTCGCAACTGGGATATCTGAGGTGCTAACTCGTCCTCGGTGGTGGTCTCAAGTGCGGGTTGCGCGCCTGCTGGGATGGGGCTCATTACTGCGGTGGCAGTAACGGCCAATGCTGCCGCGATTTTTTTTAGGGTGGTCTTCACTTGTGCGTCCTTGCAACTTTGAATGTGGATTAAAGCCGACCTGCAACGGGTTGTGTTATAAGTCTAAGTTGAATTAAACCGATCACAGTCACAAATTGCTATTATTTGAGTGGAAGATCACAGACAGTGAAAGTTGATCGAACGCGAGAAAGGCTGGCTTGGCGAGTGGGTGATGCCGCGTTGGTTAGGCCCAGCAGTGACATGAGGCGGAAGATATCAACCAAGAAAAAGCCCCCACTAGTCGGAAACTGATTTCTCAGTCCAACTAATGGGGAGCAGTTCAGATCGGAAGCGGGGGCAGTTGAGTCTCAGCTAGCGGTTCGTTACCTTTCCGAAGATGCGCGCGATCGGCGCGATCAGCATTGGGCGAGCTGCGAACACTGCGCCAACTGTGACCACGACGGACACGAGGAACAAAATGACGCCCATCCAGCCGCCGTCCGGGGTAGCGGCGAACATATGGCCGAGGTTCTTCTTCGCACCAGTGGCAAACACCAGGAACACATGCCCGAAGATGAACAGTACAAAGTACAGCATCGTTGGGAAGTGAACTTTGCGGGCGAATTCAATTGGGTAGAACTTCCATTGCTTCGGCCACCAATTGCTCATGCGGTAGCCAGTGATAGCTGCCAGCGGCGCGGCAATAAACACGGTGACGAAGTAGGCCACCTGTTGGAGTGCGTTGTAGTGGATCCAGCCGTTCTCGGACGGCCAATCCAGCGAGAGATACTGGATTGCTGCCGAAGTCATGTTTGGGAAGATATCCAAGCTGGTCGGCACGATTCGCATCCACTGACCGGTGGCGAACAGCAAGATGAAGAAAACAACGCCGTTCAGCAGCCACAACAGATCAAGCGAAGTGTGGAACCAGATAGTCAGGGACACTTTTTTCCCGGACTTTGAGGTGAAGTACGCCGGTGGTTTGCGCTCGCCGCGGATTTGCAGACCGGTGCGAATGATCATGACCATCAGGAACATGTTGAAGAAGTGCGACCAACCGAGCCATGCCGGAAGTCCTACCGGGGTGCTTGCCGGGGTCGGAGCTACGCCGGTGTACTTGGCGATGAACTCCGCACCGGACTCGCTACCCACGAAAGCACGCGCCGCGAACACGAGGAGTGCCAGTAAGATCACGCCACCGACGCCGGCGCCGATGGCCTTTCCGAGCCACGCTGGACGCTCGGCAGGCTGCTTTTCAACGCTCTGAGCCTTCGTCTGCGACTTCTTTTGCGTTGCGCTTGCAGCAGCACCCGCCGCGCTTGCGGCTACCGTGGGTACAGCTGCGCTAGGAGGCGTGGCTGCGGGTGGTGTCGCGGTTGGTGCGGCAGCAGTAGGAGGTAGGGCCGCTGGCGGAGCTGCTGCCGGTGGAGCTGCTGCCGGTGGAACCGCCGAAGGGGGCGCGGCGGCTGGCGGTGCCGAAACCTGGGCAACATCTTGTTGCGGCCACGGCTGTCCACCTGGGGTGCGTGGCAATCCCTTACGCAGCTCGACTTCCGTTTGCGATGCTGCCGAGGACGCGGCGGCGGCAGCTGGAGGTGCGGCGATCGGAGGCGCGGCGATCGGAGGTGCTGCGATCGGAGGTGCTGCAACTGGAGGTGTCGCTACTGGCGGGACTGCTACTGGAGCGGCACCTGTTGGGGGCGCTGCAGCCGGCGGAGTCGCAGCCACGTCAGGCCAAGGATCTCCACCTGCCACCCGTGGCAGTCCTTTGCGTAGTGGCTGTTCGGTTGCTGCAGCGGATGGCTGCGCTGGCGCGGTGTGCTCAGCGGTGTTAGCTGTATCAGCATTAACGGATGCCGCAGGCGCTACTGCCTGATGCGCCGGTTGTTCCGGCGCGGCATCTGTTGCTGGCGTGGCGACACCTTCTGGCGGCCAGGGGTCGCCGCCTGGCACGCGCGGCAGGCCGCTACGTATATTTCGTGCGCTCATGGCTTATCCCTTGCGCTTCTGGATCTCTTCAATGAGTTGCGGAATGATTTCAAAGACATCGCCTACGATACCGAAGTCAGCAATCTCGAAGATCGGCGCCTCCTCGTCTTTGTTAATTGCCACGATATTCTTTGAAGTCTGCATGCCTGCCAGGTGCTGGATTGCCCCAGAAATACCTAGAGCAACATACAAGTCTGGGGAGATCGAGACACCGGTTTGGCCTACTTGGGCTGAGTGTTCGATGTATCCGGCGTCGACAGCCGCGCGGGATGCGCCAACCGCAGCTCCGAGCTCATCAGCGAGCTTGCCGACGAGCTGGAAGCCTTCCTCAGAGCCGAAACCACGGCCACCGGACACAACCTTCTTCGCGCCCACTAGGGATGGGCGGCCACTAGCGGTAGCGGCAGGGGAGGCGTTGAGCACTGTAGCCAGCCTGCGCTCACGTGGTGCTACGTCTACCGCTGAAACGGTTCCGGCGGCAGTGACAGCGCGCTCAGAGACGGCACCTTTGCGGAGCGTGACAATCGGGGAGCCGAATGTTGGCGCGGAGGTGACGTTGTAAGCCCCTCCGAAGACGGAATGCTTGATGATGACACCTTCGTCGTCGCGAGCAACCCCGATGGCATCAGTGGCAAGGGCCTGCTTAAGTCGCACCGACAGGCGAGCGGCCACGTCGCGACCGGCAACGGAGTGCGAGAGCAGGACCACGGCAGGGCTTTCGGATTGGAAGACGTGCTCGGCGGCGTCGACAAGCGCGTCAGGAGTGGTGGTGAAGATCTTTTCCGCGCCGAGCTCTCCCAGGTTGCCAGCCTCGCCGGCTACGAGTGTGATCGGGGTGCCCAGCTCGGCTGCAACCCCAAGTAGCTCTGCGGCGGATGGTGCGATAGTCCCGTCCAGGGCGGTATCGATGATTACGAGAACAGTCATGATGAGCTCCTTAGATGAGGGAATTGGCGGCCAGGAAATCGGCTAGTTGGGCTGCGGCGGTGCCGTCATCGGTGATCTTGACACCTGCATCTCGTGGCGGCTGCTTGCCAGCCTCCGTCATGATCAGGCGAGGATGAGAGAAATCAGCTGCATCAACACCGATCTCATCGAGGTCAAGCGTGGTGACGGGCTTCTTCTTGGCCGCCATGATGCCCTTGAAGTTCGGGTAGCGCGGGTCGGGGAAAGACTCAGTGATGGAAACTACCGCAGGAAGCTCCGCCTTAAGTTGGTAATCGCCTTCGTCGGCGCTGCGGGTGCCAGAGACCTTCCCGTCAAGCTTAAGCTCAGTGAGCTGGGTGAGGTGTGGCCAGTTCAAATGCTCCGCGATCATCGTGGGAAGTACTCCAGCGTTGCCATCGGTCGAGAGGTTGCCCGCGATGACCAGGTCATAGCCCTGCTTCTCGACGGCCTTTGCCAGCACTTCCGCGCTGAGGGTCAAGTCCGCTCCGCGTAGTCGCTCGTCTGAGATGTGGACGGCCTCATCGGCGCCCATGGCCAGGCCCTTTCGGATGCTCGTCAGCGCAGATTCGGGACTCATCGAAAGAACGTGGACCTCGTCTCCGTCCTGTTTGAGAGTCAATGCGGCCTCGATCGCGCGCTCGCAGATCTCATCGAGGACATTGTCGCAATTTTCGCGATCGGTGAGGCCGGTTTCGAGCGTCAGGTCACGTTCTCCGTAGGTGTCGGGCACTTCCTTCACCAAGACAACAATTCGCATTATGCTTCCTTTCCGCAGGTGGGTGGGGCCTGACGGGCAATTCAGTTAACGGTCATTAACTAACTTAGTGTACGAAGTGTGATCTGGGCAACGTTTATAGGGAGATTGTTGTGTTTTGAGTAAAAGGGTAGGGGCTCCGCGAGCATGATTTCACGATCATGATTATGCAAGTAGTGAAAGTGATACCTCGGCGTACTTCAAGGCTTCTCTCTCGCAATCATGATCGTGAAATCATGGTCCCCGAGTGCCTAACAAAACAAGCAGAGGCCCAACCAATAAAGGTTGGGCCTCTGCTAAGAGTTGTGCCGTGTCACGATTGCCAGCGGCACAAGCTCGCTGTGTTATCGATTAGCCCCGCTAGCGGGGCAGAGCGTTTTGCGTTTACTCAGTCGACTTAGCGGCTGGTGAACGGCAGGAGAGCCATCTCGCGTGCGTTCTTCACAGCGGTAGCGACTTGGCGCTGCTGCTGTGGGGTCAGGCCCGTGACGCGACGAGAGCGGATCTTGTGGCGGTCGGAGATGAAAAGGCGAAGGGTGTTGATGTCCTTGTAGTCGACCTTCTCAACGCCTGCGGCCTTGAGTGGGTTCTTCTTTGGGCGGCGGGACTGCTCGATCCGCGCCTTCTTCATGTTGGTGCGCTTCATTTTAGGCATATCTCCTACTACCAGCTGGACTTACGGACGCCCGGCAGCTCACCGCGGTGAGCCATTTCGCGCATGCGAACACGGGACAGGCCGAACTTACGAAGGAAGCCGCGTGGACGGCCGTCAGCTGCGTCGCGGTTGCGAACGCGTGCTGGGGAAGCGTCACGTGGCTGACGGTTCAGTTCGAACTGAGCGTCAAGACGCTCTTCGTCAGTGGAGTTAGGGTTCTTGATGATTGCCTTGAGCTCGGCACGACGCTCCGCGTAGCGGGCGACGATTTCCTTGCGCTGCTCGTTCTTGGCGATCTTAGACTTCTTAGCCATAGATTATCGCTCCTCGCGGAATTCGACGTGCTTGCGGACTACCGGATCGTACTTCTTCAGAGTCATACGGTCTGGATTATTGCGCTTGTTCTTACGGGTGACGTAGGTGTAACCGGTGCCAGCCGTAGACTTCAGCTTGATGATTGGACGAATGTCATTACGTGCCATCGGTTAGATCTTCTCCCCACGTGCGCGGATCTGTGCAACAACGGACTCGATGCCGTCGCGGTCAATGACCTTAAGACCCTTGGTAGATACGGTCAGGGTGATGGAACGGCCCTCAGAGGGCAGGTAGAACTTACGACGCTGCACGTTGGGATTCCAACGGCGAGACGTGCGTCGGTGCGAGTGAGACACAGACTTGCCGAAACCCGGCTTGCGTCCCGTTACCTGGCAAATAGCCGACATAACTTTCTTTCTCCTAGCCGCCCACATAACAACTAGACGAAAGGTGCCGCACCTAACTAGCAGGTTAGGGGCACAACAATGTCAGCTGAGGAGGGCGAAAACGAATAATTCGACAACAGCAAGGGGAAACCTTACCGCGTGAAAGGTAAAAAACCTAATCCCCTAGTGGGGCACGCTTATCGACGCCACATGCGCCACAATCACATCGCCTGTGCCAGCTTAAGGGCCAATTGCGTGCGGTCAGCGACATGGAATTTTCGAAGCAACTGGGACACGTGGTTCTTGACCGTCCCTTCAGCAAGGACAAGTTTATCTGCAATATCGCGATTATTCATGCCGAGCGCCACCAACTTGGCGACCCGAGCTTCTGCCGGTGTCAGAATGGACAGCTCCTCGTGTCGAGCAAAGCGCGCTACGCGTGGATCGAGCACCAAGCCTCCCGAGGCGACGGCCTTGATTGCTTCGACGAGTTTGTCCAATCCGACATCCTTCAATAGGTAGCCAGCGGCGCCGGCATCGATAAGCTGCGAGACCGCCTGGGCGTCCTCAAATGTGGTCAGGATGATAACGGGAATGTTGGGGTGTCGCGCACGGGCCACCCGGACAAGCCCGAGGCCATCGAGTTCGGGCATGCGCGCATCGCTGACCACTACGTCTGGCTGTGCAGAGTTTATGACTGCGAGCGCTTGGTTGCCGTTATAGGCGGTGCCGACGACATCGATGTCGGTCACCTCTTCGAACATCAGCTGCATGCCTCTAAGGAGAAGATCATGATCATCTACCAGGACGATGCGCATCAGACTGTCACCTCCGCTGCTGGTAGGGAGAGGGATATTGTGAATCCGTTGTCAACGGAGTAGTTGAGGCTCGCGCCGAGTTCGCTGGCACGTTCACTTAAAGAGCGGATTCCAAAGCCTGGTGTGATCTGGCCAGCGAAGTTCCCATTGTCTCGGATTTCAAACTCGATTGGATCGCCGGAGCGCAGGCGCATGTGGACTCGCGTCGCATCAGAATGGCGTACCACGTTGGTCAGTGCTTCTTGAGCAAAACGAAGAACCAGGAGGGCCTGGTCCTCTGGGAGGGAAGCGACATCGGAATGAAAGCGCACATCTAAGTTAGTAGAGGCGAATGACTCCGCAAGAGCGGAAACGGTGGTGAGAGGGTTGTTGTCAATGGCAATCGGGTTCATCGCGCGCACGACTTTGCGCATGTCATCGATGGCCTCCGAAGTCAAGGACCGGGCGACCTGAGTTTCTTGGGTCGCACGTTCCGGACGAGTAGCGATAGTTTTTCCCACGTAATCCAAACTCATACAGACCGCGGTCAATTTGTGTCCGAGGCCGTCGTGCAAAGTGTTTGCGATGCGTGCTCGTTCTTGGCTAATTGCCAAGTCCTGGCTCTGCTCCAGCTGGCGTTGCAGCTTTAAGTAGGCACCAGCTCGCTCCTGGTCGAGTTTCACAGCGCGTTGAAGTAGCTGCGCAAAATTGAGACCGACCGCCATCAACAGTGCCAACGCGGTGGATTCCCAAATGCCTCGGAGCAGATCCTCTCCCACGATGGCGTGCAGCACAAAAGTGATGCTGGACAGGATAGCTACGTAGCTCCACGCCCACTGGCTGTTTAAGCTGAAGATGAGTTGGGTCAATGCCAGCCAGAGCAGCGCCAGCCCCAGCAAATTTCCAATGAGGATGAACCCCACGGTGCAAGCGAGCGTAAAGACTACAGCCGTAACGGGAGAATCCTGTGGCGCTTTTTTCCAGCGGTGCCAGGACACGATCATCACAACGAGCGCGCTCATAGAAAGCACCCATCCGGCGGTGTCCTCAACGTAGCCGAACACTCGTAGGTACAGCGCAATGGTGATGTAGAAGAAGGCGTCGAAAAGCTTGGGATCAATGACGCTGCTGTCAAAGGAACGGCCAGTCATACTCTCAAGTTTAGGCAGCTTGGGCATGAAAAACCCGTGACTGTGGTCATGGGTTGTCGTGACCGTGGGGCATAGTTTTTGCCATCAAACGAGCCGAAACTAAAAGCATGACAACGAACTCTTTCCCCAAACCCCTTATCCCACTGACCTGGTGGGGCATCGCTATCCGGAGCGCCATCGCGGTAGGGATGCTGTTGGGAGCCAACCTCCTCGCCGGCGCTCTGCTGGAGGCGGTGGTCCCCATGGAAACACTGAGCAATAATCAGCAGTTGTGGGCAGTCCTGGGATTGTTCCTAGGGGTGTTCCTGCTAGTACTGGGGGCAGTCGCGCTATGGATGAAAACCATCGAGCGACGCCCGCTTTCTGCAACAGGAATGACTGTGCACTCCAAGTGGCTGACAGGATTGTTGCTCTCCACCGCACTCAGCGTCGTCATCGTCGTGACCACGCGTTTGATCACGACTGGACTCTTTCCGGAAGCCCCGCGCGAAGCCATCGACGCTTCCCAGTTTGGCGAACTATCCTGGTTTACTTTCACCATCTTCATTTTGGGGCGAGCCTTCTTCTTGCAGGGGATTCCAGAAGAGCTGCTGTTTCGTGGCTGGCTGTTTCAGCTCTTGCCACAGCGACCCAAAATCACACTTGCCTTCACGACGGCTGTCTTTACTATCATCCACCTGACCTCGAATGGCGGTCAGCAAAGCGTCCTCGACCGTTTCCTCTATCTGATGATCCCGCTCGGATTCGGTCTCCTTGCTGGCGTCCTAGTATTGGCGACGGGCAACTTCTGGCATGCAGTCGGAATTCATGGCGGATTCCATATCGGAACAGTGCTCGCAGCGGTTGTGCTCCCAGAAACTATGGTGTCAGTGGACTGGGTAATTATCGGCGCAGGATATATTGCGGTTGCTGCCGGGATTGGCTGGTTCGACTCTCGGCGTCGACAAGCGAGTGCGATTTCTTCACAGGCCCGCCAAGGGGTATAGTCTTTGCGGTGCTGGCTTTAGTCGGCCTATTTTGTCAATCCCAACTCAGGCACGATCGGCAGCCGCCGCATAATGGCTGCGCAGAAGCGACCTGAAGTTCAATCCTGAGGGAATTAATACGTATGAAGAAGGATATCCACCCTGATTACCACCCAGTGGTATTCCAGGATGCAGGCACTGGCTTCCAGTTCCTGACCAAGTCCACCGCCAAAGGCGATCGCACCATTGAATGGGAAGACGGCAACGAGTACCCACTCATCGTCGTCGATGTGACCTCTGAGTCTCACCCATTCTGGACCGGTGCACAGCGTGTCATGGACACCGCCGGCCGCGTCGAGAAGTTCAACCAGCGTTACGGTGCACTCGCTCGCCGTAAGAAGAACAAGTAAAGAAGGAGGGAAAGTACCATGGCAGTTCCAAAGCGTCGTATGTCGCGTGCAAACACCCACGCACGTCGTTCCCAGTGGAAGGCTGACAATGTCGCCCTCCAAACCGTCAAGATCGACGGCCGCGAGGTTCAGATTCCTCGCCGCCTCGTCAAGGCAGCTCAGCTCGGTCTCGTAGACGTAGAGCAGTTCTAGGACGTTCTTAAGCTTAGAATTAACAGCCGACTCGATTCTGGTATTAGTTTCTCAGGATCGAGTCGGTGTTTTTGTATCTTCATGCACTAGGATTAGGGGTTATAGTCGGTGAAGTTACCGACGTTCCACTTTGGGCTGGTCATGCCGCTAATGGAAGTTAACCACCCTTTAAGCCAGACAGTTGGTGCACATGAAGCTCCTTGTAGTTGATGACGAGCAAGCCGTCCGCGAATCTCTGCGCCGTTCCTTATCTTTCAATGGTTATGAGGTGCTGTTGGCCGATAACGGCGCTGCAGCGCTCGAAGCGATCCACAAAAACCAACCAGATCTCGTGATCTTAGATGTCATGATGCCGATCCTGGATGGTTTGGAAGTGTGTCGCACGCTGCGCAGCGGTGGCGACAATCGACCAATCCTCGTACTAACCGCGCGGGACGGGGTGTCTGATCGTGTCGCCGGCTTGGACGCCGGTGCCGACGACTACCTTCCAAAGCCTTTCGCCTTGGAAGAATTGCTGGCCCGAGTTCGTTCTTTGCTACGGCGCTCCTTCAACGAGTCTGGTGGCAACGCCGAGATTTCTGCAGAACTTGAGTTCGAGGATCTGCGTCTGAATACTGAAACCCGCGAAGTTTTCCGCGGTGAACGCCAGATCAGCCTGACTCGAACTGAATTCGCTCTCTTGGAATTGCTGCTAGCAAACCCACGTCGCGTGCTCAGCCGTACCCTCATTCTGGAAGAGGTATGGGGATATGACTTCCCAACCTCCGGCAACGCCCTCGAGGTATACATCGGGTACTTGCGTCGAAAGACTGAAGCAGAAGGGGAGAGCCGGCTGATCCACACTGCTCGTGGTGTCGGCTACGTGTTGCGTGAGAGCGCGCAGTGATTCTGAAAGATCCTGCCGCAGCGAAACCAGATTCGGCGCAGAATAGTTGGCAACGCAGTTCCTGGAGCAAAGCTCCACTGCGCTGGCAACTCGCAATAGTTACCGCCGTCATGGTCGCGGCGGCGGTGAGTGTGATGACCATCGTCGCCTATTGGACTGTCTCAACCTCCTTGAATCGCACGGTGGATCAAGAATTGAAGGCCACCGCGCATTCGGTGCTGGACCGAAGTGAAGCGCCTGGTTTCCGAGACTCGATAGAAGATGAGATCGGGATTTTTAAGACGTATAACCCCGATACTCAGATTCAGTTCTTTCCTAAGGACGCGGTGCGCGGTACGGGGGACAATATCCCCTTGAGCGTTGAGGGGAAGGTTGTTCGTGGTGAAGTTCAAACTACCCTCCGGAACCAGGGTGACCAGCGGGTAATCGCATTGCGTAATGATGCCGGGTCCACTGTGATCCTGTCTCAAGACCTCGGACCGACCTATGCGCTCGTTAGCTCGCTGGGGATGGTGTTGCTCATCATCGCAGGACTGGGAACACTGATGGCTATCGCAGCCGGCATGGTGGTCTCCACCACGGGGCTGCGGCCAGTAACCAGGTTGCAGCGGGCGGTGGAACACGTGACCGCCACGGATTCGCTTGAGCCGATTGAAGTTTTCGGTCGCGACGAATTGGCGCAACTCACCCGAAGCTTTAATGACATGCTTGCCTCGCTAGAGGCGTCGAGACGCAGGCAGACGGAACTGGTCGCAGATGCCGGCCACGAGTTGAAGACCCCGTTGACCTCGCTACGCACCAACGTTGAGCTGTTGATGATGGTCAGTAACTCGCCGACAGCCACCATTTCCGCGGAAGATCGTCGAGACTTGGAAAACGACGTTGTTGCGCAAATCGACGAACTATCAACGCTCATTGGGGATCTCGTCGATTTGGCCCGCGAAGATGCTAAGCAGGGCGAGATGGAACTGGTCGATTTGGAGGACACCATGGCAGGTTCTCTGGAGCGGGTGCGACGCCGCCGACCGGACGTTGAGTTCACGTTCAATCGCGCAGACTGGTACCTCAACGGTGACTCTTTCGCTCTTGGCCGGGCGACCGTCAACTTGATGGACAACGCTGCCAAATGGTCCCCGCCTAACGGGGTCGTTCGTCTAACCATGACACCGGTCGGGAACCGTTCCATCCGGATCGGAATTGCAGATTCTGGTCCCGGTATTCCAGCAGAAGAACGGGAAAAGGTCTTTGAAAGGTTCTTCCGTTCGGTGCAAGCGCGCTCAATGCCGGGATCGGGTTTGGGGCTTTCGATCGTGAAACAAGTGGTGGAACGGCATCACGGCACGATCGAGGTACTCGGCTCTGACGATGGTGGCACGCTGATGCAAATCACCTTGCCGGGAGGCCCGACACCGGAGCTCGGTGCCGCCAATACCACCCTCGACGGTGCCCGTTGAGTATATCGCCCCCAGCTAGGCTATTGTGCCAGCTTGGGGGCTTTTTGAGCTTGCTGAACCTTGCGAAGCCGTTGAAGAAGCGGGTACAGCTAACTTACAGTTAGTGTTCAGCTAGGTACTGGATCTGACACAGAACACGGACAGCGCGGAAAGGTTCAATTGATTCATGAACGAAAATACGGGTTCGAACCCACACCAGCCCCCACAGCAACCGCGTGAGAATCAGAGCAACAATCCTTATGCCCAGTTGGGTGGAGCAGGGCAGTCTGCTCCTGTGGGAGGCTTGCAGTGGCAAGCAGATTCGGGAAGTCCCGCAGGCTCAGATGCCAATGCACAAACGCAGCAATTTTCCCAAGCAATACCTCCGCAAGGTGATAGCCCTGAGCCGTATGCGACTAGCGCTGAGTCGAAGCCGAAGCGCACAGTGGGCCTCGGCACTGCGCTGGCGCTCATGCTGGCCGCATCAGTAGGTACGGGCGTAATTACTGGAGTGGCGCTCTCCGGAGACGGAGCGGGAAAAGGCACCGTTTATAACTCCCTGAATGAGTCACCGGTTTCCCGAAAAGAGCCCGCAGCGGCCGGATCTGTTGAAGATGTGGCCAATAAGGTGCTACCGACGGTTGTCTCAATCCAGGTCGCAACTCGAAACGGTTCCAGTGAAGGCTCCGGCTCAATTATTTCCTCCGACGGCATGGTGCTGACGAATAACCACGTCGTGGGCGATGCCAAATCCAACGGTCTCATCGAGGTTTCCCTTGCCGATGGCACCATCCACGAAGCCGATCTGGTGGCTGGTGATGCCAGCACGGACATCGCTGTGATCAAGATCCGGAACATCTCGGGCCTGCCTGCCATCAACTTCGGCAATTCTGATGATGTTGCCGTGGGACAAGAAGTTGTCGCGATCGGATCGCCACTTGGGCTTTCTGCAACCGTGACCTCGGGCATCGTTTCTGCGCTCAATCGTCCGGTGCGCGCCTCCGGTGGCGGCGGCGGGGAGAGCTCGCTTATCGACGCCGTCCAAACCGATGCCGCGATTAACCCCGGCAATTCAGGTGGACCACTCGTCGATATGCAAGGCAACCTGATCGGTATGAATTCGGTAATCGCGACCATGAGTGAAGGGGCATCGGGGCAGTCCGGGTCCATCGGTCTTGGTTTCGCAATCCCGGCGAACCAGGCCAAGCGTATCGCGCAGCAGCTCATTGACACTGGGGAAGTGAAGCAGCCCATGATCGGTGTCAAGGTCTCTCAAAACAGCAACTACCGCGGCGCGCTGATCGCGGAAGTCGACGCCAATGGGCCAGCTGGCAAGGCTGGAATAACTGCAGGAGACTTGGTGACCAAGGTCAACGACAGGACTATTGACAACGCTGACGCACTCATCGCCGCAGTGCGTTCCCATGATTTTGGTGAGAAAATCACTCTGGAGGTTACCCAGCCTGATTCTGATCAGCGACGCAGCGTAGAGGTGACACTACCTGCGCAATAGGTAAATCTGCGCTATCGGTATCATTTCTGGCTATCGCGCATTATTCTTCGTATAACGGACGTAACTACCAAAGTAGGGAAACTTCAGGAGATATGGACACCACCCTAGACCCCGCATCCTCGGCGGAATACCCCAACGACTTGATCGAACGAGAGGTATTGGCGCGGGGCGGAAGAAATTCCGGATTGCTCGACGGCCTTGATGAGCCGGATCCTGATTTTCTCATTGCGACCGAAAAGGAGGAGTCCTCCAGGAAGGCTATGCGACGCGCATTAGTCGTGTTGGTAGCCGATCATGCGCTGCCCGCCGGACATGATGCGGACCGCTTGGTCACTGAGCTGCTGGCAGAAGACGGTTTTGCTGTCGATGCTGTGGTGGAAGTGCGCGCCAAGAAATCCGCGATTCGGCAAGTTATTGAAACAGCCGTCGTTGGTGGCGTGGATCTAGTGCTGACGGTGGGGGGCGTCGGAGTCGGGCCACGGGATAAGACCCCGGATGCCACTCGCGCTGTCCTAGATCAGCTTCTTCCTGGAATCTCGCAGTCTTTGCGATCCTCTGGCTTGGCTTGTGGAGCAGTTGATGCTTGTACCTCCCGTGGTGTTGCGGGTGTATCCGGCTCCACTGTCATTGTCAATATGGCTGCTTCTCGCGCGGCGATTCGAGATGGCATGGCGACCCTTGGTCCGCTGGTGCACTTTGTCATTGACCAGCTGCAGACTGTCTCGGTTGATTAACATGACTGGCCCGCAGCGCCCGGCACGTCGACGCATTCAGCGTCCTACCGATGCCGAGAATATCGATCGAACGTGGGACTCCGCAGAGGCCGCAGCGGTTTTCACTGGCTCCGGTGAGGCAGTAGATCCGAAGGATCCGAAGCAGGCTGATGACTTCGTTGTCATCCTCGATGAGGGGCCTACTGACGAAGACGAAACTGGGGCCTTGGATGAAGAGTTTTGGCAGCAGCAACGGCCACCTCACTTCGGCCAATAGCTTGCCGTCTTACTGCACTACAAAAAAACTGCCCTGAATGCGCTCGCATTCAGGGCAGTTTAGATTTAGCTAATCACTAAGCGTTGCGGGCCTTGAGCAGATCGCGGATCTCTTCGAGGAGCTCAGCTTCGATGGAAGCTGGGCTCTCTTCGTCTTCATCAACGTTCTTGCGGGCAGCCTGGATTTGCTTGATCTTGTTCATCGGAGCAACGAGCACGAAGTAAACGACGGCCGCGATGATGATGAAGTTCAGTGCAGCGGTGATCACAGCGCCGAAGTCAAGGAACGTAGCGTCGTTGCCATTAATGAGCTGGAAGCCGAGCCCGTTGACTTCCGCGCCACCGATAGATGCAATCATCGGGTTGATCAAGTTATTGGAAAATGCGGTGACGATAGCGGTGAAAGCACCACCGATAACCACGGCGACTGCCAGATCAATAACGTTGCCACGGAGAATGAAATCTCTGAATCCCTTAAGCATGTGAACTCCTAGTTTTGTTGGGGTAAATGAACATTGCACATGTTAGGGCCATGTACCTAACAACGCGCGACAGTTGTACTGTAGCCAATCCCCATGTGGAGATGTAAACAAAAATTCAAGAATAAAATGTTAGATTGGGTCAGCTGCTTCAACACTGTGCGGGAAGTCACATTGCAGGATTTGAACCTGCTCGCGTCCCTGCCATGACGATGGTCATGGGTTGACTAAGGGCGGCAGCGGCCACTTGTTGGGCTTGTGCCTCTGCCATCGCAAGCAGTACGGTTCCTGCCTCAGTACTATCGGATGCCTTCGCCGTTCCAAAGACAACTCGAGCGTTCTCGGCGATCACTTGTGACGCACCCGTGTCTGTCTGGGTCACAATGGATACTTGCGCCCCGCGTACTGCCAGCTCGGCTGCTGCGGGGTCAGCAAGCCTCACTGGAACCAAGCTGCTTCCGGTGCCGGTAAAGGCACGTGCAAGCTCTGTTCCAAGTATTGAGCGCTCGGTGAGAATATCGCCAGATGTTAGTGGCGCTGCGGCCACCTTGCCAATGGCATCCTCCGTGGTTGGTACTGGATTGGCAACGCGAAGGGTATTAGGGAAAGCAGCAGTTTGGATATGCTCCGCGGTGAGTATGGTGCCCGGGCGGATGTCAGTCCGTGCGACTACATAGTGGGATTGTGCCGCTAGTTGATCATGCAGAAAGCTTCCTGCAGCGAGGAATATCAGGGCGAAAGCTAGCGCTCGTCGTAGCAGCCAGCTGCGTCGCCAGCCAGGTGTTCGGAGGATAGTCGGGATTCGGTCATGAAAGCTGGATAGTTTTGAGTCCATACCTAAATAGACTGCAATCCGGCATTAAAAGGTTGCATTAATTGCGGAAGATGCGGGTGGGGGTAAGAACGATGCTGGTGGGGTGGTCGTGCGGCTGGGTCGGTATTTCGGGTAAGACCTCGGAATCGTAAACCAAGGCAATGGTGGTTGCTTCCTGCTGGGATGCAAGCGCGCGGTCGTAGTAGCCGCCGCCCTTTCCGAGTCGAAAGCCCGCAGGGGTGGCCGCCAACGCAGGTACGAGCACCAAGTCGCACTGGCTTAGCGGGTCGCCGGCGATGTGTGTGCCAACTGGCTCGGCGATGCCAAAAGCGCCGGGCTTGAATTTGGTTTCCTCGCGCACCAAGATCCATGACATAGTGCGATCCGGATTGCTGATCGGCACGATCACCTCTAAACCGCGGTTGCGGAGGAAACCAACGAGGTCAGCGCCCCCGGGTTCGGTGGGGAGCGGATTGTAAGCTGCGATGCGCCGTGGCTGGAATTCGTCGATGAGCTGCGACAATTGTTTGCGCAATCCCGCGTCGAGGTCGGCTTTGGTTGCCGCGGAGAGCAGGTTGCGGGCGTCGAAAAGCGCGGTGCGAAGTGCAGATTTCTCGGCTGCGGTAGTCATAAGGGTCACACTAGCGAACATGTATGTCGAGTCGCTCCCTGGGGCGGGGGAGTCGCCGGGTATCCTGATCACTTATGAACTTCCCTATCGACGAGCACAAGCATGCAGTGAAGACAGTGATCGTTCCTGCAGCGGGTATGGGCACCCGTTTCCTGCCTGCTACTAAGACAGTGCCAAAGGAGTTGCTCCCGGTCGTGGATACGCCGGGCATCGAAATGATTGCCGAAGAGGCTGCCAACCTCGGGGCCTCCCGGCTTGCCATCATCACTGCCCCGAAGAAGCAAGGCGTGCTCGCACACTTTGACGCGCACCCGGAGCTTGAGGCCACCCTGGAAGAACGCGGCAAGATGGATCAGCTGGGCAAGGTACGACGCGCCCCTGAACTCATCAAGGCTGTGGCAGTACAGCAGGAACATCCTCTTGGGCTGGGGCATGCCGTTGGTCTCGCCGAGTCGGTCCTAGATGATGACGAAGACGTAGTCGCAGTCATGCTGCCTGATGACCTCGTGCTGCCCATGGGTGCCATGGAAAAGATGGCCGAGGTGCGGGCAAAGTTCGGTGGCAGTGTCCTGTGCGCTGTCGAGGTCCCGCGTGAAGATGTTTGTAACTATGGCGTGTTCGACGTGGAAGAATGCGCCGAAGACTGTGCCGATATGAAGGTTAAAAAAGTCCGTGGCATGGTGGAAAAACCTGATGTTGAAGACGCGCCATCCAACTTTGTTGCCACTGGTCGCTACTTGCTTGACCGGGAAATCTTCGCCGCTCTCAAGCGTATTACGCCTGGTAAGGGTGGGGAGCTGCAGCTTACCGACGCCATCGAGATGCTGATCCTAGAAGGGCACCCAGTTCATATTCTGGTTCATGACGGCGTGCGCCATGATCTCGGCAATCCGGGTGGTTACATCCGGGCTTGCGTAGACTTTGGTTTGAAGCACCCTACATATGGCAAGGGACTGCGTCACTACATCACCGAACTGCTTAACGAGGGATAGCTCCCCGCAAAGCCTCAACGCACGAAAGGGGAACCACGCGCGTGCGCTCTGTAGAACAGCAACTTGCAATGGTCACTGACGCAGTGATCACACCTCAGCCGGTCCGAATCGCGATCGCAGAAGCCCTGGGGCTGATGTGCGCAGAGGAAGTACAAGCCACCCGTGCGCTTCCTGGTTTCCCGCAAGCTGCTATCGACGGCTACGCTGTGCGTGCCGTCGACGTGGGCGGTGCCCGTGCGCTGACCAACCGGAACCCGACTGTAGAAGTACAGCCTGCGCCCGTGAACGAGAAGTCCTTGCCGGTGGTGGGCGAGGTCGCCGCTGGCTCGCAGCAACCCTTGCGTTTGCAGCCAAAGCAAGCTGTGCGGGTCCACACCGGTGCGCCGTTGCCCACGCTTGCTGACGCCGTGCTGCCATTGGAATGGTCTGACCGCGGTGTTAAGCGCGTAGTGGCACATCGCCCGGTGAAGTCCGGCGAGTTTGTCCGCAGAGTCGGGGATGATATCCAACCTGGCGATGTTGCTGTCACCCCTGGTTCCGTACTGGGAGCAGCCCACATTGGATTGTTGGCCGCCGTCGGCAGAAACAAAGTGCTGGTCTATCCACGCCCGCGGATTTCCATCGTCTCCATCGGCCCTGAGCTGGTGGATATTGACCGCGAACCAGGGCTTGGGCAGGTCTACGATGTCAATTCCTACGCGCTCGCGGCAGCAGCACGAGAAGCAGGAGCTGAAGTACACCGAGTCGGCGTGGCCGCTGGTGAACCGCGACGCCTGCGCGAGATCATTGAAGGTCAGCTGATGCGCAGCGAGTTAGTGGTGATCTCCGGCGCAGTTGGCGGAGCTGCCTCTACACGCGCTCGTGACTTGCTGGGGGAGTTGGGGGAACTCGATATCACCCGAGTTGCTATGCATCCGGGCTCGGTGCAGGGATTCGGCTTGTTGGGGGACGCTCGCATCCCTACATTCCTGCTGCCGAGTAATCCGGTAGCAGCCCTGGTGAGCTTTGAAATTTTCGTGCGCCCCTGCATTCGGGCAGCGTTGGGGAAGAACTCTACTCGGCGTCGTCACGTGCGAGCCCGTGCGCTCGCTCCGATTGCCTCAAAGGAAGGACGTCGCGGCTACGTGCGCGCTCGTCTCATGCGAGATTCCGAGACCCAGGACTACCTCGTCGAGGGGCTGGGCGGCGCAACGGGAGCCCCTGCGCACCTCCTGGCCGGTATGTCAGAAGCCAATGCGCTGATCCGCATTCCGGAGGCAGTAGCTGAAGTGCGTCCCGGAGATGTGGTGGACGTGTTGTTCTTGGCACAGGGCAGCTAGTGGGCCCACTGCAGTTCGGACGCAATTTCAAGGTTGCAGGTGCAGGTGTTGCGCGTCATCATCGCCACCCCGGCTGGCCAGAACAAAGCCAACCAGTTCGGCTTAATGACGGTGAAGAGTTGCTGCTTCGCCCGATCATGCGACGAGATGGCGCGTCGTGGCGCTCACTGCGTTTGGCAAATCAGCCCGTGTTGCAGCCGGTAGAGCCGACCGTCCTTGGAACTTGGGAGGACGCGCACTCCTCGGAAGCATGGCGATTGACGTTTGGCTACCTGAGAAGTTCCGCCAACCAAGGGAACTTGGTGCCACTCGTCATTGAGCTAGCTGGTCAATTTGTAGGTCAGCTCACCCTCGGCAATATTCAACGCGGTGCCGTGTCGGAAGCTTGGATCGGATACTGGGTAGATCAGGAGGTCAGTGGCCGAGGCGTCGCTAAAGCGGCGGTTGCGTTGGGGATTGACCTTGCATTTGAGAGCGTCGGTCTGCATCGCCTAACGGCGACTTATCTTCCCAACAACCCTGCGTCCGGCGCGGTACTGGCGGCCAATGGCTTTCAACAAGAGGGAGTGCTGCGGCGCAGCCTGCATATCGACGGCGATTGGCAAGACCACGTCTACATGGCGCTGCTCGAGGATGATTTCGCAACCGGCGCTGTAGAGCGGCTGCGGCAGCGCGGCGCAATTCAGTGATTTCTTCGCCTCTTGTTTCGGCGTGGCGCTGCTGAGAAGTGCAGTTCGCTGGATAATCTCGGGAGGAAGAATACCGCGAAGCTTAAACATTAGGAAAGGCAGGGTGCTCTCCGCGTGTCCGGAACTCTTCCCATCGTTCTGATCGTGGTGGTATGGCTGTTTGTGCTGGCACCCATCGCGTTGCGGGGCCGTAAGCCCATTCGCCACACCAACGAGGCGTTTGAAGAAACACGCCTGATCCATTCGGGCGGTGATGATATCGCCCCGCGTCGACTTAAGCCCCGCGTGTCTACTTCTGATGTGCATGTCACCTCGGAAGATGAGGACTTTGAGCTTGTTGAAGTCGACGACGTTCTCGTCGAGGATCCAGACAGTGAACCTGGCCGTGGACTAGGCGATCGTTTCGGGCAGGCGTTTTCGCGTCGGGTTCGACGCAATAACTCGGATGACGCTGAGCGCATCGACTCTTTCGCTGTCGTCGATGGCTCGGTGGTAGCTGAGCTTCCGGAAGCAGAGCCCAGCGCAGCGGCAGCAGACCTGGAAATCGACGAGGACTTTGAGCTTGTCGACGACTATGACTACGAGTACGAAGACGCATACCCCTACGACGATGCCTATGTTTCCCCAGCCGACTACCTGCATGAGAGCGCGGACTACGGTGAAACTGGCGAATTTGATGAGATCGAACCTGACGTGGCGGCCGACTCCGTACCAGTGGATGAGCTCAGCGAAGAAGATCTCGAATTCGCTGCCAAGCGGCGTGGTCGTGGTGGATATGACCCGGAAGCAGATGCACTAGCAACTTCTAATCGCTTCCAGCGTCGTCAGCGTACCTTGCTTGCGCTCGTGGGTTTTGCGGTAGTTAGCGTGATCCTGGCAGCTGTATTCCGCGGATTCTTGTGGCTGCTGCCGGTTGTTGTTTTAATGCTGACCGTCGGATACCTCGTGGTCCTGCGCCAGCAGGTACAGCAGGAGCGGGCACTACGTGCCCGTCGTATCCAGCATATGCGCCGCGCTCGTTTGGGTGTACGCACAGTCGAAGGCGCCGAACTTGGTGTCCCGGCGCGGTTGCGTCGCCCCGGTGCAGTGGTTCTTGAGCTTGACGATGAGAGCCCTGATTTCATGGACTTGCCTGTCGCTACCGCTCAGTTCGACCTTGAAGAACCAGTGGAATTTACTCGGCAGCCTCGCCGGGTGAGCTAGTATCCAGGCCGGCGGGGTAATCTATTTGCCATGGATAAACCCGTTGTCAGAGACATCACCTTGTTCCTGCTGCGCGCAACCCTAGGTTTTGTGTTCATCGCACACGGTTGGGACAAATTCTTCCTCACCGGCATAGTAGAAACGACCGGTCAGTTTAGCGCCTGGGGCATTCCGCAAGCTAAGACCTCTGCATATCTAGTGGCAGGGGTGGAACTCATTGGTGGCGCGATGTTGGTGGTAGGTCTGCTGACTACCCTCGTTGCCGGCGTGCTGGCGTTATTTATGGCCGCTGCGCTGTACTTTGTGCACCTGGAGAACGGTATCTTGATCAGCCAAGGCGGCATCGAGTACGTGGCAGTTTTGGTGGTGTCACTCTTGATAGTGGTGGTCTTTGGCTCCGGTCGTGCCAGCATTGATGGGGCGTTGTCCTGATGCTCAACTGTGCTCAAGTACAGGCTGCCCTGTCCGCGCGCCTGGACGGTGAGGATTCGGGCGTGCCGGATGACATTCTGGACGCACATTTATCGGGGTGTAGAGAATGCCAGCGATATTACGACAAAGCAGCAGCTCTCAATCGAGTGCTTGCTTTTCAAGACGTGGGTGCTGATACGGATCTGGAGGCACCGGATTTGTCTGCCAGCATTTTGGAGGGCCTCGAACCTGAACGCCGTAAACAAGTGGCCCGCTTCGTCCTCAGCGACGCGCTGGTGCGGATGCTGCTAGTCCTGTTCGGCTCAGTGTACGTAGCGTGGGCCATAGCACTGCTGACTAATGTTGCCGCCCTGCCAACTTCTGGGCTACCTGCTGGCACTCTGGTGGCAACTGATGACCCGCTGCTCGCTGGACTACTCTTTGATGCCGCAGCGTTTCGTTTCGCCATGGCTTTCGGTCTTTTTTTCGCTGCATGGCGCCCGCAGGCCAGCGGCGGCCTTTTCCCTGTCTTTGGGGCATTGTTCACCTTCAGCCTAGGCTTCGGGGTGCGTGACATGGTGCTCGGATTTGCCACCGCGGGAGATCTGGGCGGTTTGGTCCTGTTGCTGGCAACTGCGGCGCTCGTGTTGGTCGCCTGGATCAAGACAATGCAAGAAGGGACCGTGCCACGGCTCTTGCGGTCCCTTTCTGCTAACCCGCTCACTGAAAGCTGAGATTACTTCCAGCTGCGCAGCCACATCATGCTCTGATAGTGCTGATCTGTAATGAGTGTGCCGTAGAAAATCGGGCTGAAGTAGAAAAACGCGATGATAACTAAGGCGAGGTAGCTGATGACAATGAGGCTTCCTGCCCGCACCGGTCCGCTAAAACCTGGAATCCGAATGGGACGCGCGAACCCTGCGATTAGACCGAGCGTGAGCGCCAGCATGATGATGATGAACGGTGCCAGCGGGATGGCGTAGAAGAAGTACATTTGTCGGTCATAGGTCAGCACCCACGGGATAAATCCAGCTGCGAAGGCGAGCAATGGGATTGCATAGCGACGATCCTTCAAAATGATGACGCACCAGAGTGCCCACAGGACTACCGGGACAGTGAGCCACCAAATGGGTGGAGTGCCGAACAGATAAATCATGCGGCGACATTGAGCCAAGCCATCACACGTTTGACCAGTTTCGGAGTAATAGAGGACCGGGCGAGCAGCAACTAGCCATGACCATGGCTTGGAATCCCAGGGATGGGAATGCCCGCTGGAGCTGGTCAGGGAGGCGTGGAATTTCAGCACGGAATCGTGGTAGTAGAACCAATTCGCAAGGGAATCGGGTAAATCGTAATACAACTTTTCAGCTGGCAAAGTGCCGGTTTCTTTAGCGTGGCGGTACACCGAAGTTTCGTTTGCAAACCAAGCGCGCCAGGACCAGGTATAGAGCAGTATCGGAAGAATCACGATGCTCGCGAAGGCCGGGAGGCAATCTCTTAAGAGCGTGCCTAAGAAGGGCCTATCCACGCGGTATAGTCGCCGAATCGAATAGTCCATAGCTACCGCAAGTGCGCCAAAAAATGCCATGTAGTACAGGCCGGACCACTTAACGGCAAGCGCTAGGCCCAGGCTGACGCCTGCGGCGAACCGCCACCAACGGAAGCCAAAACGCGGCCCGAAAACGCTCAGGTGCGTTAGCCCGGCTATATAGCCGCGATACATCCGCTCCCGCATTTGAATGTGGTCCCGGGTTAAAAAGTAGGCGGCCGCCACCACGAAAAATGTCAGAAAGATGTCAAGCATGCCGAAGCGACCGGCGACGAGGAGGACTCCGTCGCAAAGCGCGATGATGCCGGCGAACGCTGCAACCACAGTGGATCGGCTCAATCGACGGGTGATAGCAACGATGAGCAGGACCGTAGCGGTGGAAAATAGTGCCGTCATTACTCGCCACCCCATAGGGGTGTAGCCGAAAAGCATTTCGCCGAAGGCTAGCAGCTGTTTGGCCAGCGGCGGATGCACTACTAATCCGTAGGCAGGATTTGACTCGATGCCACCGATGATCGGGTTGGCTGTCGAAGTCACGATGTCCCAGGCTTGGGGAGCGTAGTGCTTCTCATCGAACACTGGGGTGCCATTATCTGTAGCTTGGCTCAGAGCCCAAAACCGGGAGATGAAAGCAAGGAGTCCAACCGTGGCATAAACCAGAAAATCCAGTGTTGTCCAGGGCTGTTTTAGGGGTTCCGCCACTGATAGCGCGCGCGGATTGTGCGACACGGGGTGCGCTGCAACAGGGGAGTGTGCGTCATCTACTAGTTGGGCCACGAACTTCATATTAAGTAAAGTCACCGCAGTTTGTGCAATGCTTGGGAATTATGGAACCACGTTCAGCCCTGCCACACGGGATTATCATCGCCGCAACCCCACTCGGAAATGCTCGTGATGCGTCACCGCGGCTCGTGCAAGCTCTGGGCGAGGCGACGCTAATCGCGGCTGAGGACACCCGGCGTACGCGCAACCTTGCTGCAGCGCTCGAAGTAGAAATAACTGGCCAAATTGTTTCCAATTTTGACCACAATGAAGTCAGTCGTATTGAGCAATTAATCGCTCATGCACGTGCTGGGACAGTCCTCGTGGTCACGGATGCAGGCATGCCGTCAGTGTCGGACCCAGGGTTTCCGTTGGTGGAGGCCGCGCATGATGCGGGCATCCCGATCACCTGTTTTCCTGGGCCGTCAGCAGTGCCCACGGCGTTAGCGCTCTCCGGTCTGCCTGTTGGCCGTTTCGCCTTTGACGGTTTTGCCCCTCGCAAGCAAGGGGCTCGGCGTTCCTGGCTGGAAAAGCTCCGCTCCGAAGAACGCGCCGTCTGCTTCTTTGAGTCGCCACACCGCATTGCCGAAACGCTGCTCGACGCCGCCGAGGTGCTTGGTGATCAGCGTCGTGCAGCGGTGTGCCGGGAGTTGACCAAAACCTACGAGGAAGTGAAACGAGGCACGCTGCCGGAACTCGCCGAGTGGGCAGCCGAAGGCGTTCGGGGGGAAATCAGCGTGGTCATTGAAGGAGCTACTGAAGTCGAAGTTGATCTAGAGCAGCTAATTGATATCGCAGTGGAACGAGTTGCTGCCGGGGAAAGAGTCAAGGCCGTCGCCGCAGATTTGAGTGCCCAGCATGGGGTCTCTAAGAAGGAGATCTATGACGCGGTCGTTTTGCGCAGATAGCTAAATAGATAAACAAGCTTGCATCGTTATCGAGTTGTTATTTATGGTAGCCAATACCACACCCCTACTGCACAGGTACGGGTCACGATTGAGTAACTAGTAGGTGAAAACCGGCTGATCTGTCTGGCGAAATCGTCGTTTCAGTTTGAGAATCTGCAGCGTAAGCGCAGAAGCTGGAGTAATGACACCACCAGAAAGACCCCAAGACCAAGACGTTAAAATCGTCGAAGCAACGGAGCCTACTGGCACCGAGTCCACTGAAGTCGCGGATGGTTCCGCGACCGCAATGCTCGCAGGAATGATCGAGCGTGGCGACGATTACGACGCGACCGTCCTCGACCGAAACATTGAGTACGCCTTTGAAGACGAATCGGCAGGAATCAACTGGCCGGTTACACTCACCGCCATTGTTTTTGCGATTCTTGCAATCGCCTGGGGCCTACTTGCGCCCAATAACCTAGCTTCCTTTGCCACTGGTGGCCTTAATTTTGTGGTTACCAACTTCGGGTGGGCGTTCATTTTGTTCGGCACCATCTTTGTAGCATTTGTTCTCGTGATCGCGGCTTCCAAATTTGGTTCCATCCGCTTGGGGCGCGATGACGAAGCCCCCGAATTTAGCACGCCATCCTGGGTAGCCATGATGTTTGCTGCCGGTATGGGTATCGGCCTAATGTTCTTCGGCGCCACTGAGCCGTTGACCTTCTACCGAACTGGCGTCCCTGGGCACGAGTCTCACGAGGTGGACATAGCCTTTGCCACTACCTTGTTCCACTGGACCTTGCACCCATGGGCGCTCTACGCCATCGTCGGCCTGGCGCTCGCGTATGCCACTTTCCGTATGGGACATAAGCAGTTGCTGAGCTCCGCGTTCATACCGCTCATCGGCAAGAAGGGCGCAGATGGCGTCTGGGGGAAGCTCATCGACATTCTGGCCATCGTTTCCACCCTTTTCGGCACGGCATGTTCCTTGGGCATTGGTGCCACTCAGATCAACGCCGGCCTGTCTGCCAGCGGATTGATCGATAATCCGAGCCAGAAGACGGTCATCGGAATTGTTTTGGTTCTGACGCTAGCATTCTTGCTCTCCGCAATGTCTGGCGTGGGGCGCGGTATTCAGCTGCTGTCCAACACGAACATGGTGTTGGCTGCCTTGCTCGCCATTTTCGTATTCGTACTTGGGCCAACCGTGTCCATCCTTAACCTCATCCCGGGAAGCGTCGGCGCTTACCTCGCTAACTTTGCCGAGATGGCGGGACGTACCGCAGAGTCCGCGGACGGCACTGCTGGGGAGTGGCTCAGCGGATGGACCATCTTCTACTGGGTGTGGTGGATGTCTTGGAGCCCGTTTGTTGGCATGTTCATCGCCCGTATTTCTCGTGGCCGTACCATTCGGGAGTTCATCCTGGGTGTGCTGCTGATCCCTTCCGCAGTGACCGTAGTGTGGTTTGCCATCTTCGGTGGCACCGCAGTGATCTTCGAGCGAGACGGTCGTTCTGTCTGGGGCGAGGGCGACTCCAAACGCATCCTGTTTGACATGCTGCATGAGTTGCCGGCAGGACAGATCACTTCTGCTCTTGCCATGGTGTTACTCGCAGTATTCTTTATCACCTCTGCGGATTCGGCTTCCACGGTCATGGGCTCGATGAGCCAGAATGGCCGTCTCGAGGCAAAGCCATGGATCACCGGCGTATGGGGTGTGCTCACGGCTGTGATTGGTTTGACCATGCTGCTCGCTGGAGGAGAAGACTCCCTGGCCAACTTGCAGAACGTCACAATCGTGGTGGCGAGCCCCTTCCTGATCATTCTGGTAATGCTGATGTTTGCCCTGGTAAAGGGGCTAAGTGAGGATCCGAACTACCTTGAGCAAAAGGAACACCAGCGCTTCCAGCGTCGCCTAGCGCGGGAGGGCCGGATTCACCGAGAAATGGAGGAGCGCGCCAAGCGCAGCCATGGGCGTCGAAAAGCACCGCGAGCCTAACTCACAACAAGCCAGCCAGTCTTAGTAAGGTAATTCCCATGACTAAGTCTGTGCTCGTAGCTGTTGCCTGGCCCTACGCCAACGGACCCCGTCACATTGGACATGTGGCGGGTTTCGGCGTTCCTTCTGACGTTTTTGCGCGATTCCAGCGAATGCGTGGTTCGAATGTTCTGATGATTTCCGGTACCGACGAGCACGGAACGCCACTGTTGGTGCAAGCGGAAAAGGAAGGCGTTCTGGTCCAAGAGCTTGCAGACCGCTACAACCGCCAGATCGTCGAGGACCTTGCTGGACTTGGATTGACCTACGATCTGTTCACCCGTACTACCACTCGTAATCACTACCAGGTGGTGCAAGAGTTGTTCCGCGGGCTGCATGACAACGGATACATGATCAAGCAGACCACGATGGGGGCTATCAGCCCCTCGACTGGGCGTACGCTCCCAGACCGCTACATCGAGGGCACCTGTCCCATTTGTGGGGCTGCAGGCGCACGAGGAGACCAGTGCGATAACTGTGGCAATCAGCTGGATCCCGCCGATCTCATTGATCCGGTGTCCAAGATTAACGGCGAATCCCCCAAGTTCATCGAAACCGAGCACTTCCTTCTTGACCTGCCCGCAATCGCCGAGGCACTCGCGGAGTGGCTCAAGGGGCGCGAGGATTGGCGCCCGAATGTTCTGAAATTCTCGCTCAACCTGCTCGAGGATATTCGCCCGCGTGCGATGACCCGTGACATTGACTGGGGCGTCCCAGTGCCACTGGATGGTTGGCAAGATGATAACGCTAAGAAGCTGTATGTCTGGTTCGATGCCGTTGTCGGCTACCTTTCTGCCTCGATCGAGTGGGCCTATCGTTCCGGCAACCCAGAGGCTTGGCGCGAGTGGTGGAACAACTCGGAGGCCCAGTCCTTCTACTTCATGGGCAAGGACAACATCACTTTCCACTCCCAGATTTGGCCAGCGGAGTTGCTCGGTTACCGCGGAGAAGGCGCTCGTGGGGGAGAATGGGGCTCATTGGGTGCGCTGGAGCTACCAACAGAGGTAGTTTCCTCGGAATACCTAACGATGTCCGGCTCCAAATTCTCTTCATCTAAGGGCGTGGTCATCTATGTCAAGGACTTCCTGAAAGAGTTCGGTCCCGATCCGCTGCGCTACTTCATCGCCGTCGCCGGCCCTGAGAACAATGACACCGATTTCACCTGGGACGAATTTGTCCGCCGCGTGAACAACGAGTTGGCCAATGGTTGGGGCAACTTGGTGAATCGAACGGTGTCCATGGCTCACAAGAACTTCGGCGCGGTGCCAGAGCCGGGTGAGCTTAAGGATGCGGATCGTCAGATTCTGCAATTGGCATCCGACGCTTTCGACATTGTCGGCGAGGCGCTGGAGCATAACAAATTTAAGGCCGGTATCACGCACGCAATGCACGTGGTGGGTGAAGCCAATGCATACATTGCAGAGATGGAGCCGTGGAAGCTAGCCAAGGACGAGTCGCAGCGTGAGCGTCTGGCCACTGTGCTGCACACTGCCTTGCAGGTGGTGTCTGACTGCAACACGCTACTTACGCCGTATCTGCCACATATTGCGCAGTCTGTTCATGAGACGCTGGGACGTACCGGTGTTTGGGCGGCTACTCCTTCGATCGAAGAAGTGCAGGATGATATGCCGGTAGCCCCAGTGGGAGTGAACCTGCCGGAAGCAGGGCGCACGTATCCGGTAATTACTGGCGACTACACCCAGCAGCAAGCTGTGTGGCAGCGAGTTGAGGTAGTGCCAGGCACTGAGCTGTCTAAGCCTAAACCGCTCATCGCTAAGCTCGAGTCCGAATTGGGTCAGACTGGGCCGGAATGGGCACCGGTCGCACAATAGTGTTGTTTTCAGTTCGGGTGTTGCGGGATGTGGAAGTAGGTTGTCTGGTCGCTAGGATGGAGTGCCGTGTCTAAGAAAAAGCCTCGACCAATTCCAGAACCCGCCGAATTCCTGCCGGGGCTGGTAGATGCCCACACCCATCTCGCCTCCTGCGGCGCGGTGTCTGAGGACGAAGTTCGGGACATAGTGGACCGTGCCGTTGCCGCAGGCGTGGACCGGATCTGTACTGTTGGAGACGGTCTCGCCGAGGCGGAGCTGGCGCTGCAAGCGGCGCAGCATCATGAGCGTGTGTATGCCGCATGCGCCATCCATCCCACCCGCGCCCTCGAGCTTGACGACGTCGCCAAGCAACGCCTCACCGAGATGGCGGCCGATCCCCGTTGCGTAGCTATCGGAGAAACCGGGTTGGACAGCTATTGGATTGGAAAGTCAGAAGAATGCGCGCCGTTGTCCGCTCAGGAGGAGGCGCTACGGTGGCATATTGACCTAGCGGTATCTTCCGGCAAAGCACTGATGATTCATAATCGCGAGGCAGATGCTGATCTGATGCGGATGCTCGCGGATTCACCGACTCCTGTGGCTATCATCTTGCACTGCTTCTCTTCTCCGCTTGACGTCGCTAAGCAAGCGCTCGATCGAGGCTATGTGTTGAGTTTCGCGGGAAACGTGACCTTCAAACGCAATACCGAGCTTCGTGAAGCTGCCCGATTGGCGCCTGCCGGACAATTCCTCATTGAGACTGATGCGCCGTATATGACGGCCGAACCGTTCAGAGGGGCTCGCAATGAGCCGGCCTTTGTCGGACACACCGCCTACTGTTTGGCTGAAGCCCGGGGAGAAGATCCGCGGGAGGTTGTCGCTGCGGTGAATGCGGCGTTTGACCGAGTATATGGCTTAGCCCTTTAGTCTGATTGTGGCCTGCGTAACAGCTCGGGGATTTTTAACGTAATTCACAGCTCTGGAAAACCCCAGCTCGGTTGTGATGTGTGTGATGAATTGTTATTTGGCGTGTTTTTCTTACACTGGCGTGATTTGGGCGCGGCCGCAAATGTGCTGGACTTCAACAACTTGTTACCGTACCGTGACAAAGCATGAAGTTGGATCCCTGCAATTGAGAAGATCGCTCGATTGTATGGGTGTCGCACTGTACTGTTCCCGAGTTTTAAGATTTGAGTTGTAGCAATCGTGGGTATGCACCAAAAGTCTCGAATTAACCGGCTGAACTCCGCACATTCAATTCCACTGCGCATGGCAACCGGTGGCATGTTGGCAACTCTGCTTGTCGGCGGTGTCTCCGCCGTCGGGATGAAGAAGGATGTCACGCTCGACATCAACGGTGAGCAGATCACCCTTGCCACCTTTTCCGGCGACGTGGCCGGGGCGCTTGACCAGGCCGGTGTGAAAGTACAGGCGCAGGATTTGGTTGCGCCAACTCCGGGCCAAGCGTTGAACAATGGGGACCGTATTACCGTCCGTTCTGCGCGCCCAGTGGCAGTGGTTATTGACGGCAAGCCACAGCAGATGATGTCCACCGCCCTCACTGTCGACGAACTGGCCAAGCAGCTAGACATTAAGGCTGCGGACAAGATTTCTTTGCCAGCCGACCAGGAAATCCCACTCGATGGGCTGACCGTCGATGTCACCACCCCAAAGATTCTGAAGCTCAACAATGGTGGCCAGGTTACATATACCCAGGTGGCGGCTGCCACAGTCGCTGACGTTCTTGCGGACAAGGGCATCGCGGTGGATGGTGACGATAAAGTCACGCCAGCTCTGGATGAGATTGTGGACCATAATGCAGAAATCAATGTTGTCCATGTCGATATGGATGAAGTCAGCGCAGTTGAGGATTTCAAAGCAGCGCCGGAGTTCATCGACGATCCAGAATTAGCCAAGGGTGAAGAGAAGGAAATAACTCCTGCCGTTCCGGGAAAGAAGGACGTTACCAAGAGCGTCGTCAAGGAAAACGGCAAGGTTGTTTCCGAGAAGGTCATCAAGGAGACCGAGGTTAAGGCACCGGTCCCAGCCAAAGTTAAGCGTGGCATTAAGGAAAAGCCGTCAGCACCTTCGGTGGCTGGTGGCTCAGTCTGGGACGCTCTCGCGCAGTGTGAGGCTGGTGGCAATTGGGCTATCAACACCGGCAATGGTTTCTCCGGCGGTCTTCAGTTCACCCCGTCTACTTGGCTAGCTTATGGGGGCGGCGAGTACGCACCACAGGCGCACCTAGCGACCCGTGAGCAGCAAATTGCAGTGGCCGAGAAGGTACAGGCGGGTCAAGGCTGGGGAGCATGGCCAGCGTGTACGTCAAAGCTCGGCATGCGTTAGATTCTGGAAGAGTGGCAGTTTCTGTTCCAGAGTCGCTGAGCGATGGGACAGATTTTCCCGCATTGGGATACTCTTTATTCTTATGGAATCCCACCCCACAGCCAGTCTTTTAGGACCAGTAGAAATCCGGCAGCTTGCCGAGAAACTGGATGTCACCCCGACGAAAAAGTTGGGGCAGAACTTCGTGCATGATCCCAATACCGTGCGCATGATCGTTGCTGCTGCGGACGTTAATGAAAGCGATCATGTGGTTGAGGTGGGGCCAGGCTTGGGCTCGCTGACACTGGCGCTGTTGGATGCCGTAGCTGATGTCACTGCGGTGGAAATTGATCCGCGGCTTGCAGCAGAGCTCCCGAACACCGTCGCGAGCCGGGCATCGGAATACCAAGAGAATTTGCGCATCATTTTGAAGGACGCGCTGCATATCAGTGCCCAGGATTTCCGGGATGCGGGTGCGCCGGAGCCGACTGCCTTGGTAGCAAACCTCCCCTACAACGTTTCTGTCCCCGTGCTCCTGCACCTGTTGGCAGAGTTTCCTTCCATCAAGCGTGTTTTGGTCATGGTGCAGGCGGAAGTCGCGGATCGATTGGCGGCACAGCCTGGTTCCAAGATCTACGGGGTACCCAGCGTGAAAGCAGCGTTTTACGGTGATGTTCGCCGTGCAGGGTCAATCGGAAAGAACGTGTTCTGGCCTGCGCCGAAGATTGAATCGGGCCTGGTGCGTATTGATCGTTTTGCGCCAGGAACTGAACCTTGGCCTCTCGACGATGCCACCCGGAAGCAGGTATTCCCAGTGATCGATGCGGCCTTTGCACAGCGACGCAAGACGCTACGCGCAGCGCTGTCCGGGTATTTCGGTGGGGGAGAGGCCTCAGAGCAGGCACTCCGGTCAGCAGGTATAGCGCCGAGCCTGCGGGGCGAAAAACTCAGCGTGACTGACTTTGTTCGGCTTGCGGGGGTTGCGCGATGACATCGGTACGCGGACGCGGGCATGCCAAGGTGAACCTGCATCTTGGTGTCGGTGATGCCCGCGAGGATGGCTTCCACGAACTCTGCACCGTATTCCAGTCGCTTTCCCTCGCGGATGAACTCACCGTGACCTCAATTGATGGTGATTCTCCACCCCAGTCGGGCAGCGTGGTGCGCGGGCTGGAAGTCATTGGTCTTGGAGCCGCGGAGGTTCCGACCACTCCAGATAACCTGGTGTGGCGGGCGGTCGACATGGTCGTCGAAAAGCACCGTGCACGTGGCGGCGCCCCAGTGCCGATGCTAGAGCTCACCCTAAACAAGGGCATTCCCACTGCGGGCGGCATGGCAGGCGGTTCCGCTGATGCGGCGACGGCACTATTGGTCATGAACAAGGTGCTGGAATCCTACGGCACGCGCCTCAGCCAAGAAGAGCTCCTCGAGATTGCGGCGCAGCTCGGATCCGACGTTCCGTTTACTCTGTTAGGTGGAACCATGCTGGGTACTGGGCGGGGCGAGCAGTTAGTTCCGATGCTCAGCCGCGGAACTTTCCACTGGGCATTGGCTTTCAATTCCGCGGGACTTTCCACCCCGAGGGTATTCGGAAAACTCGACGAAATGCGGGCTGCTCGGCCGGACTTGGCTCGGGCCGGTTCCGTGGATGCATTGAGTACGGCGCTCTTGAGTGGTGATGCGCGCGAAGTGGCACAACATTTGGCGAATGATCTCCAGGCTCCGGCACTTTCACTGCTGCCGGAGCTGCGGCGCACGCTGCGAGTAGGGGTGGATGCGGGCGCCTTGGCCGGAGTCGTATCCGGCTCGGGTCCTACCTGCGCATTTTTGTGTGAATCGCAGACACAGGCTGCCGAGGTTGCCGAGGCGCTTATCGACGCCGGAGTCGCCACTGCCACCGCTATCGCACAAGGGCCGGCGGCAGGGGCAGAACTGGCATGACGCCTAATGGCGGTGTGGTGCGCGCGCTTCCTCTAGGTTCGGAGCCTTGCCAGTTGCGATGGACATTTCCACTGGAGCAACTTCAAGCTGGATTTGCTTTTCCACTTTTCCGCTCACTAGGTCAATAACTACAAGCTTCTTGTTGGCAGCGTCGGTGACGTAGGCTTTCTCACCTGCTACCTGCAAGATTGGTCCTGGCTCCTGCCAGTTTTCCTTTTCTTCCCACGCTGAAATTGCCGGGATCTTCTTGGTTACTTCACCAGTTTCCTGATCGATGACATTCAGCTCACCGTTGTAGGTCAGTACTAGTGCTTCGCCTTTCGGGCCCCGTGCGAGCGAGCGGAACCAATAGGAAGACCCAAGCTCGACGCTACGGTAGCTGCTGTTCTCTGAGTCAATGAGAGCTACTTTGGTTGGGTGTTCCGCATCAGCATCTTTGTCCACTTTCTCATCACTGAGAACGATCGGCGATACCGGACTGCCAGCAAGGTTGCCGTTGCGTTGATATCCCGCGGCAGGAATCTTGTGGAATTGTCCGTCACGGAAAATGATGGGTCCATTTGTGCAGCCGAAGACTACGGTGTCTCTCATCGTGGTTGCTTCGCCGTGGACGCCGGGGCAGTCAGTGGTTACCGCGCTCTCTTTCCCATCTTTGATCTGAACGATGGTGTGACGTTCCTTCTCAGTGCCCTTGGTATGGAGCATGCTGCCGTCAGACAGCGGGACGGCGACGCCGTGGTGTGCCTCGCCGACCGAGGATTTCACCGCTTGTGGCTTCGCGTCCGCCAATGTCATCGGATCAAAAGTCTGCACCTCTCCTGAGCCGTCGGCAAACAAGGCCGTCTTGCCGGCATGGGTGACCACGTGGCCCGCGTGGGCTGCCGTGAAGGAAGCTGAGGTGAGCGCCGGGGTGCCAGCGTAGTAGTGGGAATGGTCGCCATGTGGCTGTTCTGAAATGGCTGCGTCATAGACCTGGAATTCGTTGCCATTCGTCACCATGATGTGTCGTCCGTCCCCTGCGCCAGCGAGCCGGTAGAACCCGGGTTGATCTACCTGGTGGAGGATTGTGCCGCTCTTTTCATCGAGGGTGATTAGCCCGCCTTGGTGGCTGATGAGGATGCGGGGCGAGGCTGACATGGTTTCGCTGAGCGGCTGCCCCAGTGCAGGTAGCTCTGCGGTAGGGCTGTCGACTTCTGGAGCCGAGCATGCGGTGAGCAAAGTCGAGAGCGCAAGCGCGCTTCCGAATGCTTTCATATTAGTGGTAGTCATGATCATTAATGTAACTGAAAAGAAGTTGCAATAGCGAATCGGGGGTGCCTATGCACTAGAATTGGCTGTCACCATGGCAAACCTGATCAATCTCGAAAATGTATCCAAGTCCTTTGGCTTGAAGACCCTGCTTGATGGGGTATCGCTGGGGGTTCAATCTGGTGAGCGCATAGGCGTCGTCGGACTCAATGGTGGTGGTAAAACCACCTTGCTCGAAGTGCTTACCGGCATCGAACCGCCAGATCAGGGGCGGGTCTCGCACAATAGTGGCCTAAGAATGGCCGTCGTTACGCAGCGCGCGGAGCTGGACCCACAGCACACGGTGGCAGAAGCGGTGCTCGCACCGCTGGGATTGCAGACCTTCGAATGGGCATCCAATGCTGCGGTGCGCGAGGTGTTGGGCGGGCTAGGGATCGTCGACCTCGGGCTGGATACGCTGGTATCCAATTTGTCTGGTGGTGAGCGGCGACGAGTGAATCTGGCCGCTGCGCTTGTGCAGGAACTGGACCTCATTATTCTGGACGAGCCGACCAACCACCTGGATGTTGAGGGTGTGCAATGGCTGGCATCCTATCTGCTGAACGCAAAGATGGCGCTCGTGGTAGTCACACACGACCGCTGGTTCCTGGACACGGTGGCAACCAAGACTTGGGAAGTACATGACGGCGTTGTTGATACCTATGAAGGTGGCTACAACGATTGGACCTTCGCCCGCGCCGAGCGCTCCCGTCAGGCGGATGCCATCGAACAACGTCGGCAGAACCTGGCCCGCAAAGAACTCGCGTGGCTGCGTCGCGGTGCCCCAGCGCGTACCTCCAAGCCTCGCTACCGTATCGAATCGGCAGAAGCTCTGATCTCAGACGTACCGGCCCCACGCGATTCGGTTGAACTCATGGCTTTTTCTAAAAAGCGACAAGGCAAGGTAGTAATCGAGCTCGAAGATGCGACTGTGAGCGCACCGGATGGTCGGATCCTTGCAGAAGATCTAACCTGGCGCCTCGCGCCGGGCGAGCGCATTGGTCTGGTCGGCGTTAACGGTTCCGGAAAAACTACCCTGCTGCGCACGCTTGCGGGGGAGCATCCGCTGAATGCCGGCCGGCGTATTGAGGGGAAGACCGTATCCTTGGGGTGGCTGCGTCAGGAACTTGATGACCTGGACCCGACACTGCGGCTTCTCGACGCCGTGGAGCAGATAGCTAGCTACGTGACCATCGGCAAGAAGGAAATTTCCGCCTCACAGCTGGCAGAGCGTCTCGGTTTTTCCGCTAAGCGTCAGCGCACCCCAGTCGGGGATCTTTCTGGTGGCGAACGACGCCGGCTGCAGCTGACTCGAGTGCTCATGGCGGAACCAAACGTGTTGCTCTTAGATGAACCGACGAATGACCTGGACATTGACACCCTGCAGGAGCTGGAATCCCTGTTGGATGGCTGGCCAGGCACCCTCGTAGTGATCTCCCACGATCGCTATCTTATCGAGCGGGTATGTGACTCCACCTGGGCGTTGTTTGGTGACGGCAAGCTCACCAACCTTCCGGGTGGTATTGAGGAGTATCTGCGTCGGCGTGCAACGGCTGCCTCTTTAGAAGGTGGCGTGATCGACTTGGGTGAGAAGTCCGAGGTGGTGCGGGAGGCTCCGAAGGTCGATTCGGCCACTCAGCGCAAAATACAGAAGGAAATGAATGCGCTGGAAAGAAAAATGGATAAGCTGCGCTCACGCGTAGCGTCACTGAATGATGACATGGCTGTGGCTGCTGCGGACATGGAAACCGAGAAGCTCACCGAGCTCAGCACAGCGCTGCAGGCGGTTAACGCTGAGCTCGAAGAGCTGGAGATGCAGTGGATGGAGCTCGGGGAGGAGTTGGAGTAACTGCCTAAGGTGCTAGGTTATCCACCGCATACTGAGCTTCTTCCGCAGTGAACTGCTCACCGTACTGGGAAGTTAGCTGGTCGTAGATTGCGCTTGGTGACATGCTCATCTGAGATAGGTAAGTCTTTGCTTTCTCCAAGGCATTCTTCTTGTAGTCTGCCTGTAGGTTCTCCACTGCGTATTGTGCGGCCTCCGGAGAGAATTGTTCTCCGTACTGGCTCGTCAGCTGATCGTAAATACCAGCCTTAGACATGTGCATCATCTTCGAATAGGATTCCGCCTTCCGGAGTGCAGAACGTTCCTCAGCGCTGGCTTTCGGGGTTTCCTGCTGGCGGGAAAGAGGCTTGGCTGGCGCAGGAACGGCGCTAGCGGGATCGTCCTTCGCTGGCTTGTCGACGACGGCCACCTCCGTGTTTTCAACGGGTGTTGTTTCCTTGCTTGGCGCTTGGGCAATTTGTGCTGGCGTATACACAGCGACTGTGCTGCTGGTGGAGGTGGGACTCGTTGTGTTTTCTGCGCCGCCCATGACCGCGTTGCAGGCAGCGGCAAGGAAGAGCACGCCGCCAACAATCGCTCCCCATCTCAGGCAGCCGCCCTTCTTCTTGGGAGCAAGTTTGTTGCCTGATGGTACGCCTTGCTGAGGATGGTACTGGTTGAATGATTCAATTGGTTGCTGTGGCTGGGAGAAAGTCATGATGCTCAGTGCTCCTTGGGTAGTCCGGGCGGCGGAATGCGGCCTCTTTTTGGAATAGCGATAACACTAAAGATGGCAACAGACATCTTTTGAGGTCATTCGAAAATAGGAGTTAGAGAGTTCTAATTCTTTGCAGTCTGAACCCGCGCTATGTTGCAGCGTATTGCGGTTCTTCGAATACTTAAGCGAGGCCATGGCTTCGACGTGTCAACGATTTGTCGCTACGCTTGAGCGCATGATCCTAATCAACGTGGAATACAAAGTGCGCCCAGAATTCGTCGATAGCTTCCGTGATGAGGTCGCAGCGTTTACCAACGCCACCCGCGCCGAGGCAGGTTGCCTCTTCTTTGAGTGGTACAAGTCCACCGATGAACCGGATGTGTTCATCCTCGTGGAAGGATTTGAAGATGATGCCGCGGAGGCCCATGTAGGCTCCGAGCACTTCAAACAAGCCTGCGTGGATATGCCGAAGCTGCTGGCGAAAACTCCGACCATTATTAACACCGCTATTCCGGGCAAACGGGAGTGGGATGAAATGGCCGAGTTTAAGGTCGAACGCTAGCCTTTCCCAGAATTTCAGATGCGGTGTGCTAGGCAAGTAGGCTGGTAGTTATGGGAAAAAAGGACGCAGTCAAACCACCGAAGCTTTCCAAAGAAGCCTACGAAGCCGAACTGAAGCGCCTGCAAGCTGAGCTTGTTGAGATGCAGCAGTGGGTTGTTGAAACTGGCGCCCGCGTGGTCATCATCATGGAGGGGCGAGATGCTGCTGGCAAAGGCTCCGCAATCAAGCGGATCACCCAATACCTCAACCCACGTACCTGTCGCATCGAGGCGCTCCCAGCACCGAACTCCCGCGAGCAGGGACAGTGGTACTTCCAGCGGTACGTAGAAAAGCTTCCTACTGCCGGCGAAATCGTCATCTTTGACCGTTCTTGGTACAACCGAGGTGGCGTGGAACGGGTGATGGGGTTCTGCACCTCCCAGGAATACCGACGCTTCCTGCACCAAGCACCCATCTTCGAGCGACTCCTCGTCGAGGATGGCATCCTGCTGCGCAAGTACTGGTTCTCAGTCTCAGACGAAGAACAAGTAAAACGCTTCAAGTCACGGCTTAATGATCCACTGCGCCGCTGGAAGCTGTCCCCCATGGATCTGCAGTCTATTACTCGTTGGGAAGATTACTCCCGGGCTAAGGATGAAATGTTCATCCATACGGATATCCCGTCCGCGCCTTGGTACACAGTGGAATCCGAAGATAAGAAGCGATCCCGCATCAACGTTATCAATCACTTGCTATCTTCAATTCCTTACGAGAAAATCGAGCGCCCACTGCCCGAGATTCCGGACCGACCTGAGTCCACCAACGATTATGTTCGTCCGCCACGCTCAGATTTCCGATACGTCCCAGACGTGGCCGCCAAGCTGGAAGCCGAGCGAATCGAAGAAGAGACGAAGGCCAAGAAGCCAAAGAAGAAAAAGAAGTAGTTGTTCGAAGCGAATGCCCGCCCTGGTGGCGGGCATCGTGCGTTTTACGGCGAATCGCGGAACCCCTTTTGCCGAGGTTTGCAGGTCGCTGTTATTGGAAATCAGCGACATCCAGGTAAGTTCGGCAAAAGGGGTTCGCGGAGGGGGAAGCGGAGCGGAGTAGGAGCGGAGCCGCGCCGGCGCCACAAACAACCCGACCCGTAATCTTCACCTCTCAAGCCCACTGCCCGAGGCTCCCTGATGTGGCAAACTTTGGGATATGGACAACATCGAACGCGCACCTCATGCTTTGACCTACACTCGTGCCTCCACGGGGGTTATTGAGCTCAATCGGCCTAAGGCGCTCAACGCCATTGATTTTGAAATGGTTGAGATCATTTCTGCTGCGTTGGAAGAATGGCGTGAGGATCCTGAGGTGCATCGAGTGGTGCTGATTTCTGGGTCTGAGCGAGCATTCTGTGCTGGTGGAGACATCAAACTGGTACGTGACAAAGCGGTAGCTGGCGATCACGACTGGGGAGATCGATTCCTGCAACTCGAGTACACGATGAATGCGCAGATTGCGAACTTCCCGAAGCCTTATGTTTCAGTGATCAATGGCGTGGTCATGGGCGGTGGCCTGGGGCTCAGCGTGCACGGCAGCCACCGGGTTATCAGCGAGAAAGTGGTTGCCGCGATGCCTGAGGTGACAATCGGCTTCGTGCCAGATGTCGGGGTGTCCTATATGAGCTTGAATGTGGAGAGCCAAGAGGGGCGGCCACTGCCTGCCGTCGCTAAGTTCATCGGTGTGACGGGCTACCGGCTGAGCCCAGCAGACTTGCTGTTTACTGGGCTAGCAACGCATTTTGTGCCGAGCGGAAACATCACAGATTTCAGTGCCATGGTCATTGCTGAGTCGATTGATGAAGCACTGGAAAAGTACGCCGAGCCATTCGAGGAGGCTTCTCAACTCAAGCGCTTCCTGCCGGAAATCGAGGATTGTTTCGGACATGACACGTGGGAGGAAGTCGAAGCAGCGTTGGAAGCATGTGAAAACGCCGAATTTGTGGATCTGGTGCGAGAGAACATGAGCAATGCGAATCCTGCATCCGTCGTAGCAACTACCGAACTCTACACGGCGAATGAGCAGGCAGTGAGCCTGGAGAAGGGCTTGCACAATGAATATGCCATTGGTTCGGTGTTGCGCCGTCAGCCGAACTTTGTGGAAGGCGTGCGCGCAGTGCTGGTGGACAAGGATCGAAACCCACAGTTCACACCGGAGCGTGCCTCCCATGTGGACCCGACTCAGTACCGGGAAGTTCTGTCCTAAGCCGAGGCAACGGGAGTGCCAGCGACCGTGAGGTTGTCGCCGCTTCGACCTAACCCGCGTGCATGCGCATAGGCTGCCAACGCACGTTCCTTAGCTATCCGCGCGGGCAGGGTGGTGTCCAACACGGCACGAACTGCCTCCGGGGTAGGTGGCGGTAGCTGCACAGCAGGGTGGGAGATTAACGCCACTGCGTAGGTGTCGGCAGTTAGCGGAATGAATGAATGCGTCCAGACGCCGAGAATCGGTTTGACCACGCTTTCTAACCCCCAGGCCTGCGCCCGTTCCACCGGAAGGGAGGCAGTGCACAATGCCGGAATCCGGTTAGCGAAGCCAAAGGCGCGCACGTTGTTGGCAGCGCCAAGTGCAGAAAGCGGCAGGCGGGTGTCAGCCCACGCCCACGTCCATGTTCCACCAGTGACGGTAGCTACCACGCTTGCGGTCGCGGTGAGTGGACCGCGTGGCGTGGTGAATTCGGCAGTGTTGTTGGGGAAATGAAGATTTCCTGGTTGATGCGGGACGAGGGCATCGAAAAGCAGTTGGTTCTCTATTGAGAGGTACGCGGCATCGGCGCGGATGTCGTCGAGAAGCATGCCGCCGAGCAGGTCGTAGGGAATTTCCATGTCGAGCAGGAGGCTGGAAACATCTGCATGAGAGGTGACAGCGTAGGCGGTAATAGCGCGCGCAGCAGTGGTAGCGGGCAGTCCCGCAGCGAACAAGAAGGCATCTGCTGGTGGGACGGCCGGGAGTTGTGGTTCCAGCGCCAAAATCACCTCTCGGCCGTCGGGCAGGGGAGCGCGCTGGACCGGGGCGCCGTCATGGAGGGTGCGGGCTGCTCGAACGAAGCTTGGGTGTTCCGCGGGCTGCTGTCCCCACAACTCCGGAATGCCGAAGGCTTCCGCTGCTGCCTGCATGCGTGGCGACGTCCATAGCCATCCATCAGCAGCTAGCTCCGCTACTTTGAGGGCTGGGAAAGTCATGTCGGATCGGCCGGAAGCAGCGTAGCGCACCTCGAAGCCTAGCTCGCTGACCTGTGCGACCTCGGTGGCGGTAACTGGGCCCAGGAGTGCGCTGAACTGGGCGTCGATCAGCGCCTGCTTCACAGCGCCATCAACCGCGATGTCTGCGAGGGAGGTAGGCGACTCCAAGTGGTTCATTACTTGGAGTGTAGTGCTTCCGCGAAACCAACGCGCAAAATGTTCACGCAGTCTTTAATGAGTCGCTCGGCGTTGGCGGTGCTTCGTTCCAGGAGTCCACCATGTAGGAACTGGATGAGCAAGGCAGCTAGCGACTGGGTAGAAATGATGGTGATCAGGTCGACTTGATAAGGGGCCATTTCCGGGTAGCGCTTACGGTAAAGCGACTGGACACAACCGGTGATCTCCGCGATTTCCGGGTCATTCGGGTTGAACTTGAGTAGTTCATACTGCTGACCGAGGGCGAATAGCTTGGCGACGCTTTCCAAGTTTTCGTCGTCTTCACGGATAGAGTTGAGCATGATGTATTCAACCGTGTCGAGGAGATTAAGTTCTTTGGGAGCACGCTCGATGGCTTCGCCATACTGATGGATCGCGCACTGCATGTAGAAACGCAGAGCGTCGTCTCGAGTGTCAAAATAATTGTGGAAGGTTCTGGTGGAAACGTGGGCGTTCTTCGCAATTTCCGCGACTGTTGCGCCATCGATTCCGGACGCAATGGTCAGATTAGCTGCAGCCCGCGCCAAGGCGAATTTGGTTTCCGCCTTTTTGTCTTCTCTCCTGCTCACTTTATTTCCTCAATATTGTGTTCTTTGGGGTCGTTTGGTGAAAACCATATCAGTAGCGGAGTCGCTACATGCGGGGTGGGTAGAATCAGTTTCAATAGTTTAGTTTCTCCTACAATTCGGAGCGTGCCTTAGTGCTTCATGCGTTGAGTTTTGCCTTGATGGATTCCGTCAATGTGCTGCTGATCGGGGTCATTGTCGCCATCGGTGTGGTGCTCGGCCCCAGAGCGAAATACCCGCAAGTGGCGGCGCTACTCGTTGGCGGCGACTGGTTGGGAGTCTTTGTGGCGTCCATCCCTACCCTGCTTCTTTTCAACTTGGTGGAGTCTAAGGTCAAGAACATCCTCGATTCTCCCGTTTTTGGTATTTTGCTGATCGCCACTGGCGTGCTGGGTGCGGTTCTGACGATGCGGGGCGGAGACTCCTCCGGGTTGATTCAAAAGATTCTGGATCCGCTGCGAGCACCCTCCGTGAAAACGGTCCTGACTGGCTTTGTGCTCGGCGTAGTGCAGTCTTTCACCTCGGTGCCGTTTTTCGGCGGGTTAGCGTATCTGAGCGCGAGCGGTTTTTCCTCGCTGATCAAGTACACCACGCTAGTGCTGTATGCAACGCTTGCGCTGAGCTTGCCGGCGTTGACCGCGATCCTGGTGGGATTTGTGCGTAAGTACCCAGAGAGCCCGGCGGGCCGCGGATTTGAATGGGCCCGCGAACATCAGACGCAGGTGTCAGCTTTTGCTGGGTACTTTGTGGCTGTGGTGCTCATCCTGATGGGCGTTTTCCACCTTTAGCTGCGGGGGACGAGCTTCTTGAGCTGCCAAGGGAAGCCGCCAAGCGCGTTCGCCAAGTAGGAACATCAGTGCTGGGATGATAGTCATCCGGACGATGAAGGCATCAAAGAATACAGCGACGGCTAGGGCGAAGCCCATCGTTTTGATGAAGACAGCATCGTGGAACATGAACGAAGCGAACACCGCGATCATGATGAGGGCGGCCGAAGTAACCACACGGGCGCTGTGCTTGAAACCGTTGGATACGGCATCAGCTGCAGATTTTCCAGCTTCCCAGCCCTCACGCATACGGGACACCAAGAACACCTGGTAATCCATCGCGAGGCCGAAAACCAGACCTATCAGGATGATCGGCAGAAACGAGATGAGCGGCTGGGGGTCGTCGACAAGCCCAAACCACCCCTCTTGGAACAACGCCACTGTGATGCCAAAGGTGGCGGCGATGGAGAGTAAAAAGCCAGCCGTGGCGATGAGCGGCACCCACAGCGAACGAAATACTGCGATGAGGGTGAGGAATGCCAACACCAGCACCAGTGAAATGTAGGGCAGAAGCGCATCCGAAAGACGCTGGGAAAGGTCAACGAACACAGGCGTCATACCGGTGATTCCATAGCGCACGCTTGTCGACGCCTCCTGCGCCCGCAATCTGTCCAGCGTCTGCGCCGCGCGGTGGTCAGTCGCGGAATACTGGGTGGTGATCAGCAGCTCCACCGCCGCAAGATTCGAGGTGGCGCGGGTCGGCTGGACGTGTGCCACGCCCTCGACCTTCTTGATGGATTGGGCTGTGGAGAGCAGGGCTTGTTTGCGCTCCTTTTCCGGCAGCATTGACGCATCGACAAGGGCGAGCATGGGAAAGTCGCGGCCTGGGCCGAAACCAGATTCCACCATGTCCGCAGCGCGTCGGGTCGGCGTGTGTAGCGGGGTGGAAGAATCCGTGGGCATGGCTAGCTGCATGCCCACCGCTGGGATCGCACACGCCAGCAGAAGGAGCACGCTGGGTGCTAAGAATCGCAGCGGATAAGCCCTGATCAGACGGATCCATGACAGCCCTAGTGTGGGTTGTTCATCCTCGGGGTCTGGAGCCTTGAAGAAAGGAACCCGGCCAGCGAATGCACGTTTACCCAGTGCTCCGAACAGCGCCGGGAGCAGGGTTAGCGCCACGAGGACAGCGAGCGCGACGGTAGCAGCAGCAGCGTGCGCCAGGGCGGTCAGGAAAGGGATTCCAATGACGGTGAGCGAGGCAAGCGCGATAAATACGGTGAGCCCGGCGAATACAACGGAGCGACCAGCAGTCGAAGTGGCGATCCCCATCGCATGTGCGCGTTGTTCCTTTGAGAGCAGCTTCATGCCGGATCGAAGCTGATCCGGGGTGAGGTTATTGCCAATCTGTCTAACCAGCTCGCTCCGGAACCGTGCTGCGATGAACAGTGCGTAATCGACTCCCACCGCGATGCCGATCATGGTTGCTAGTGAAGGCGTCAAAAAGTTGATGGCGCTGGTGAAATGCGAGGCGATCATGACACCGGATAGGCCAAGAATGACGCCGATGAAAGCGGTGATCAGTGGCATTCCCGCTGCCAGCAGGGAACCAAATGTTGCCATGAGGACCAAGGCCGCCACCGCGAATCCCAGCAGCTCGGAACTCATGGAAAGAGTGTCGTCGCCAGTGAATGCATCGCCGTAATAAGCCACCTGAAACTCGGGAGCATCGTAGGAGTCTAGGATCTTGCGCGCCTGTTTCAGATCGGCGCCAGGAGGATAGTTGAGCTCGAAAATGCCGGTGTCTTTGCGGCTATTTACTGGGCTAGCTGCACGGAAATCGCCCTCGATCATGCTGGCGGGATAGCCGAGTTTCGACTTCTCCTCGTACATGCGTGAGCGCAACTTGTCAGCGGACTGCTGCGGGCTTGCAATTTCGAAGGAATCGTTGAGGGCGGGGTCAGCCTGCAACTCAGCGATCATACGGCGCAAGGTGTCCTGGCTGGCGGCGTCGTCAAGCGTGCTGCCCTCAGGTACCTGCACGACCACCTTGCCAACCAAGACAGGCTCGCCTATCGACGGCGGGAAGTGCACATCAGTCTCTTCGCGTGTAGCCACGCTGGGCATGTCGGGAATATCGAACGCGCGGGAGAGAGGTTGCGCGCTCAGACTGGCGATGCTGACCGCGCCAACAGTAACGATGAGCCATACAGTGCACACCAACCACCGGCGCAGGTACGCGAAATGACCCGCCGCATAAAGAAAACCGTGCATGCCCTTGTTTAAGACTCCTTCATTTACTCCAGTAATCGCTTAATAACGATACGTTGCTGAATCGTTACGAACATGCGGACAGGGGTAGCCAACGGGGCATGCCCGTGGGGCGAAGACAGTGAACCTCGTCCCTCAGCGGCACTGCCGTTATGTCGTAGCGTGCAAGATCTTAGCTTCCCGCCTTGGGACAGTATCGCGGACTGCGTCGCCACGCATTTTGACTTCCCTTGCGGGCTTTGCATCCGGGAATGGCGGTGGTGCTAGCGTGCACACCCAGCGAATCTGTACTATAGGGGGTGGTACAGATTGGAGCGAGTGATGATGTACATCAATCCCGAGGAAGCAACGCCGGTTTATCAACAATTGCATGATCAAATCATCGTAGCCATCGCCTGTGGCGAGCTGCGGCCAGGGGACAAACTTGATTCAGTGCGTGGGGTAGCCATGAACTTCGGTATCAACCCAGCGACAGTGAAAAAAGCCTATGACTTGCTCAAGGAAGAAGGAGTAATCTTCACAACAGGTCGATCCGGCTCCGTCGTTGCTCACCCTAGCGGCAATACCACTTTGCTCGAGCGTGACGTGCGGGGACTTGTTGCTAAGGCCAAGACGGCCGGAGTGGCTCCAGAAGAACTGCATCAGCTTATCGATGCTGCGATCGATGAACTGGAGCTGCCTGCGTGACCGCCTTCATTGCCCTACTGAACCTGTTGTCCGTGGCATCCTTCCTTATCGTTCCTTATGCCACGCCCAAGGAAATCGCATTCGGCGTTCGGGTGCCGGAATCATATCTCGGCGAACCTATTTTGGAAAAGGTCCGCCGCGAATTCGTGGCGTCGGTCGGCGTGCTGGCGGTTGTTGCTGGCGGACTTAGCTTTGCGATCCCGAATGAGGATGCCGCTGCCCTTATTTCGCTGTGTGGTCTCCCGTTCGGGCTAGGGCTATGGTTACGTGCTCGTGCACAGCTGAAGGCGGCGAAACAGGAAGGGGAGTGGTTCGCCGGTGTTGATACTGCGTTGGCGGGAAGCGTGACTGGGGTTGGCGGCAGCCGAATTCCGCGCTACCCGGTGAGTTGGTTCGGATTCGTCATCGAAACGGTAGTGATCCTCGCGGGAATTGCGGTCATTTCGGCGCATTGGCCAGAGATCCCGGATAGCTTCGCGACGCATTTCGATGAGAAATTCCAACCTGATGCCTGGAGCGAAAAATCCTTAGGAACCGTCTTCGCGATGCCGCTGTTGGCGCTCGCGTTAGAAGTGCTATTTGTTTGCATCGCACTCCCGATGACAGTTTTTCCGGTGTATGCCCGCAGCGGAAACAGTGAACGCAGTAAGCACCGCAACGGTGCCGCCATTGCAGCTTCGGTTACTAGCATGGGCTGGTTCTCCGCAGTCCTGAATATTGGGCTCGTCTGGGGCGGGATTGCGATGGTCGTTCCGAGCTACAGTAGCTGGATAAAGCCAAGCATCATTGTGACTCTGCTGGCTACAGTGTTCGGAAGCATCGGAATGCTGGTCTACATTGTTGTTGCGGCTGATCGTGCAGGAGAGAAGTTTCCTAACGATCGCAGAGGGGTACCGCAGGGGACTGATAATGACCACTACTTCAAGATGGGCATGTTTTATGTCAACAAGGATGACCCGGCAAAGCTGATCGATAAACGAGCAGGCTTAGGCGTGGGCTTTAACTATGCGCACTGGCCGGGGCAGCTCAATATGGCAATTCTAGTGCTAATTCTGCTTGCATCCGTTGTGTCCATGATGATCGCCATAAGCTAGCTGACCTTATGCTGAGGCCCGTGCCCGTAAAACTACGACCTTGAGGAGGGGCCGTGTCGCCTCGTTTTCCGATGACATTCATTGAGAAGATTGCCGGCATGGCCTTTAGCGCAGCGATGCTAGGAGTGCTGAACGGGGCATACAACATGCACCGACACGCAGCTAATGCCCAGCAATTATCCTCGCAGTACATTGGCTCCGCGACGGAGCGCCTGTTGCTGTATGGAGTAATAGCATTCCTAGCAACAGGGGTTATCGTAGTCTCACTTCTTGCGCAGCGGAATGAGCAGCCAAAAGAGCGCACCTCCGGCGTGGTTTGAGGACGTGAGTTCGAAACCTCGCAGGCTTCCACTGCTTGTCGACGCCAACCGGATCGGCGACCTAGTCCGCTACCAACGTCTCCATCGTGAGCTCTGGGTGCTCCTTTTCCACGAAGGCGAGCTTCCACTTGTCACCGAAGAGCGCAATCAGCTCGCCATCGGTGCGGGTGAAAATCTCCACGCCGCGTTGACGGCCAAGTTCTTCAGCTGAGGCCGCATCGGTGCGTCGGGCAACGGAGTACGGGATGGGCTCGGTGACGGTCTCCACGTTGTACTCGTTTTCCATCCGCGCCTGCATGACCTCGAACTGCATAGGACCGACGGCTGCCATGACTGGGGCGGCGTCGCCACGCAAGTCATTGCGCAGGATCTGAACGACACCTTCGGCGGCGAGTTGGTCGAGTGCTTTGCGGAACTGCTTGTACTTGCCCAGGGATTTCGCGCGGAGGGTACGGAAGTGCTCTGGGGCGAACTGAGGCATTGGCGGGAATTGCACCTTGTTGCCCTCGTAAATCGTGTCACCAGGTGCCAGGGAGCCAGCGTTCACTAGACCGACAATGTCACCTGGGAATGCGGATTCAACGGTGGAGCGGGTACGGCCGAAGACAGTGAGGGCGTACTTCGTGGAGAAAGTGCGCCCGGATTGTGCGTGGGTGACCTGCATGCCGCGGTCGAACTCTCCGGAGACAACACGCATGAAAGCCAGGTTGTCGCGGTGATTCTTATCCATGCCTGCCTGCACTTTGAACACGACGCCAGAGAAATCGTTTTCAATATCGCGACGTTCGTCGAAAGTGCCGGTTGCGGCCGCGACCACGGCAGGATCTGACTCCCGTCCGCGTGGCGATGGAGCCAGCGTGCATAGCGTGTCCAGAATCTGGTGCACGCCGAAGTTGAGCATCGCAGAGGCGAAGATGGTGGGCGAGGTGGTGCAGTTTTCGAAGAGCTCCTGGTCGTGGACAGCACCGTCCATAGTCATCAGCTCGATTTCTTCCACGCATGCATCCCACGCGTCGCCCTCCCGAGAGACTGCCTCGTCAGGGGAGTAGTGCTCTTCGGGGGCGATGGTAGAGCCGCCCGCAGTGCGCAGGAAGTGGATGTATTCGTCTACTTCGCCATCAGGTGAGATACGTGCGAGGCCACGGAAGTCGCCAGCTTCACCGACTGGCCAGAACATTGGCGTGGGTTGCAACTGAATTTCGGAGACGATTTCGTCGACAAGCTCCAGTGGAGTGCGGCCGGGGCGGTCCCACTTGTTGATCACGGTGACGATCGGTAAACCACGCGCCTTACAGACCTTGAACAACTTGAGGGTTTGCGGCTCGAGCCCCTTGGAGGCGTCGACAAGCATGACGGCGGCATCGACGGCGGTGAGTACGCGGTAGGTGTCTTCGGAGAAGTCGGCGTGACCCGGCGTATCCACCAAGTTGATCATGTATGGCTCACCGGTGTGCCCCTCGGGCGCGTACTCGAACTGCAGTGCCGAGGAACCGATAGAGATTCCGCGCTCCTTCTCCATATCCATCCAGTCCGAGACGGTAGCTTTACGTCCGGCCTTGCCATGAACAGCGCCGGCCTCAGAGATTACATGTGCGTGGAGCGCCAGCGCCTCAGTCAGCGTGGATTTACCAGCGTCGGGGTGGGCGATGACGGCGAAGGTGCGACGGCGAGAGGCCTGGGTGGCAATGGAGCTCATGGGGTATAAGGATAGCGGTTTAGCTGGATCATCACTAAAAAGGAACCCATGACCATCCTCGAAGCCCTTGAAGTGCCCATTATTGCAGCGCCAATGGCAGGCGGACCGTCCTCGCCCAAGCTTGTCGACGCCATCGCCGCCGCCGGCGGGTTCGGATTTCTCGCCGCCGGCTACCTGAGCCCCGAAAAGCTAAGAGAACAACTGGCAGCGGTCACGGCTCCGCGATTCGGCGTAAACCTGTTTTACCCGCAGGAGCCGCTGGCAGAATTCCTGGAGGTGGATGCCTACGCTGAACGGCTCGCACCCATCTTTGCGGCACATAACGTGCAATTTCCCGACTATCGCGGCGCAGACGAAACGGATGGGTTCGCCGCGAAGCTCGACGTAGTGTGCGAAGAACAACCTGCCGTTGTCAGCTGCACTTTTGGACTCTTCTCCGAGGAAGAAGTGGCTCGGCTACACGAGGCAGGAATTGAAGTATGGATGACTGTCACCAACCCGGAGGATGCGCGTGAAGCTGCGCGCCGGGGAGCAGATGTCCTGGTTCTCCAGGGGCCAGAAGCCGGCGGGCATCGTGCAACGCTCACTGTGTCGGAAGAGCCCGACGGGAGATCTTTGCTGGAGCTATTGGCAGCAGTGGACGTCGAGAAGCCCCTGGTTGCGGCAGGTGGTCTGACCTCTGCTGCAGCGGTCCGAGCTGTCCTCGATGCGGGAGCGCGGGCCGCAGCGTGCGGAACTGCCTTTTTGCTCGCGGACGAAGCCGGTACCGGGCAGCTGCAACGAGAGATTGTTACCCGAGGTGGGAAGACCGCAACTACTCGGGCATTTTCGGGGCGAATCGCCCGCGGAATCGAAACTGAGTTCATGCGGAACAATATTGACGCCCCCGCGGCCTACCCCCATGTGAACACCTTGATGAAGCCGATTCGGAGCGTTACTTCGGACACAAATTACATCGCTGCTTGGGCAGGTAGGCAGGTTGAACATGCTTTCGCGGGTAGTGCTGCTGAAATTGTGGCTGCCCTGTGTGAGGGGGAGCCAGACACGGCAAGCAAAACCCGGTAAATTCGACTGTGTATGTCATCAGTGCACAGCTGATTTTTAACCTTGAACCGTGGAGGACCCAATGACGGAGCAGACCCCGATTTCTCAGCAAGACTGGAACGAGCGAATTGAAATCGCAGAGAAGATGATCCCGCTGATCGGAAAGCTACGCCGCGAGAGCAACGTGGTCACCTCCATCTTCGGTCGTCTGCTGGTCACCGCCACGGAAATCGACATCATCAAGGCACACCGCTACGCGCGTCGCATCACGGACCATGAGGTTCCGCTCACCCGCACCCTGCCGATTCTGGAAGAGCTGGTAGAGATGGACTTGGGCACCGTGTCCATCGATCTCGGCGCCCTGGCCACCAAGTTCGAAACAGAGGGTGGCGATCTGCGCACCTTCTTGGAGCGCGAGCTTGACGACGTCATCGGCACCGCTGACAAGACCCCGCAGACCGACATCGTGCTGTACGGCTTCGGCCGAATCGGTCGCCTGCTGGCCCGAATCTTGCTGGCGCGCCAAGCAATGTACAACGGCCCACGGCTTCGGGCGATCGTGGTTCGCAAGAACGGCGATCAGGACCTTGAAAAGCGCGCATCTCTGCTGCGCCGTGATTCCGTCCATGGTGCCTTTGAAGGCTCGATCAATATCGATCCGGAAAACAACATCATTTGGGCCAATGGCACCCCGATCCAGGTAATCTATTCCTCCGATCCTGCTGCAATTGACTACACCGAATACGGCATTAACGAGGCGATCGTGGTGGATAACACCGGTCGCTGGCGCGATCGTGAAGGCCTGGAGCAGCACCTGAAGTCCAAGGGTGTCTCCCGGGTACTGCTGACTGCGCCAGGTAAGGGCGACATCAAGAACATCGTCTACGGAGTGAACCAAAAGGACATCACCCCAGCTGACCAAATCCTTTCTGCGGCATCATGCACCACTAACGCCATCACCCCAGTACTCAAGGTGCTGGATGAGAAGTGGGGCGTGAACTACGGACACGTCGAAACCGTGCACTCCTTCACCAACGATCAGAACCTGATCGACAATTTCCATAAGGGAGCGCGCCGTGGCCGCGCCGCAACCTTGAACATGGTGATCACTGAGACGGGTGCCGCGAAGGCTGTCTCCAAGGCACTGCCACAATTTGAAGGCAAGCTGACCGGTAGCTCCATTCGCGTCCCTACCCCAGACGTTTCCATGGCAGTGCTGAACCTGAACATGGTCAACGATGTAGCCGTCGATGAGGTGAATGATTACCTGCGCCAGGTTTCGCTGGTTTCAGAGCTGCGTCAACAGATCGACTACATCAAGTCCCCGGAGGTGGTTTCCACAGACTTCGTCGGTTCTACCCACGCGGGTATCGTGGACGGCTTGGCCACTATTGCAAAGGGCAAGCAGCTCGTACTTTACGTGTGGTACGACAACGAGTACGGTTACTCCAACCAGGTGATCCGTATCGTTGAAGAGATGGCGGGGGCGCGCCCGAAGGTTCGCCCGATGCGACTCGAGTTGTCTGAGGTTTAAGCAGGAAACTGCAGCGCAGTTAGCCCGCCTGTGAGGTCAAGGGGATGAACACCCCGGCCTGACGGCGGGCTATTTTGCGTGAATTGTATTTTGCGCGAATTCGAGGCCACGCTCCACTATTAATGTGGCGCCCTCTGCAGCATCGGCACAGATCGCGCCGAGAGCGGCGGCCTCTTGCAGACTGAAGGGTTTGAGCACATAGGAAGCTGGGTCTTGCCGTCCAGGTGGGCGACCTATACCTACTCTGATCCGCAGGTAGTCCTTGGTTCCTAAAGAAGCAGAGGTAGAGCGCAAGCCGTTATGGCCGTTTTCCCCGCCACCTTTTTTTAGCCGTACGGTGCCAAAATCCAGGTCTAATTCGTCATGAATGACGATGACGTTCGTGGGAGGGATTTTGAAGAAATCGCACAGCGCCCGAATAGGGCCACCGGAAAGGTTCATAAAAGTGCGTGGTTTCGCCAGTACCACCTTGGTGTCACCGATGCGGGTTTCAAGAATTTCGGCGTTCGACTTCTTATGGACACTAAAGCTGCCCATGTGGTTTTCAGCGACCTCGTCGATAGCCATGAAGCCAACGTTGTGGCGAGTGGCTTCGTATCGTGCGCCGGGATTGCCAAGGCCGACGATCAAAAAGGGTTCGGACATGTAACCCATTGTTTCATAACAAAAACCGGCCGGGGAACCCCGACCGGTTAAGGTATTCGAACAGTGTTACTCAGAGAGAAAGATTACTCTTCGTCTTCAGCTGCTGGTGCTTCCTCAGCTGGAGCGGACTCTCCACCAGCTTCAACGTCTGCGGCAGCCTCGTCAGCTTCTGCTTCATTGTCCTCTGGAGCAACGAAGTTGACGATGAGCAGCTCAGGATCGTCGGTCAGGGTTGCGCCGGCTGGCAGGACGATGTCAGCAGCAGAGATCTGGTCGCCGACAACCTTGCCGTTGATGTCCACGGTGATTTCTTCTGGGATGGACATAACGTCAGCTTCGATGCGGATGGTATCTGCATCCTGCATGACCATGGTGCCAGGGCCAGGCTCACCTGCAATGACTACAGGAACCTCAACCTCAACCTTTTCGCCCTTCTTGATGGCGAGCAAGTCAGCGTGGTCGATTTCCCAGGTCATGACGTTCTGATCGACGTGCTTGATCATGGCCAGCTGCTTTTCGCCTTCGATGTCCACGTTGATCACGGTGTTAACGCCGTGGTTACGGACGATCTTGGTGAGCTCGATGCGGTCCACGTTGATGTGGAGTGGCTCGAAGCCGTTTGCGTAGATGACAGCAGGAACCAGGCCGGCCTTGCGTGCACGACGTGCGAAGCCCTTACCGAATTCCTTACGTGGGGTTGCTTCGATAGCAATTGCCTCGTTAGACATGTTGTTGCCTCCAGATAGTTATGGTGAAGGCCGCTAGACAAGCAAAAAGCCTGCGGCCAACTCGCGGTAGTGTGTCATCGTCGAGTTTTCGCAGGCGTAAGTGTGAAAACCATCGCGTCGATAACGGCCCCTATTAGGTGCCCTCGCCGAGACTGCGAAAGCATATCACGCGCGGAGGTTACCGAGCAATTTCAGCGTGCGCAACTGGCCGTCGAGATGCGGCGACGCCAGTGTGGTGATGATTTCATCTGCGCGGACCTGCTCTGCAAAGCTGCGGTGGTAGTCCGCGACTTGCTCCGGAGTGCCAACAGCGGAGTACTGCAGCATCGAACGGACTTGATCCGCCGCAGGGGAGGACAACAGCAGTTGCTTGTCCGTGGCGCTGAAGCGACGATTGCGTCCTACGAGGGCTTCAACGCGTAGTTGGAAGGCTTCCTCGGCTTCCTGGGTGGCTACCGCTGGATCTTCGGCGCAGATCGTGTTCAGTGCTGCAATGAAATAGGGCTCAGGGTGCTGTTCCGAGGGCTGATAAGCCTCGCGGTAAATTCCTGCTGCGTGCCGGAGATGCGTGGGGGCGAAGTGGCTGGCAAATGCATATGGCAACCCCAGTTGGGCGGCGAGGTTCGCGCCAAAGAAGCTGGAGCCGAGGATATAGAGTGGCACGTTAGTGCCGTGGCCGGGATATGCGTTGACTTCGCGAGGCTGGGAGCTGAGGAGTTCTTGTAGTTCAATGACATCGTCGGGGAAGGTTTCCGAGGCGTTGGGGGAACGACGCAGTGCCCGGAGTGTGGTTTGGTCAGTGCCTGGGGCGCGACCGAGGCCGAGGTCGATGCGTTCGCCGTGCATTTCTTGTAACGTGCCAAACTGCTCCGCAATCACAAGCGGAGAATGATTCGGCAGCATGACGCCGCCTGCACCCAAGCGGATCGTGCTGGTGTGGTCGGCAACGTGTCCGATGAGTACCGCGGTTGCCGACGACGCAATGGTTGGCATGTTGTGGTGCTCCGCGTACCACACGCGTTTGAATCCCTGTTTCTCCGCCTCCTGAGCGATCTTGACTGAGTTACCGATCGCTTCGCTAATCGACGCGCCTTGGCGCAGATGGACGAGGTCGAGGATTGAGACGGGGACGTTCACCGTTACAGACCTTTCTTTCAGCAACTCGGAGCTTTTCTATTCAGCCTATGCCTTTCTCAGCATGAGTGGATGTGATATTCACATCGGACCCGCCTTATGGGCTTCTTCCTAGGGGCAGAGTGGAAAAAATGATGAACTGGGCTGCGAAGACAGAAAACCCGGCTGCCACGCGTTCTGAATCGAACGGGGACCGCCGGGTTTGATGTTGAGAGCAGCTACTAGGCCTGGCCCTCAAAGAGGGTGGTTACAGAGCCGTTCTCGAAGATCTCCTTGATGGTGCGAGCGAGCAAAGGCGCGATCGACAGCACGGTGAGGTTGTCCCAGCCTTCAGTGGACTGCGGCAGAGTATCGGTGGTGATGACTTCCTTGGCGCCACACTGGGAGAGTCGCTCACGGGCTGGATCGGAGAACACGCCGTGGGTGCAGGCGATGATTACATCGGTTGCCCCGGCTTCGCGGAGGACGCCGACGGCGCCGGCGATGGTGCCGCCGGTGTCGATCATGTCGTCGAGAAGCACACAAGTTCTACCTGCGACATCGCCGACAACACGGTTCGCAACAACCTGGTTGGCAACCTCGGTTGAGCGGGTCTTGTGGACGAAAGCCAGCGGGGCATCGCCCAGGGTGTTTGCCCACTTCTCAGCGACCTTCACGCGGCCAGCATCTGGGGAGACAACGCAGATGTTTTCAAGGGAGTAATTTGCCTTGATGTAATCCGTGAGGATCGGCATTGCGTGCATGTGGTCGACCGGGCCGTCGAAGAAGCCCTGGATTTGGTCAGTGTGCAGGTCAACAGACACGATGCGGTCTGCGCCAGCAGCCTTGAGCAGGTCTGCAACCAGCCGAGCGGAAATTGGTTCGCGGCCGCGGTGCTTCTTGTCCTGGCGTGCGTAAGGGTAGAACGGCAGGATTGCGGTGATGCGTTTGGCGGAACCCCGCTTGAGGGCGTCGATCATGATCAGCTGTTCCATCAGCCATTTATTGAGTGGCTGAGTGTGAGACTGGATCACGAAGGCATCGGAACCACGTACCGATTCCTCGAAGCGGACAAAGATCTCGCCGTTAGCGAAATCGCGGGCGGTCATCGGGGTGAGTTCAACACCCAGTTCATCAGCCACAGCTTCGCCGAGTTCCGGGTGTGCACGCCCGGTAAACAGCATCAGGTTCTTATGGCTTTCAGTCCAATGTGCGGTCATAATGACGCAGCTTAGCCTTCCTGCTCGGATTCTTTGGCATCCCGCAAGGCCGCTTCAGCTGCCTCAGCTGCTGCGGTGCCTGGACGCTTCTTCTGGACCCAGCCCTCAATGGTGCGCTGGCGACCTCCGGAAACGACGAGAGCTCCTGGCGGGACATCGTCCTTAATTACTGTACCCGCACCGGAGTAGGCACCATCACCCACGGTCACTGGAGCGATAAACATGGTGTCAGAGCCGGTTCGGACATTGCTACCAACGGTGGTGTGGTGCTTGTTTACGCCGTCGTAATTGACGAAGACAGAAGAAGCGCCGATGTTGGAGTTTTCGCCGATAGTGGCATCACCAACGTAAGTCAGGTGTGGCACCTTAGAGCCGTTTCCGATCTGAGCATTCTTGGTTTCCACGAAGCCGCCCAGTTTGCCCTTCTCACCGAGCTTGGTGCCAGGCCGCAAGTAGGTGAATGGGCCGACCGTTGCTGCTGCGCCGATCTCGGAATCGAAGGCGTGGGTACGGACGACAGCTGCCCCCTCGCCGACGGTGACGTTGACCAGGGTGGTGTCGGGGCCGATCTCGACGTTGTTGCCGATCACAGTCTTGCCGCGGAGCTGTGTGCCGGGGTGGATGATTACGTCTTGGCCAATCTGGACGTCAACATCAATAAACGTGGTCGCCGGATCAATCAGGGTCGCGCCGCCGCGCATAGCGGCGTCGCGGAGACGGACATTCATTTCTGCGTTCATGGCAGCAAGCTGCACGCGGTCGTTCACGCCGGCGATGAGCATGGCGTCGTCAAGCATGTGGCCGCGCACGATCTTGCCCTGGCGGCGTGCAATGCTCACTACGTCGGTGAGGTAGAACTCGCGCTGGGCGTTGTTGGTATCCAGCTGGGTTACGGCCTCGCGCAGCACAGCAGCGTCGAAAGCGTACACGCCCGAGTTGATCTCAGTGATAGCGCGTTGCTCGTCGGTGGCATCTTTCTCCTCCACGATTGCGGTGACGCCCTTAGCATCGCGAACGATGCGACCATAACCCTTCGGAGCGGCAATGTTGGCGGTCAGTACCGTAACGGCAGCATCGTTTCCGTGCTTATCGACGAGTCCGGCTAGGGTCTCCCCGTTGAGCATCGGTACGTCGGAGGTAGTCACCAGCACGGTGCCCTGGAAATCGGCAGGTAGAGCCTCTAGACCGCAAGCTACGGCGTGGCCCGTACCATTTTGTTCTTCCTGAACCGCGGTCTTGACCTCGGAGACACCCAACGCGGGGGTCTCAGCTTCAATGGCCGGCAGGACCTGGTCACGGCAATGCCCAACCACAGCAATCAAGTGCTCGGGATTGAGCTCGGATGCAGCGTGCAATGCATGCGCTAGCATCGTGCGACCTGCAACTTCATGCAGCATCTTCGGCTTAGCGGACTTCATGCGCGTGCCTGCGCCTGCAGCAAGGATCACTACCGCTACCGGATTAGCGTCGGTCATGGGTCTCCGATCTAGGGAAGGGGATTTTATACCCCAATGAATTTACCTTAGACGCGCGCTGGTAGTGGCCTTAACGCTAGAGACGGTGGTTGAGGAATCCAATTAATTGCTGGTAGGAGAACCTGGCTGCGGCAATTAGTGGCCTTGTAATGCGTCTGGGCGGCTGACGTCGGCAAGCGTGCGGGCCGCGAATGCGCCGATAAGCCCTAGTGCGGCCAAAAACAGCAACGCAGCGTGCGGGCCCCAATGGGAAATACCGCCAGAAACCGCGCCGGTGAGCAGCAATACAACACCCATTGCGGTGTTTGCGACAGCCACATAGCGAGTCCGCTTTTCGCCTTCCGCCATGTCAACAACATATGTTTTGCGGCCCACACGAATTGCAGTGTGGATTAGATGGATGAGAAAGAATCCGGCCGGAATGATCCATGAGTTCCAGTCCCGACTTAGCCACAACGAGCTGGCCACAACCGCTGCTAAGACTAAAGACGCAGCGAACGCCCCATGACGCATGACATCCTTTGCGGATCGGTCTGCCCATTTGCCAGCGATTCGCCCGCCGGCAACGGCAGCCACACCCGAAGCCAGCAGGAATGAACCAAGGCTGCTGGGGGCGAGCAAAACCAGAAATGTTGGTGAGAGTGCGGAAACCAAAAGCAATGAGCGGACGATGACGAAGCGCCGAAACGGTGCGTCGTCTTTGAGTAGCTGCCAGGCGTCAGCTATCCAATTGTTTGGAACGTGTTCTGGCGCATTTGACGCGGGCTCGAGAATTGAGTTAAACACCACGCCCGCCAGTAGCCAAGCAACCGCGGAGGCAAAAATGAGCCCTACTAGAACTGAAACCGGTGGCTGCTTGCCTAAAGCCAAAAGCGCTGCTCCGATGGTGAGTACGGCGATTCCACCGGCCATAGTGGCAGTGCCCGTAAGTTGCCCGCGGCGCCCCTTGGCGATGGTACGGCCCTGCACATCCTTTGAAGCTATGGAGCACAACGCGCGACCATTTGCCAGCAATCCCAGGAGCACAATCACCGCGATGCCTAAGCTGAGTCCGGAAAACGCAAGAACGCTCAGCCCGATACCGACGGCAGCCACCCCTTGAATGACCGAGCCTGCGGTCCACACTGTCGTACGGCTTCGCTGCCTTAATACCCACGGGGTGAGTGCGGCTTGCGGAAGCATGGAACCGGATTCCCGGATGGGTACAAGGAGAGCGGAGAAGAACGCCGGCACCCCGGCGGTATGTAAGAGGAAGGGCAATACCGTTTTGGCTGCCACGACTTCGTCTCCAATGCTCTGCAAGCCGTTGGCGAGCACGAATCGACGAGAGTTATGGCGTTCGTTTTCCACGTGAGACATAGTTGATCCATCATAAAACCTGGCATGCGAAAAGCCCCAGCCGAGAGGCTGAGGCTTAGCGCTTAGCTTTAGGGCTGATTATGCGTTGCGACGGCGGATAACCAGGCCTGCGCCTGCTGCGAGCAGCAGTGCGAAGACTGCTACGACCGGAGCTACTGGAAACTCAACGCCGGTGGAAGCAAGCATGCCACGCTTGGCAGGGGCAGCCTTTTGCGTTGGCTGCTGTGCCTTTGGTGCCTTCGGGTCGATACCCTTCTGCGGAGCGTTTGGATCTACACCCTTTTCCGGAGCAGTTGCAGGGGTTGGGGCTGGAGCCGGAGCTGGGGCCGCTTGGCCAGCTGGTTCGGAGGAGCCGCCCGAGCTGAGTGCAGCGGAGCCCAAGGCGAGTGCACCAAGGCCCAAACCGGCGGCAACTGCGCCATCGGAAGATCCAGAAGAACCTGGTTCAGGGGTGGCGGTCGTCGTTGGAGTCGCCGTTGGGGTGATGGTTGGGGTTGGCTCAGCCGTTGGGGTGGCAGTTGGCTCAGCCGGGTTTGGAGCTTCCGTGATGATGATGACGCCCGTAGCGGAAACCGTGCCGACGACAGGGGCCTGACCAGTAGCGGTGACAGTGTAGGTGCCAGGGGTGGTTGGGGTGCCGGAGATGGTGTAAGGCTTAGATCCGGAGAAAGTCATGCCCGCTGGCAAGCCAGATACGGTCACATTGTCTACTGTCTGGACCGACTCGGGGAGAACTACGGTCGCAGCGGTGCCAGCAACGAAGGTCTGAGTGCCGAGGCTAAATTGAGCCTGGGCTACGGAGGTGCCGGTCAAGGCAGGGAAAGTGGCCCCTGCGACGGTCGCAGAGAGGGCTAGTGCGGTTGCGGCGAGTGTGCGGCGTGCGAAGAGAGAGCGAGCGGTCATACGAGTAACTCCTAAATGGAAGGATCTATTTCACTGCTTATTGTCAATGATTTTGTCCTCAAAAGAGCCAGTTGTCTCGGTATTGTTGCAAAAACTTTATATGTCACCAAAGGTGATTGGCGGGAGCAATAATGAGCGCGCTAGCTGGAAATGCCTGGTGGCTTCGGCTGTGGAAGGCCGCAAAAAGGCTGACCCCCTATCCATCCGGAAATGGGAGCCAGCCTATTTTAAAAAGCTTCCCCACCAGGACTCGAACCTAGAATGACGGTACCAAAAACCGTAGTGTTGCCGATTACACCATGGGGAAACGCGGCTTAAAGCTGCTCTAAGCACTCTACATCATCAGGTTTCAAAACCTGAAAAATGGGCCCTAGCTAATGGGATCATCCGGTGCTCACAGGCGCTTCTCCTGGGGGTTCAGCTACAGTCTCTTCTATGAGGAAACAGCGCATGACGGGCAAGGAGCGTCGCGAGCAACTCATTGAGGTCGGCCGTGTGGTGTTTGCGGAGCGTGGGTTCGAAGGAACCAGTGTTGAGGAAGTTGCCGCGCGGGCGCACGTATCCAAGCCGCTCATCTATGAGCATTTTGGTGGTAAAGAGGGGCTCTACGCAGTAATCGTTGATCGGGATATGCAGCTCCTGGAGCAAACGATTACGGAGTCCTTGGTCTCAGGTGGTGCGCGCCAACGTATTGAGCAGGCAGTGATGGCGCTGTTGGGCTTCATTGAGCAACACCCCGACGGATTCCAAATCTTGGTGCGAGATATGACTCCGGGGGACAATCACACCTACTCGACATTGCTCAATGACATTGTGGCCGAGGTTTCGCATATCTTGGCCAATGCGTTTGAGCGCTTAGGCTATAACCCTGATCTTGCAGTGTTGTACGGTCAGGCACTCGTCGGCATGATCTCCATGACGGCGCAGTGGTGGTTGGATGTGCGCGAGCCGTCCAAAGAAGTGGTGGCCAGCCACATTGTTAACCTGTGCTGGAACGGACTGGCGCATTTGGATACCGATCCACAACTTGAACTAGGAGCAAAGTGAGCAAGCTGCATCCCCCGGCATTAGCAGGCCTGTTGAAGGTTGCTGCTCGGGACCCGAAGATCAAAGGGCTCTTGGAGAACGTCGGGGCGCAGCGGCTGCACCTTTCCGGGATAGACCAGGTTCGTCCCTGGGCGTTGGCTGCATTGGCACAGCGTGCCCCGATTCTTGCGGTCACGGCAACTGGGCGTGAAGCGGAAGACCTGGCTGCAGAGCTCAAGGCAATGCTGGGCGATAAGGTGGCGTGGTTTCCGAGCTGGGAAACGCTGCCGCACGAGCGGCTTAGCCCAGGGGCGGACATTATCGGCCGCCGGGCAGAAGTCCTGAGCAGTGTGGATAACCTCCAGATCGTTGTTACCGCAGCTCGTGGCTTCTGCCAACCGATTTTGGAAACCGCGCAGGGGAGAGCGCCCTTAGTCATTGAAACGGCTAAGGACTATGACTTCGAGGAATTGACTCGAGAATTGGTGTTCCGTGCCTATAACCACGTGGACATGGTGGCGCGCCGGGGAGACTTTGCCACTCGGGGCGGCATTATCGACGTCTTTCCTACCACTGCGGAAAACCCCGTGCGCCTGGAATTTTGGGGTGATGAGGTCACCGATATCCGGCAGTTTACTGTCGCGGACCAACGCGCGATCCCGGACCTGGAGCTAGCGAGTGTCCAGATTTTTCCGGCGCGAGAGCTGCTCATTACTGATGACGTCGCAAAGCGCGCTGGCGAGCTTGCGGTGGTACACAACGGTAACGCCGCGCTGGCAGAGCTACTCACCAAGATTTCGGAGAAGCAGCCGGCCGACGGCATGGAGGCGCTGATCCCAGCACTCGTGGACACACCACTGGTGGCTTTACCGCAGCTGATGCCACCGGGCACCCACGTGGTACTGATGAACCCCGAAAAAATCCGCACGCGTGTGACAGATTTGCAGGCTACTGATGCTGAATTCCTGGCGGCAGGATGGGAAGCCGCAGCCATGGGCGCAGATGGGCCGATCGCTGCAGAAGGCCTAGACCTGGCGGCGAGCTCATACCGAAGCTTTGAGTCGCTGATGACCGGCGACATCGTGTGGACTTTCGCTCCGCCGGGAATGGTCTTTGCAGCCGATGAAGATACCCTCCCGCTGGATTTCGAGGCTGCACCCGCCCCTCGGGGTGACGTGAAAGAAATTGACACCCTGATGGCGCTGCTACTTTCGCACACCACATCCGGTGGTAGAGCCGCTTTTATCGCCCCGGCTTCGGGCGCGATCAAACGCATGCAGGAGCGTTTCAAAGAAAAAGGCATCCCAACGAAAATCGCCACACCTGGCTGGCAGCCCTCTGCAGGGGAAGTCACGCTTTATCAGGCGATGTCCCATGCCGGTCTCGTGTTCCCGGGGCCCGAACTCGTGGTGATCACTGAAACTGACCTGACGGGTAACCGCGTTGGGGATATCGCAGGTGCTAAACGACGTCCTGCCCGCAAACGAAACAGGGTAGACCCGCTGGCGCTTAAACCCGGCGACATGGTCGTGCATGAAACCCACGGCATCGGTCGTTTTCTGAAGATGACGGAACGCACGATCAAGACTCCGGATGGCTCGACCTCGCGGCGGGAGTACCTCGTACTCGAATACGCCCCATCACGTCGTGGCGGCCCAGCCGATCAACTGTACGTGCCAATGGATGCGCTGGACATGCTGAGTCGCTACGTGGGCGGCGAGAAACCGACGCTTTCCAAAATGGGTGGCTCGGATTGGAAGAATACGAAGAAGAAAGCTCGCGCAGCAGTTCGTGAGATCGCGGGCGAACTGGTGGAGCTCTATGCCAAGCGGCAGGGCGCGCCGGGGCATGCTTTCGCCCCAGACTCGCCATGGCAGGCCGAGATGGAAGACAATTTCCCCTTCGTGGAAACCGAAGATCAAATGCTAGCGATTGACGCGGTGAAAGGGGACATGGAGAAAGCCGTCCCGATGGACCGTGTCATCGTGGGAGACGTTGGATACGGCAAAACGGAAGTGGCTGTCCGCGCTGCTTTCAAGGCAATCCAGGATGGCAAACAGGTCGCTGTGCTCGTACCCACTACGCTGTTGGCGCAGCAGCACCTTTCCACCTTTGAACAGCGCATGGATGGGTTCCCCGTGACAATCCGGGGGCTATCGCGGTTCACCTCCACCAAAGAGTCACGCGAAACAATCGCAGGTTTGGCCTCTGGTGAAGTGGATATTGTGATCGGCACGCACCGCCTCCTGCAGACGGGCGTGCAGTGGAAAAACCTTGGCCTGGTCATTGTTGACGAGGAGCAGCGTTTCGGCGTGGAGCACAAGGAGCACATTAAGGCGCTGCGGACCGCGGTCGACGTGCTCACTATGTCGGCGACCCCGATCCCACGCACCTTGGAAATGTCCATGGCCGGGATCCGCGAAATGTCCACCATTTTGACCCCACCCGAAGATAGGCACCCAGTGCTCACATACGTGGGGGCGCAGGAAGAAAAGCAGGTCGCGGCTGCCATCAAGCGCGAGCTGCTTCGCGACGGCCAGGTGTTCTTCGTCCACAACAAAGTCTCCACCATTGAGAAAAAGGCCCGTGAGATCCGCGACTTAGTACCCGAAGCCCGCGTGGTGGTAGCGCACGGCCAAATGTCCGAAGATCTGCTAGAGCAAACGGTACAAGGATTCTGGAATCGGGAATATGACGTGCTGGTGTGTACCACGATCGTGGAAACCGGCCTCGACATCGCCAACGCAAACACTCTCATTGTGGAGAATGCGCACCACATGGGACTCTCCCAGCTGCATCAGCTCCGTGGCCGCGTGGGCCGCTCCCGTGAACGCGGCTACGCGTACTTTCTCTATCCGAAAGGATCGACGCTCACTGAAGCTTCTTACGACCGTCTTGCCACCATCGCTCAAAACAACGACCTAGGTGCCGGTATGGCGGTGGCGATGAAAGACCTCGAAATGCGCGGTGCAGGCAATGTCCTCGGTGCGGAGCAATCCGGACACATCGCGGGCGTGGGATTCGACCTCTATGTTCGTCTGGTCGGCGAGGCCGTGGAGGCTTTCCGCGCGATGGCAGATGGCCGGGTCCTCGATGCGACCGACAAAGAACCACGCGAGATTCGCGTCGACCTTCCCGTAGATGCGCATATCCCGGAGAGCTACATCAACTCAGAACGCCTGCGACTTGAGGTCTACCGCAAGCTTGCCGCCTCGACCTCTGAGTCGGACCTAGTGCTCGCGGTAGAGGAAATGGAAGATCGCTACGGCCCAGTCCCCGTGGAGGTCTCCCGGCTGCTCGCGGTTGCACGCCTTCGGCATGTCATGCGATCAGCAGGACTGACGGATATCGCAGTCCAAGGCACCCGCATCAAGGTGCATCCGGTGGAGCTACCTGATTCGAAACAGATTCGGCTCAAGCGCATGTTTCCCGGCGCGACATATCGTGCGGCAGCCCAAGCAATCCAGCTCTCCTTCCCCAAAGCTGGCCGCAACATCAGCGATCCACAGCTACGCGACGTCGAATTAGTTCAGTGGGCAGCAGACTTCATCTCAAAGATGTTCGATGTGCCGACAGTGGACGTCAGCGGAGGAAGTGGCGCGGCATCACGGGTGATTTCTATTAGCTAGTTTGGGTTGGTTGGTCGGTTGAATCTGTCACTTGGTGAGGTTGTTTTCAACGCTTTTTGCGACCTTCCGGAGTGTGAAATTCAGCAGCACAGCCCCGCAACCTAAGACACTACGCCGGCTCTAAAAGCCCAGATCACCAACTGCACTCTCGAAGTCACCCCGACTTTTGCCATTGCGGAGGAAAGATGCGTCTTTACCGTGGATGGCTCGAGAAATAGCTTTTGTCCGATCTCGATGTTGCTTAGTCCTTGTCCAAGGGCGCGAACGCAGTCGATTTCTCGGGGTGTTAGTTCTTTAGGGTCGGTCACCGCTCTGGTTTTCCGGCGCCCGAATTCGGCAATCACCCGGCGAGTGAGCGCTGCGTCGACGAGTCCTTCGCCCGATGCCGCGCGGGTGACTCCTTCGACTAAAACATCCATGGGGGAGTCCTTGAGTAAGACCCCACAAGCGCCGGCTTCGAGGGCCCCGAACACGTACTCATCGAGGTCGAAGGTGGTAATCACGATGACAGCCGGGGGGTCGTTGAGCTTTTGGATTTCAGAAGTCGCCCAAATGCCGTCGCCTTCCGGCATACGAATGTCCATACAAACGACGTCTGGGTTGAGACGAAGTACTGCGGTGAGGGCTTCCTTTCCGGATCCGGCTTCTCCGATGACCGAGATTTTTCCCGTGGCTTCGAAGATTGCTTTGAGGCCTTGGCGGATGAGGGGTTGGTCGTCGACAAGCAAAGCACGGATCATGGTGCGCTCCATTCGAGGGTGACTTCCCATCCTTTGTTGGTGGGGCGGTTGCGGAGCTGCGCGCCGATGGCGGTGGCGCGTTCTGACATACTTCGGCTGCCGCGACCAGTGAATCCGGGGGAAAAGGTGCCGCGGGTGATCACCTGGAGAGCGTTCTGATGCCAGGCGACTTCGACGGGAGCATTCGGTGCGTGCTTGCGCGCGTTTGTTAGTGCTTCTTGGAGGATTCGGTACACGCTGGTGTGGATCTCCGCAGGCAGTTCGGGTGGGGTTCCGGAAACGGAGAGATCCATACCGAGGTCTCGGGACGTAAGTAGCAGCGCAGGAACATCGGCGAGCGTTGGCTGAGGAACGAGGTCTCGCTCAGCGTCGGATGTCACTTCGGAGAGCTGACCGACAGTTGCTCGCACATCGGAAAGGGCTTGAGAGATGCTGGTGGAAACTTGTTCCAAGTGTTCTTCGGCAGCCGCTGTGTTGGATTTGAGCAACGCGCGGGCAGCATTGGTTTGTATCGTGTAACTCGCGAGCGATGCGACTACGTTCCTCCGCAATGGCGTTTCTTTCGGCGAGCTCTGCTTGGGACCTCAGGGATTCATTCAGTTCACGGTTGTTGCGAATCGCTAGGCCGACACCGTAGGCGATCAGTAGCGGAACCACCCAACCAAGCACAGTGAGTACGTTAAATACCGTTGGCGAAAGCTGAGTCATCGGCGGTGTTACCGACGCGCGGAGCATTCCTACTATGAGGCTGAACAGCGCTAACGTCGTGAAATCCCGTGTCTTATGGCGAGAATGCAATGCCAAGGAGACAGCAGCGGCACTCGCAGCGATCCCGTTGAAACCTATAGATGACTCCTGCATAAGCAGGCAGTAGAGCGGCACAGCTGCTTCTGCCAGGGAAATCCCGAGCATCACCCCTAGCGGGAATCGTCGGCGTAGCAGCAGTAGCCCGCATTTGGCAATGATGAAGCACAGAATCAGCACCTGCTGAATTGGGGAGAATGGGAGCTCCACCATGGCTGGCGCCACCGAGCTGGAGAACAAGAACCCAAACAGATCCATGCCCAGGACGATGGCGAACAACACGATGTCCCTCGTGGCGGGACGGAAGTGAGGCTGCATGGTTTTAGCTTAGAGGTTGGCGCGGGCGAACCTGCTCAGTCCGATGCCCAAGCTGAGCACAGCCCACCCCATTAGGGAGGCAATGCCGATCCAAGGGTCGACGGCATGGGCTAGGCTTTGGCCGCCTGCCGTCGTGACTGCCGACGTCGGCAGCCAAGCGTAGCTCATGGGGTCCCAGCCCGCCATAGCGCCGATGGTGCCCACGATCACGCCGAGCATCACGACGCCCACAACAATCCCAATCGCAAGGCCAACTTTGCGTACCGCCAGCACAACTCCGATGATCGCGGCTGAAAACGACAGGATGGCAATGGTGCCCCGAAGCCATGTCAGGGCTAAGTCGCCGGCAGGAACGCTTAAGGAAACGCCGTGCATCTGTGCGGCAATAGCGGCGATGACGCTGGCGAAGAGGCATGCTGCAATGCAGACTACGAGCACCATCGCGAGGACCGCAGCGATCATGCTGAACGCCCAACGTAGTCGGCTGCCCGATCCGATTACTTTCCAGACAATCGCGCCCGAAGAAAATGCAACACTCGCTGCGGAGATGCTGAGGGCGACCATCGTGATTAGGAAAATTGAAATGCCAGAGGACTGGCCCGATCCGGTGATGTCCAAGGCCGCGAGCTGAAACCCAGAGAAAGCAGGGTTTGAGGCATCGATGAGTGCTTGCACCTGCTCGCCAACGGCGCCTTCGCCGACTTCTGGCGGGTCGATCTTCAACAGGAATGGTAGCGCCCACTGCAGTGATGCGCCGATACCGGTGGCGAAAAGCGCGAGGATTGCGATGAGGAACACGCTGGGCAGCATGCGCAGAGTGTAGAACTCGGACTTCAGACACTTCATAGTGTTGCTCCTTTGGTGGTGTGGGAAAAGTAAGTGGCCTCTAGGTTCCGGATTTCTGAACGAGCTCCGCTGAAGCAGGTCTCTCCGCGCGCGATGATGACGATGTCATCGGCAATCGCTTCAGCTTCAGCCAAATGGTGAGTGGCCACGATGACAGCCTTTCCGCGCTGAGCTTCGGCGCGCATGAGTTGTCCAAACCAGCGGATGCCATCGGGGTCTAGGCCGGAGGAGGGCTCATCAAGGACGAGGATTTCTGGGTCTTGGAGGAGCGTGCCTGCTAGTGCGATACGTCGCTTCATGCCGAGAGAGTAGGTTTTGATACGCCGATCGCATCGGCTCGCCATGTCCACCAACTGCAGCACTTCTTGGACTCGTTGTGGTTGCACTCCAAGGAGCTTTGTCATTGCGGTGAGGTGTTGCCTGCCGCTGAGCGCGGGGATAAGCCCGCCGTCGTCAAGCAACAGCCCGATCCGGCCATTGATGTCGATCTCGCCCTGCGCTCGGACGAGGCCCAGGGCAGCGCGGAGCGTGGTGGATTTGCCGGCGCCGTTGGGGCCTAGCAGTGCGGTGACGTGGCCTGGCTTTGCGACGAGGGTCGCGCCGTGAACGACCTCGGTGCCGTTAAAAGACACCCTGATTTCTTTTGCGGCGAATGTTGTTGTCATGCATTTAACGCTATGGTCAGCAACTTCGGAAAACATCGGCTAAGCAGGCATAAGTTCTTCTCCGCCATTTGGGGGAGATGCGCCCCGAATGGTCGGGGAGCGCTAGTGAGAAGATCAAGTGCGAGGGAATACTATACGAAGCTGCATTGCGCCCCTAAACCCAGATTGCGGGAGGGCCCAGGCTTGCGCACAGTGGGTGCTAGGGCTTTAGAGTTCGAGGATGCCGGTGCTCAAGCCGAACGCTGCATAACACGCCCCTAGGATTACCGCGATAACGAGTACCCATTCGAAGGCGTTGAACCAGCGATCCTTGTTCGCAATGCGCTGCCAAACGTAAGGAACTAGGCCTGGTAGTACGAGCAAGGTGCCAAACAACAAATAAGTGACATCGGCGGCGTAAAACAGCCACAGGGAGTACGCGAAAGCGACGATAGCGATGAAGAGGTGCTTGCGGTTATCTCTCGCGGAGACAGCGGGGCCGGAGTCGTCGAAACGTGTGCCTGCGTGCGGATGCGTGATCCCACGGCCTCGGGTGGCAAGCAACAGTAGATAGAGCGAGGAAAAGACGTAAGGCAGCATGTACATCATCGTTGCTAGCTGGACCATAGAGGTGTACGTGGTTTCGTTGACAAAAAAGATGATGACGCTGATCTGAATGACAGTTGTGGAGATCAATTGGGCGGAAAACGGGGTGCCGGCCTTATTGAATTTGCCGAAGCGAGCCGGAAGCAGGCCGTCGATTGCCATCAAAGTGATCGGCTCCGCGCACAACATTTGCCAGGAGACATACGCTCCGAGAACGGAAATGCACAGGCCAATAGAGATCAGGATTCCGCCCCAAGGGCCAACCGCTGCCTCTAGTACTCCTGCCATGGAATTGTCGCCGAGTCCGGCTAGTTCTTCTTGCGTCAGGACACCGTAAGACAGCGTAGTAACCGTGACCAATAGGGCCAGCACGGAAAAGAAGCCGATGATGGTCGCGCGGCCAACGTCCTTGCGGGTACGAGCTTGCTTGGAATAAACGGAGGCGCCTTCAACGCCGATGAAGGCCCACACGGTGAAGAGCATCATGCCCTTGACCTGATCAAGCACTGAGCCGGTGGCCCCACTGCGGCCCCAGAAGTCGAGAGTGAACTTATCCCAGCTGAATCCGATGAAAACAACCAGCAAAATAAAGGCGAAGATCGGGAGTAGCTTGGCCACCGTGGTGATCACGTTCATCGCCGCGGCCTCTTTGATGCCGCGGGTAAGAAGGATGAAGATTACCCAGGTCAATAGTGAGACAGCGATCGCCGAAGCCCAGCGGTTCTCGGCGGAGAACAAAGGGATGTAGTGCCCAAGCGTGGAGAAGAAGAGCGTAGCGTAGCCGACCTGTGCAATCACCGAGCCGAGCCAATAGCCCCACGCAGAAGCAAAGCCGACGAAGTCCCCGAGACCTGCGCGGACATAGGAATACACCCCTGAGTCCAGGTTAGGTTTTCTCAGGGCCAAGGCCTGAAATACGAAGGCGATGGAGAGCATCCCAACTCCAGCGATTGCCCAGCCGATCAGCATGGCCCCCGGAGCCGCGACCGTCGCTGCTTGTTGTGGTAGCGCGAAGATGCCAGCACCTACGGTGGAGCCGATGATCAAAGACACGAGCGTCCACATGCGGACGGTGTGCTTGGGTTCTACTGAATTAGTCACGATGGATAATCTAGGACCCCACCATGTAGAAGAGCTACTTACCCTTAAGAGATGCTTTTCTGACGCTTCGTCAGGCGAGCGCAGCACACAGTGGTGTTAGCTTGGCTAAAACGACTTAAGCTGCACCTAGATGCGGAATGGATGAAAGAAATGCGTGAAATTGAAGCGAAATTCCCAGCTGATGACAACGGCGCGACTACCCCAATTAGGGTGGGCTCGCTGTCGGAGGCGCAGTGGGTGATGGCCAGGGCGCTGCAAGTTGGTGAATGGGAGCGTTCCATGACTCATGGGGAGCTACTTGCTTACCTTGATGAGGAAGTGGGTGAATTCCGTGAAGCGGTTACTGACTGGGAGCGTGAGCCCTCTGTGATTGCTGAGACAAAGCTGATGCAGGAGCTTTCGGATGTTTTGCTTCAAGTGCTATTTCACGCCGAATTGGCGCGACGGCGTGGCGTTTTTGACTTGGAGGATGTCGCAGCTGCATTCGTCGACAAAATGCGCAGTCGCGCGCCGTATCTCTTTTCAGGTGGAGATCGAGTTGTGGCGCGCGCCGAGCAGGAGCGTCTGTGGGCTGAGGGAAAGCGGCGTGAGGCTCGTTAGTTAGATAGCAGGATTTGAAGGTCCTGGACTTCCTTGGGCATTTCGATCGAGCCCATGATTTTTGGGTCTTCTTGGACAATGCCGCACTCGAGCGCCCGGTTTGAAATGTCCATTGCGGCTTTGTTGAGGATGAGCGTGGCGTCCTCGTTCTTGTAGTTCAGGCCGGCTAGTACGTCGCTGCCAGATGCCTTTACGCGTGCGCCAAGTTCAGACTTGGTGGTGGGGCCCGTAACCAGATTCATATTTTGGAGGGTTACCTGAAGCGAACCACAGTCGGTGGTGGTGAGGTAATTGGTGTCCAGCAATCGCAGCATCTCGAAGGGGCCTGCTTGTGCAGGGGTGATGATTGCGATGGAAGCTGTGAGGGTGGCTAGGGCGGTGATGAGCTTACGCATTGAGATTCTCTCTGATCAGTTTTTCGGCCAGTAGTGATGTTACGAAAGTGGCTGATGTTGTGCAAGGGGGTATTGGGGTGTTGTGAACTTCCTGTAAGCCGCATAGGCGACAAATTTCGCACTATGATCTTTCGCTATGGGTTCTGGAGTAAAGAAAGCGTTCGGTTGTGGCTGCGCGAGTGTGCTGGCCATAATCGTCGTGATCGCATTGGTTGGCTGGACCTTATCCGCCTTGAACACCCCAAACCCACTCCGCCCGCGTATCAATGTGCCGGAAGATGTGCCCCCAGCGGGCGCAGAAGCAGTTCCGCTTATCGACGTCAACGCCCCCGGTCGCACTGCCGCAAAATTGGGCTTTTGGGCCGAGCCCATCTCCGAGAAAATCGGAGTGTCCACCGCTGCACTTCAGGCATACGGCAACGCAGAACTCATAGCCCAGCAAAGTTGGCCGGATTGTCACTTGCGTTGGAACACTTTGGCTGGTCTTGCGCAGGTAGAAACGCGACATGGAACGTATACCGGAAAGCTCTTCGAGGGTGCTGCCATCAATCAAGATGGCGTGGTTGAACCTCCGATTTACGGGGTGAAGCTCGATGGCTCGCCGGGTTTCGCAGACATCTCAGACACTGACAATGGTGCGATAGACGGAGACAAGGAACACGATCGAGCTGTTGGGCCAATGCAGTTCATTCCTGAGTCATGGAAACGCTTTGGCCTCGATGCGAGTGGAGACGGCAAAGCTGATCCGCAAAACATCGATGATGCTGCACTATCAGCGGCGAACCTGCTGTGCACCAATGGCGGAGACCTCGGCACTCCCGAGGGGTGGACGGCGGCGATCTACTCTTATAACCAGTCCGACAAATACGTTGCCGATGTTCGAGACGCGGCTGCCTCCTATGCAGTAAATCAACCTGCCTACTAGACACTTTTCATCGCATAAGGGGATAGAAACAGGTGGTGAACACGGCAAATGATTCGCGCCGTGGCTGGGGTTTGGAATTCGTGCCACAATTGACTGTAGGTGTGACGCACGCGCTGTTTCGCACAAACAGAAGATGTTTTCCCTTTGAATTAGGAGGCCAATAGTGGCTGAGATCATGCACGTTTTCGCTCGTGAAATCATGGATTCCCGTGGCAACCCAACCGTCGAGGCGGAAGTAGTCCTCGAAGATATGGCCCACGGTCAGGCTGGTGTACCTTCCGGTGCATCTACCGGTGCCCACGAGGCTCACGAACTGCGTGATGGCGGCGATCGCTACCAGGGCAAAGGTGTCCTGAAGGCTGTTGAAGCTGTCAACGAGGAAATCGCCGACGAACTTGCTGGCTTTGAGGCTGACGATCAACGCGCTATCGACCAAGCAATGATCGATCTCGACGGCACTCCAAACAAGTCTCGTCTTGGCGCTAACGCCATTCTTGGCGTTTCCATGGCAGTGGCAAAGGCCGCCGCAGAGTCCGCTAACCTCCCACTTTTCCGTTACATCGGTGGCCCTAACGCCCATGTTCTTCCAGTGCCGATGATGAACATCCTCAACGGCGGCGCACACGCCGATTCTGGTGTTGACGTCCAGGAATTCATGATCGCCCCAATCGGTGCTGAATCATTCGCAGAGGCACTGCGCATGGGTGCAGAGGTGTACCACACCCTGAAGGCCGTGCTCAAGGAGAAGGGCCTGTCCACCGGACTCGGCGATGAAGGCGGATTCGCTCCTTCCGTTGACTCCACCAAGGCAGCTCTCGACGTCATTGTTGAAGCCATCAAGAAGGCTGGCTTCAAGCCAGGCGAGGACATCGCTCTTGCTCTTGACGTTGCGTCCTCCGAGTTCTTCAAGGACGGCAAGTACCACTTCGAGGGTGGCGAGCACACCGCCGAGGATATGTCCAAGGTGTACGGCGACCTCATCGCTGAGTACCCAATCGTTTCCATCGAGGATCCACTGCAGGAAGATGACTGGGAGGGCTACACCGCTCTCACCGCTGCCATCGGCGACAAGGTCCAAATCGTTGGCGATGACTTCTTCGTCACCAACCCAGAGCGCCTGGCAAAGGGCATCCAGGAAAAGGCTGCCAACGCTTTGCTGGTAAAGGTCAACCAGATCGGTACCCTCACTGAGACCTTTGATGCCGTTGATTTGGCCCACCGCAGCGGCTACCGCACCATGATGTCTCACCGTTCCGGTGAAACCGAGGACACCACGATTGCTGATCTTGCAGTTGCTCTCAACTGTGGCCAGATCAAGACTGGTGCCCCTGCGCGTTCCGAGCGCGTTGCTAAGTACAACCAGCTCCTGCGCATCGAGCAGATGCTGGGCGATGCCGCTGTGTACGCAGGCAAGTCCGCATTCCCGCGTTTCAAGTAAACCGGGTTCGCATAGTCTAAAAGGGGTTCGCTCGAGCGCAAGCTCGCGGGCCCCTTCGGCGTGTAAAACTGCTGCTGTGACAACTGGGACTAGAGTAGTGAAGCGATGGCACTGAAATCTCGAAGTTCAAGAACTCCCGTCCCGGTGAAAAACCGCCGGTCTGATGGGCAGGCTCGGCCTGCGCGCAGTTTGAAAGAGCGTGCCAGGGGACTCAAAGTGAGCGCAATTGAACTCATCGTCCTCATCAGTGTGCTCATCGTATTCTTGCTGATCATCGCCCTGCCGCTGCGAAACTACTTTCAGCAACGCAATGAGATCAACGAGGTAACGCAAGCCATCGTGCAAAAACAAGCCCGCAAGGACGAACTGCTAGGCGAGCTCGAGCGCTACCAGAACCCTGCCTACCTGGAGGAACAAGCCCGAAATCGTCTCGGAGTGATCGCCCCGGGAGAAGTAGCCTTCCGAATCCTAGATCCCACTATGCAGGGTGAAGAATCGTTGACGTCGACAAGCGGGCACCAAGAAAAGCCACAAGCTCCGTGGTACAACACGCTGTGGGATTCGGTAGCCAACCCGAGCCCGCAAGTAACCGGAGCTCCAGAAGCGCCACCTACCCCGGAAATGAAGATGCCAGTGCAGTCTGATGCGTCTTCGCCATGACACAATGGCAGCATGACTGTTTCTGAAACTGAACTTGCAGCCGTCACCGAGCAGCTGGGCCGCGAGCCCCGTGGCGTGCTCGAAATCTCCTACACCACGCCAGACGGGGCACCAGGCGTGGTTAAAACAGCACCACGGCTCGAAGACGGAACTCCGTTTCCGACCCTGTATTACCTCACCGAGCCGCGGTTGACTGCGGAGGCCTCTCGACTCGAGGTGGCTCATGTTATGAAGTGGATGCAGTCTCGCCTCGCCGAAGACGAAGATTTGCAGGCCGACTACCGAGCCGCACACGAGCATTTCCTCGCCGAGCGCAACAAGCTTGCGGATCTTGGTACTGATTTTTCCGGAGGCGGCATGCCCGATCGCGTGAAGTGCCTGCACGTTCTCATCGCTTACGCTTTGGCTGAGGGGCCACAAAGGGTTCGCTTTGGCACCGAGGCTGTGGCAATGGCCGCCGAACATGCAAACTTGCGTGGCACTGCCATCCCAGCAGACTGGCCAACCTGCGCAGAACTTGGAATAGACCTAGCTGATTTCGATTTTTCCCATGCAGAGGTGAAGTAAATGGTCCGTGTTGCTGCTGTGGACTGCGGAACGAACTCAATCCGCCTTTTGGTGTCTGACTACTCCGATGGCACATTCACCGACATCTACCGCGGAATGAAGATTGTTCGCCTCGGACAAGGGGTGGACGCGACTGGCCGAATTGCGGAAGATTCCATCATTCGCGCTCGGGTAGCGCTCGCAGAGTTCGTTGACATCATGAGACGAGAGCACGTTGCCGCCCTAAGGATGGTGGCGACATCTGCTACCCGCGACGCGGAAAATCGGCAGGAGTTCATCGACATGACTGCCGAGCTCCTGAGCAAAGTCATTCCAGGTGCGAAAGCGGAGGAGATCACCGGCGCGGAAGAAGCCGAACTCTCATTCCGGGGTGCGGTCACGGACTTGTCCGCAAGCAGCAACACCATTTGTGTCATCGATTTGGGCGGCGGATCGACGGAGTTTGTCGTCGGCAAGCGTGACGGCGAGGTACTCGGTGCCGAGTCTGTACAGCTCGGCTGTGTGCGCCTGACTGAGCGCGTCATGACCGAAGACCCCGCCACTCCAGAACAGGTCGCTGAGGCCCGCGCGCTAGTTGCGCAGCGGCTTGCCGACGTCCAAAGCAACGTTCCCATCGCGCAGGCCGATACCTTCGTCGGAGTGGCTGGAACCTTCACCACAATTTCCGCACTCGCGCAAGGCCTGGAAACTTACGACCCCGCCCACATCCACGGCTCGGAACTCAATTTCGCGGCAACTGAGGTGCTAACCCGACAACTAATTGAGATGCCGGCAGCCACCCGGGCTGCGCATCCAGTGATGCATCCCGGGCGTGCCGACGTCATTGGCGGTGGGGCGGTAGTAGTTGATGGAATCATCGACATGATCTCGTCCTGCACGGACGTCCGCAGCTTCATCATCTCGGAAAAAGACATTCTAGACGGCATTGTTGCGGGACTGATTTCTTCCGAATAAGGCACGTAGACTAATCTGAACTAGTTCCAGTCACACAGCTGGAGCTCTTAAGCCCCTATAGCCCAATTGGCAGAGGCAGCAGACTTAAAATCTGCCAAGTGTCGGTTCGAGTCCGACTGGGGGCACAATGACCAGCACAAATGTGTTGGTCATTTTTGTGTTTTGGGGGCTCAGCGCCTGAAAGAATGTCAAAGATCATCAACGTTGTTGCAGCGCCAATGACATTTTTGAGTTGGAAAATCCTAAGAAGCCTGTCTTAGACGATGAAAACGATCATCGCCGCTTCTGGCTATTTCGACTTGATTCACCTCGGACCGAACTTTTGCCAAGTAGATTGCAGGGAGCAGGGAAGTTTGGTGGAAGCGAGTTCAATAGTCACTCAGGCTAGAACCACATCGGTGCACATACTTTTAGCATTTGGGGAACTTTTTGGGCCCGCGCCGCGTTGAACACTTGAAAAGCTACTTATTGGTAGCGAAGTATTTCTACAAAGGTGTTTTGAAAGGACTGGGCACATGCGAAGCAGCAATCCGGTTTTTAGTTCCCTGACCAAGACCAAGAACGCAGCTGGCCGTGGTTACGCTGGGGCCGGCTACGAGCAAGCAGGTTACCCAACCTATGGCCAGCCTATGGGGGGATACGGTGCGCCAGCGCAGACTGAGCGGGCCATGACAGTAGACGATGTGATCGCGAAGACTGGCATCACCCTTGGCATTATCATCGCCTTTGCGGTGCTCAATTTCGCGATCGGCATGACAGTCAGCATGGGCATTTCGGTCCTTTTGACGATGGTTGGCGCCATCGGCGGACTGATTGCTGTTCTCGTTGGCACATTAGGTAAGAAGTACGGCTCCGCAGCAGTAACGGTGATTTACGCCGTATTCGAAGGCCTGTTTGTCGGTGGTTTCTCACTGATGATCGGCGGTACCAATGGTGCGCTGATCGGCCAAGCAGTTATAGCAACCATCGGTGTTTTCGTTGGAATGCTGTGGGTCTATAAGGCTGGAGTCATCCGGGTCACGCCTAAATTCACGCGCTTCTTGACTGCTGCGCTGGTTGGTGTGTTGTTCCTATCTTTGGGCAATTTGGTTTCGGCCTTGTTGTTTGACTTCAATCCACTACGCGGTGGTGGCATGATGGCCATCGGCTTCTCGCTGCTGTGTATTGTTCTCGCTTCATTGAGCTTCTTGCAGGACTTCGATGTTGCGGATCAACTCGTCCGTTCGGGAGCTCCTGCGAAGATGGCGTGGGGCGTTGCCCTCGGCCTTGCCGTTACCCTGGTGTGGCTATACACCGAGATCCTTCGCCTGCTGAGCATCTTGCGTAACTGATACAGAGTTTGATCTCAAGCTACCGGCGCCACACAGCCTCCTATGAAAGTAGAGGCGGGGCGCCGGTAGCTTTTCCTTTAGAACGGCTGATCCTGACTATGGCCAGACGGCTTCGTCGTTGATAATGATGCTCGTGAACTTGTCTGCGAAGGGGGCTCCTAGCGAGATCGTCACCGTGGCAGGTTCCGCATCCGGTGTGACAAGAGTACCTGTCCCTTCCGCATGCTGAGCACCCCACATACTCCAGGACACATCTTCTACGTGGCGTCGTCCCGAAACGCAATCCAGTGAGAAAGCGGTGGGACGCTCGATCGGCGGGCCGAAACAGTCAATGAAGCCCGCGGAGTTAGCGACCTCCACTACAGGGGATACCGCAGGGGAGGGGACAGCGAGGCTTCCGGGATCGCTGGAGGTACTGCACGCAGAAAGTGCCATTGCGGTAAAACACACCGCAATGGCACCAGGAATAGCTAGACGCATGGACTACTTTTTAGCTGCAAGCTTTTCTGCGCGTAGGCGAGCAGCCTTCTCAGAATTGTAAGGCTCGGCCGATACAACAGTGACGGAGATAGTGGTGCCATTTGGTGCCTGGTACTCGCGGGTCTCGCCTTCCTTGGCGCCCAGAATGGTAGCGCCGAGAGGGGACTGCTCGGAGTAGGTCTCAAGGTCAGGGTTCTCAGATGCGGCAGCGCGGGTACCGATTAGGAAGGTTTCCTTATCCTCCTTGGAGCCGTTGTAGTAGACGTGGACAACAGAGCCGACGTTGGCTACGCCTTCTACGATGCCCTGACGCTCAGTGGTGGAGTTAGCGAGGATCTCAGAAATCTGCTTGATGCGGGCTTCTTCCTGATCCTGCATCTCGCGAGCCGCATCGTAACCAGCATTTTCCTTGAGGTCGCCCTCTTCGCGGCGTTCGTTGATTTCGGCCGCAACCACCGGACGGTGGGCGATGAGAGCGTTGAGCTCCTCTTCCAACTTCGCCTTGGTTTCCGGAGTGATGTACTGCTTGTTGTTTTCAGCCATGGTCTCTAGCCCTTTCAAAAGGATTTGTTGTGCTTGTTTGATGCCATCGCCCAAAAGGCAGGAGTGCTACTAACATGCGCTCCGGGGAGAACAAGCTTGTTATTAGTGCCCGAATTTTAACACAGCGTCGTTATTCAGCGAGGTGGGCGGGTAGCTTTTCAGAGCAGCCGTATACTTTCGCCGCCACCGGGACGTCCCGTGACGGAATCTCAACGGGGTAGCGGGCAGCACTGTCACCTCCAGGGGGGATGACTATCTCTCGACGACCGACTTCCGCTTTGTCGTAATTCATTGCGGTGATGATGCAATAGGTTGGGATGTCTGTGTTTTTGCGAGTCACGTCCACGTTGACCTTGAGAACATTGTCGTCGGTACGCTCGTAGCCAGCAGTGGTGGCAGAGACCGTCACCGCGGACACTTTCTGGTAGTACTGGAAGACCACGACTCCGAGGGCGATGACGAATAGCACCGCGCCAATTGCGATGATCGGACCCACCACGCCGCGTCGCTGAGTATCGCCGTAGTTTGCGGAGGGGCGGGAGGTTGGGTGAGACATGAAAACCTCGAAACTTTCCCTATGAGGATGGTTATCGTCCAAGGATATACGATTATAGAAACAACGTGGCAACGCTTGTAGATGTAGGAAAGCGCGTAAAGGACGGGAATGCACGTGAGTGGACTGAGACTATTAGCAATCCATGCCCATCCTGATGATGAGGCGAGCAAGGGCGCAGCAACTATGGCTCGGTATGTTGCTGAGGGCAATGAAGTCATGGTGCTGACGTGCACCGGTGGTGAGCGTGGGAGCATCCTAAACCCTGCCATGGACAAGCCGGGAGTAATGGAAAACCTTCCGGAAATTCGGCGCACTGAGATGGCTGCCGCTATGGCTGCGCTCGGCACCCAACACCGCTGGCTCGGCTACGAGGATTCCGGCCTGCCTGAGGGGGATCCGTTGCCGCCGCTTCCCGCAGGTAGCTTCGCGCTCGCAGACTCGGATGAGGTCACGCAGCAGCTGGTCAGTGTAATCCGCGAATTCCGGCCCCACGTAATCATCACCTACGACGAAAACGGTGGTTATCCGCACCCGGATCACCTCAAGGTACACGAGGTGTCCATGCTGGCATGGGATGCGGCTGGCGACGCCAACTATCATCCGGAGCTCGGCGAAGCTTGGGAGCCACTAAAGATTTACTACACGCATGGATTCATCCGGCAAAGGATGCAGATGTTCCATGATGTGCTCGTGGAAGAAGGCAAACCTAGTCCCTATGCGCCATTCTTGGAACGTTGGCAGGCCCATCGGGGGGATATCATGCTGCGCGTGACCACGCAGGTGCGTTGTGATGACTACTTTGAGCAACGTGATCAAGCCTTGCTGGCGCACGCGACGCAGATAGATCCCGCTGGAACCTTTTTTGGTACTCCAGTGGACGTGCAGCGTAAGCTGTGGCCGACGGAAGAATTCGAGCTGGCAGCAACGCGAGTAAAGACTTCCCTTCCAGAAGATGACCTGTTCGCAGGTATTAATTAAGGAGTTTCGACGTGGATCTTCTCATCCTCGCGCAGCAGCAATCCACCCCGCTCGGCCCAGAGTTTGGCAAAGCCTCGCCGATCGGACTATTCATCCTGGTGGCGTTGTTGGTTGTCGTGATCTATTTGGGCTGGGCTTTTGCCCGTCGTCAGCGTCGTTTGATGCGTCGTCAGGCGTTCGCGGAGGCACGTGGGCTCGATGTGTTCGATGAAAAGCTTATCGACGAAGCTATGGCCGCCGAGGGGCTCCTCGGAAACGATAAGAAGCGACTTATCTAGGGGAAACTGGGACTTTATTCTCAACCCCTGATACACTTGCTTTCATGTTCATGTGGCGATTTTATTTTGACAAGGCTTGCGGAGGTTTCCCGCACGACCTTTAAGTCGTGATCGTCGCTGAACAACAAACCACCGCAAGCCTAAGCAGTCCTCGCTCTTCACAAAGAAGCAGCAGAGAGGCTGCTTTTTTGTTTCCCTAAAACTGCGAAAGGCCACCACGCATCATGAGCGCACCAGTATCTTTGAGCAATTCGGCGTCGACAAGCAATAGGCGAGTCGTAGCTTTCCATGACCTGCCGACGCCGGCGGAGCTGATCACGCAACTACCTTTAGCCTCGGAGCTAGCTGCAAAGGTCGAGCATGATCGCCAAGAGATCGCAAACATCATCTCGGGCGAAGACGACCGGCTCGTAGTTGTTGTCGGGCCATGTTCTGTGCACGACCCGAAAGCAGCAGTGGATTACGCGCGCCAGCTGGCACCGCTCGCAATGCAGCTTAACGACGACCTGAAGATCGTCATGCGCGTGTACTTCGAAAAGCCCCGCACCACTGTCGGCTGGAAGGGCTTGATCAATGACCCGCACCTCGATGGCTCCTACGACATTGCAGCAGGCCTCAAGATGGCGCGCACCGTGCTGTTGGAGGTACTGGAAACTGGGCTACCCGTTGGGTGTGAATTCCTTGAGCCGAACAGTCCGCAGTACTACGCAGATGCGGTCGCATGGGGCGCCATTGGTGCTCGCACGACGGAGTCTCAAGTGCATCGTCAGCTCGCCTCGGGGCTGTCGATGCCCATTGGATTCAAGAATGGCACCGATGGCAGTGTCCAAATTGCAGTCGATGCAGTCGAGGCTGCTGCTCACCCGCATTTCTTCTTCGGGACCTCCGATGAGGGGCAACCTGCAGTAGTGGAGACGGCCGGGAATGACAATTGTCACGTAATTTTACGTGGCGGTAGCGGGGGGCCCAACTACGGCGCTGGCCATGTCACTAAAGCGCTCCAGCGCAACGGTGGGGCTCGGCTCATGATCGATGCTTCACATGCAAATTCGAACAAGGATGATGTGCGACAGCTGGAGGTGATTCGAGAGATCTCTAACCTCATCGCCAGCTCAGATGAGACAGTTGCCAACGCGGTTTCTGGAATCATGATCGAATCCTTCTTGGTGTCTGGGGCACAGAAACTAGATCCTGAGAAGTTGCGTCGTAACGGAGGGGAAGGGCTGGTATATGGGCAGTCAGTCACCGACAAATGCATCAATATTGCAGACACTATTGAACTATTGGAGGAATTGGCGGGCGCTGTTCGTACCCGACGCGAGTCACAAAAGCTAAACTAGTGGCGTGAAGATCTTGCCGAGCTTGCTGTACCCGATGTACGAGAACCACCTCCGTCGGGAGCTGCGTGGTCGCAAACAGCCCCACCATGTTGCGATCATGTGCGACGGGAACCGCCGTTGGGCGCGGGAAGCCGGCTTCACGGATGTCAGCCATGGACACCGTGTCGGCGCGAAAAAGATCGGCGAGCTGGTCGGCTGGTGCCAAGACACCGAAGTGAAGCTCGTTACAGTTTATTTGCTTTCTACCGAGAATCTTGGCCGTGAAAGCGTTGAATTGCAGTTGCTCTTTGACATCATTATCGATGTCGTCAAAGAGCTCGCAGCACCGGGACTGAATTGCAGAGTGCGGCTCGTCGGGCACTTGGATCTGTTGCCGGAGGACGTCGCGCAGCGCCTGCGCCGCGGAGCCGAAGGCACCGAGGAGAACAGCGGCATCGAAGTAAACGTGGCGGTGGGCTATGGTGGCCGCCAGGAAATCGCGGACGCCGTTCAAGCGTTCGTGCGGGAGGAAGCTGCCGCTGGGGTGACCGCTACGGAACTGGTTGACCGAATCAGCGTGGAAGCTATTTCCGAGCACCTCTATACTTCGGGCCAACCAGATCCGGACCTGGTCATTCGCACATCCGGGGAACAGCGACTTTCGGGCTTTTTGCTTTGGCAAGCGGCCTACTCAGAAATTTGGTTCACTGATACTTACTGGCCGGCGTTTCGCCGCATTGATTTTTTACGCGCACTCCGTGACTATTCGTCGCGAAGCAGGCGCTTCGGAAAATAGAAGGGTTGTATCTTTCATGGCCTTGGTTGTTGCCTATAACACTCACTATGGTTCCACCAAGCAATACGCGGAGGAATTCGCGCGTCGACATCAAACAATTGCCGTCCCCCTAGATCAGGCAACAGTCGCGGATCATACAGTGGTGTTTTCACCAAACTATGCCGGTCAATGTGCTGGCGCGAAGTGGCTGCTCAACCAGGATCTTTCTGGGATGCAGGCCGCTCTGGCTGTGGTCGGAATGACCTTGTCAGAGGAGGTTCGCGTCAAGGATCCGATGGCAGGTGCGTTGGGAGATCGTGCTGACAGTATCACCCGCTTCTATTTGCCGGGGCGACTTTCATATTCCGGTTTGAACAGGGTGCACAAAGCGACGATGTGGACAATGAACAAAATGCTCGCCGCAAAAAAGAACCGGAGTGAAAACGAGGAAGCGATGCTTCGGGGCTACAACACTGACGAGGATCGGGTTGATTTCCACGAACTAGACGCGCTGGATGCGTGGCTGAAGGGCTAGATTTTTCGCATCCGGACTCGCTCCACTTCATGGTTCGCATCTTTGAAGAGCTGCAGTGAAGCTCGCACGCGGGTTGGCAAGATGTTCTCCACTAGGTTGGGCAAGTTGACGGATTGCCAGATTTCGCGCGCTTCGGCGCGCGCCAAGTCGTCGTTAAGCGTGGCGTAGTGAGAAAAGTGCGCCCCAGGCTTGCTGAACGCGGTTTTGCGCAGCTCGAGGAAGCGCTCGATGTACCACTTTTCTATGTGCTCCGTGCGAGCGTGCACGTAAACACTGAAGTCGAACAAGTCGGAAACCATCAGGGTTGGCCCGGTTTGTAGGACGTTCAGCCCCTCCACAATGAGGATGTCAGGCTTGTCGACGACAACGAACTCATCCGGGACCCTGTCATAAAGGGTATGAGAATAGACAGGCGCTTTAACCTCGCGCTTGCCGGATTTCACGTCAGTGACGAATCTCATCAATGCCCGTTGGTCGTAGCTTTCTGGGTAGCCTTTCCGGTTCATTATGCGTCGCTTGTTGAGCTCTGCTGCCGGGTGGAGGAAACCGTCCGTGGTAACGAGGTCGACTCGCGGGCTGGACTCCCAGCGTTGTAGCAAAACCTGGAGCAAGCGGGCGGAGGTGGATTTTCCCACTGCCACGGAACCCGCGATGCCAATGATGAACGGCACGTTCTCTGCTGGGGCGTGGAGAAACGTCTCGGTTGCAGTCATCAGACCTTTTCGCGCCTTTACCTGCAAGTAAATTAAGCGGGAAAGCGGGAGGTAGACTTCTTCGACCTCTTTGAGATCCACGCTTTCACCGATGCCCCGGAGCTTAATGACTTCCTCGGAGCTCAGCACCTGGGGCATATTGTTACGCAAACTGCGCCACTCGGTGCGATCAAACTCGAGAAAAGGGCTGTTGTCATGCGACGCCTGCGACTTAGCCATAGCGTCCATTGTGCACCGCAGGCCTACTCCGGTGAAAACAGACACGCTCAAACTGGGGTGAGACGGCGATTGAAACACAAATGTGAGCCGAGCATTTCTACACTTCAGTTGTCAGCTACTACACTAGCGGGTAACCGAAATTACCAACGCGTGAAAGGTTGCCTGGCGCCACTATGACCTCTGACAATATGATGTATCAGCCGATCAACGAGCTCGACCCTGAGGTCGCGGAACAGATCTCTGCTGAACTGGGCCGCCAGCGCGGCACCTTGGAAATGATCGCCTCTGAAAACTTCGTGCCACGTGCAGTGCTGCAAGCTCAAGGCTCGGTGCTGACCAACAAGTACGCCGAAGGCTACCCAGGTCGCCGCTACTACGGCGGCTGTGAGCATGTCGACGTCATCGAAGATCTCGCTCGTGACCGCGCCAAGGCAGTGTTCGGTGCCGAGTTTGCGAATGTCCAACCACACTCCGGGGCCCAGGCAAACGCCGCCGTTCTTATGGCGCTGGCTAACCCTGGTGACAAGATCATGGGCCTGTCCTTGGCTCATGGTGGACACCTGACTCACGGCATGAAGCTGAACTTCTCGGGCAAGCTCTATGAAGTTGCTGCTTACGGCGTTGAAGATGACACCATGCGCATTGACATGGACCGTGTCCGTGAAATGGCGATCGCCGAGAAGCCACAGGTCATCATCGCTGGGTGGTCTGCTTACCCTCGTCACCTCGACTTTGCGGCTTTCCGTTCTATCGCGGATGAGGTTGGCGCCAAGCTCTGGGTTGATATGGCTCACTTCGCTGGTCTCGTTGCTACGGGTCTGCACCCATCTCCAGTTCCGCACTCCGATGTCGTTTCCACGACGGTTCACAAGACCCTAGGTGGTCCACGTTCCGGCATGATTCTGGCAAAGGAAGAATACGCAAAGAAGATTAACTCTGCTGTCTTCCCAGGTCAGCAGGGTGGCCCATTGATGCATGCTATCGCTGCAAAGGCAATCTCCATGAAGATTGCCGGCTCCGAGATGTTCAAGGATCGTCAGCAGCGCACCCTAGAAGGCGCCGCAATCATCGCTGAGCGCCTCATGGGTGAAGATTGCAAGGCTGCTGGCGTTGATGTCCTCACTGGTGGCACCGATGTGCACTTGGTCCTCGTTGACCTGCGCAACTCTGCAATGGATGGCCAGCAAGCCGAGGATTTGCTGCACGAGGTGGGTATCACCGTGAACCGCAATGCGGTTCCTAATGATCCACGTCCGCCAATGGTGACCTCCGGTTTGCGCATTGGTACTCCAGCTCTTGCCACCCGCGGTTTGGATGCCGCTGGGTTTGCAGAGGTAGCGGATATTATCGGAACTGCGCTTGCTGCTGGTGAGGCTGCAGACGTTGCAGCCCTGCGTGCCCGCGTAGCTAAGCTCACCGAAGAATTCCCACTGTACGAAGGTTTGGAAGACTGGAAGCTGGCTTAGCCCTTCCTGCCTTGTTTGGCCCGGCCGTGATGGCCGGGCTTTCTGGCTTTCTAGGTGCGGTTAAGGCGCGTGTTAATGCTGCGAGTTCAGCGGAATCCATTACTTTCCTTCTAGGAAAGTGTTTACATTTTCCGCTATGGAAACTAAGTTAGGAAATTAAGGATCGAAGCGGCGAGAGGAGCGTCTGGCAGGTGACTAGCAATAAGGGTGAAAGGCAGAGTGGATTGCTTGATATTCAAGAGCAGTTGGCTGCCGTAGAGACGACTGAGGCGAAGGCAAAATTCAGCCCGAAGCCGTGGGCGGTGGCCATTCTCGCCGCGTTGACTTCTTTAACGATGTTCGGCCTCGTTGTAGAAAATCTGTGGCTGATGCTTGGTGGTATGGCTGCATGCTTTGGCAGCTACTGGTTATTAAGAAACGCGCTGCGGCCCCGTGGTGTGCGCCAAGCGATGCGTAGCCTGGAAACCGGTGCGTGGTGGCAGGACAGGCCGAAGTATCAGGTTTGGGCATATATGCTGATCGTCTTGTCCCCGTCAGTACTGATGTTCGCACGGAACATTTCTATCCCGCTGGGCATTCTTTTGTGGCTGCTGTGTGCCATCCTGAGCTATCCTGCACTGAAGGCGACGCTGCAATGGGAAGTCCCTGATGCCTGAGCTAGACCCGATCATTCAACCTCTAGCACGCACCAAGATCATGGCAACTTTGCACGCAGTGGGAGCAGTACCCAAACACAATGAGATGAAGTTCGCACGCCTGCGTGAGCTCTTGGATGTCAGCGATGCCACGTTGAGTAAGAATCTGGGCGAGTTGGAAAAAGCTGGCTACATTTCCAGATTCCGTGAATATGGCAGCACCCGCGCCAAGGACACCGTGTGGGTGTCGCTCACTGAAGCGGGTGCTCGCAGCTACCAAGAACATGTCGCTGCGTTGAAGAAACTTCTGGCCGAGGGCTGTTAGTCTTCTGACTCGCCTGCGGCGCGCATTTCAGCCAGGGTGGTGCGGGCCTTGCTGAGCCACTCAGGCTGCTGAGCCAAGAGCTCTTTGATCTCCGCCGTGGTGAGTGGCTTGTCCATGTCATTCTTCTTGAGCGCAGTAATAGTGATGCCAAGCTTGCGGGCAACCTCAGGGCGTGGGTGTGGGCCATTGCGGCGCAGCTCTGTCAGCCATTCTGGTGGGTTAGTTTGCAGCGCGATGAACTCCTCGTGCGTAAGCGCGTTGTGCTGGAATTCTTCCGGGGTAGCCGGCAGGAAAATTCCGAGCTTCTTTGCCGCTGTGGCGGGCTTCATCGCAGTGGCGGAGGGTTCGCGGTTCATGTCATTCACACTGATCACGGTAGCATCTAGTTCATGAACTACGCACAGCCGCTGTCCATTGCCTTTGTCAAAGGAACGGCGCCCGGCAAATGGTTCGAGCGTTTTAATGAGCGCACTGACTACCCGGACCTAATCACCTTAGAGTCTGATGATGCGATGCAAGCGCTTCTCGACGGCCGCGCCACCGCAGCTCTCATTCGTCTCCCGGAGGATCGGCTGTCAGCAGAATTCCATAAGGTGGATCTCTACCAGGAGCAGCCCGGAATCACTGTACCGAAGGACAGCGAACTGACGCTGCTGGAAAAGATTTCCCGGCGCGACATTGCAGAAGAGATCGTAAATTACGAACCGGTGGATGTAGTAAGCATCCAAGCCGTGCGCGAGGCGGTTCAGGTGGTGGCCGCCAACGTAGGCGTGGTCATCGCCCCGCGCCCGTTGTTGCGCAGCATTAATTCCAAGCAAACGGAGCATCGCGAGTTTAGTGATGGCAAGCCGACTCAAATCGCATTGGTCTGGCGCAAGAGTGACGATGGCGACATGATCCAGGACTTCGTAGGGATCACTAAAGGGCGGAAAGCAAGCTCATCCCGGCAGGCTGCTGCGGTGAAAGAACCTGCGAAGAAGCCTGCGAAGAAGCCGAAGAAGGCTGCAGGAAAAACCCTGAAGAAGCAGCCTCTCGGGAAACGAAAGGTACGGAAAGGGCGTCGATAAGCGTGTGGGGCAGGAGAGGTGAACGTTTACCGAGGATTCATCTCACAACCATGTAAGTTAAACCTTCACTCGTTAGCCTGAGGGGGACCGGTCAGTGGGGAAGCTGACTGGCCACCACCTTCCGGTAGCTGGTACCGGCAACACCGGCAGAGGGTGCCATGATACGCACGTCACGCCCGCTGGGTGCCCAGTGGGAGGTGAAGGGAGCCCATGAGTTATGCGGGATATCGTTGCAGCACCGACCATTGACCGAGCCCTCGACGGACATCAGCCCACCCCAACACGGACGTACGTTATTGATACGTCCGTGTTGCTTTCTGATCCCTGGGCGTTGCGGAAATTCGCAGAGCATCATGTTGTGCTGCCACTGGTGGTCATCAGCGAGTTGGAAGGTAAGCGTTTCCATCCCGAGTTGGGCTGGTTTGCTCGCGAGGCGCTGCGCAACTTGGAGGATCTCCGTCAGACATATGGTCGCTTGGACAAGCCAGTGCCAGTCAATACCGATGGCGGCACAGTCCAAATCGAGCTGAATCATTCGGACATGACTATTCTGCCAGTAGCATTCCAGGACTCTGTCAGCGATCACCGTATCCTTGCCTGTGCATTGAACTTCCGCAAGGAAGGACAGGATACAGTCCTGGTCACTAAGGATATTCCGCTGCGAGTGAAGGCAGGTTCCGTCGGTCTGCCTGCAGACGAATACCATGCCCAAGACGTGGTTCTCACGGGCTATACCGGTATGGATTTTGTGGACATTGATTCCACGACCATCGACGAGCTATATCGCACCGGCTACGCCGACCTGTCCGGAGAAGTCACCCGTCGTGGTGTCGCAGTCGAAGACCTGCCTGTGCACTGCGGACTCACCTTGGCGTCACCTTCCCAGTCCGCACTGGCAAGAGTGCGTGACGACGGCGAAGTCTCTCTCATCCGCGGGGACCTGCAGGCCTTCGGAGTGCATGGTCGCTCGGCTGAACAGCGCGTGGCACTGGATCTGTTGCTTGATTCAGAGGTCGGTATCGTGTCCATCGGTGGTCGCGCAGGTACCGGAAAATCAGCGCTGGCATTGTGTGCTGGCCTGGAAGCGGTCCTGGAGCGCGGTGAACACAAGCGAATCGTGGTATTCCGACCGTTGTATGCCGTTGGAGGTCAGGATCTTGGATACTTGCCCGGCTCTGAATCGGAGAAAATGAACCCCTGGGCGCAGGCCGTCTTCGATACTCTCGAGGGCCTGGTCAGCGACAACGTGATGGAGGAAATCCTGGCGCGTGATCTGATCGAGGTGCTGCCGCTCACGCACATTCGTGGCCGTTCGCTGCATGATTCCTTCGTCATCGTCGATGAAGCGCAGTCCCTCGAACGCAATGTTTTGCTCACGGTTCTGTCACGTCTGGGAAAGAACTCCCGCGTCATATTGACCCACGATGTCGCGCAGCGTGACAACCTGAGAGTGGGGCGCCACGACGGAGTGCAGGCAGTCATCGAGAAACTGAAGGGCAACGAACTCTTCGCGCATGTCACCCTCCAGCGTTCTGAGCGTTCCAAGATTGCGGAGCTGGTGACCAACCTGCTGGAGACCAACTAAATCCATCGAATTCCCATATCTACATGCGGGGAATTCTGCATGAGGATATGGGAATTTGGTATAGGTTAGTCGCTCGTCGTAGTGCGGAGCGTTTCGTGCTTGATAAAGAGCAACAGCACGAAGCTCAACACGATCAGTGGCATCACGTAGACGAAGACCGGGGTCAGGGCATCGTTGTATGCGCCCATGAAGGCATCGCGAAGTGGGCCGGGGAGCTGGTGAATCAGCGCTGGCGTGATGGAGTTGGAATCTAGCTGCGCCGCTGCCGCTGCCTCAGGCGGTAATGTGGCCACAGCTGGCGGAATCCGACTTGCCATGAGCTCCTCCAAGTTGCCCACAAAAACGCCACCCACCAGGGCAGAGCCCAGCGATGCGCCGATCTGGCGGAAGTAATTATTGACGGCAGTGGCTGACCCCACCACATTCAACGGCAGCGTGTTCTGAACGATCAAAATGAGCACCTGCATCGCCAGGCCCAATCCGGTTCCAAGGAGGAAGAGATAGAGGCCGATTTCCCAGAGCGTTGTTTCCAGAGAGAGACCGTGGAACAACACTAGCGAGACCAAGGTGATCACCATACCGGCCAGGGGATACATCTTGTAGCTGCCAGTAGCGGAGATGCGAGCACCGGACCAGATAGAAAAGCCCATCATGCCTACCATCATGGGGATCATCATGTAGCCTGCCTCGGTAGCATTGATATTGTGCACCATCTGCAGGTACGTCGGCAGGTAACCGAGCACACCGAACATGGTCACTCCGAGAACCATGCCGACGGCCGTCGTCAAAGCAAAGTTGCGATTAGCAAAGAAGTTCAGCGGGATAAGCGGATCCTTTGCACGCAATTCGACAACGACGAGCAATAGTCCGCCTACGACGGTGATAGCGATAAGTCCAAGAATGACCGGATCGCTCCACTCGTAGCGCGAGCCACCCCACGTGGTAAACAGTACGAGCGCGGTCGTGGCGATGATTGCGAGAACAGTGCCGAGGTAGTCCCACTTGAAAGGCACCTTCTTGGCCGGGATGCGCAGCATCCACATGGTAATGCCGATCGCGATTACGCCAAGTGGCAGGTTCATCCAAAATGCCCAACGCCAACCTGGCCCCTCGGTGAACCAGCCTCCGAGCAGCGGTCCGAGGACTGCGGAAAGTCCGAACACACCGCCCATGACACCCATGTAGCGGCCACGCTCGCGCGCGGGAATGACGTCGGCAATGATGGCCTGCGAGAGGATCATGAGGCCGCCACCACCAATGCCTTGAACCGCGCGACCGATGATGAGCAGCAGCATAGAATGAGCGAGACCGCCCAGTACAGAGCCCAATAAGAAGATGGAAAGCGCTGCGATCATGAGGCCTTTGCGCCCGATAAGATCGCCGAGCTTGCCGTAGATCGGCAGCATGATGGTTTCTGCCAACAAATAGGCGGTGATGACCCACATCATGTGGTCAACTCCGCCGAGCTCGCCGACAATCGTGGGCAAAGCGGTGGAGAAAATCATTTGGTCGAGGGAGGCGAGCAGCATCGATACCATGAGGGCCGTCATCACCCAGCGAGCAGTCTTTTGTTGCTCTGGTGTCATCGTGGATGGCACCTTTTCGCGCTTTGTTTTCACGAGATAGTTTCTTTCAGCTTTTCTTCTCTTACTGCGACTAAGACCGCGGCGGAGAACACTGCCAATGGCAGCAGGACAAGGAAGATTGGGGTGAGAGCATCGTTATAGGCGGTTTGGATGGCCAATTGCAGTGGTTCCGGGAACCCGGTGACAAGAGCTGGAGTCAGCTTCTGATTACCCGCGCCCCCTGCAAACTGCTCGGCGAATGGTGCTGCAGCTGCTCCCATCGATTGCAAAGCAGCAGGCACCTTTTCGTGCAGACCGTCCGACAGCCTACCCACAAATAGCCCGCCTACGAGAGCGGCTCCGAGAGAGCCACCGATCTGGCGGAAGAAGTTATTAGCGCCCGTTGCTGTGCCCACGAGCGTAATTGGGAACGAGTTTTGCACGATGAGCACGATGATCTGCATCGCAGATCCAAGCCCAACGCCAAAGATGAAGAAGTCAAAGCCGACCTGAATCAAGGAGTCGGTGACGGTGAGCTGCGAGAGTAGGAACATTCCAACGGCAACAATCAGCAAACCAACGATGGGGAAGTATTTGTATTTGCCGGTCCGAGTAACCAAGTTTCCGGTGAGGATAGAGGTACCCATGAGCCCTACCATCATTGGAGTCATCATGAGCCCGGCTGCGGTGGGGGTCAGCGAGTGCACCATTTGTAGATAAGTCGGCAGGTAACCTAGGGCACCAAACATGAAGATGCCGATGCACAGTCCAGCGATTGTGGTGAGGACGAAGTTGCGGTTCTTGAATAAGACCATCGGCACAATCGGCTGGGGCACACGCAATTCCACGATGATGAAAACCGCACCGAACAAGAGGGTGCCAGCGATGAGACCGAGAATCGTTGGCGAATCCCAGTCGTATTCGTGTCCTCCCCACGTGACGAAGAGGATCAGGCAGGTCGTTGCCAAAGCCATGAAAATGGTCCCGAGGAAGTCGAATCGCCCGACGCGTTTGCGATGGGGAAGCTTGAGAAAGAGCATTGCGCCCACCAAGGCTGCTAGTCCGAGCGGAATGTTGAGCCATAGCCCCCAGCGCCATCCGGGGCCGTCCGTGAACCAGCCGCCGAGTACGGGGCCGAGCACGGAGGAGACACCAAACACGGAACCCATCAGTCCCATGTACTTGCCGCGCTCGCGTGCGCTGACGACTTCTGCGGTGATGGACTGCGAAAGGATCATGAGTCCACCACCGGCGATGCCTTGCACAGCGCGAGCTGCGATGAGCAGGCTCATGGATGTTGCCAGGCCACCAGCCAAGGAGCCGAGCATAAATAGGATGACTACAAACAAGAAGAGGCCTTTGCGCCCCATCTGGTCGCCGAGTTTGCCGAAGATTGGCAGTGCGATGGTTTGTCCCAGGAGGAATGCCGTGATGACCCACGACATATGGTTAACTCCACCAAGTTCGCCGACGATGGTCGGCAGCGCGGTAGAAAAGATCATTTGCCCAAGTGAGCTCATTAGCATCGCGATCATCAGCGCGCCAATGATCAAGCCCACTTTGTGTTCTGCTGTGGCTTGCTCGTTCACTGCGGCCTCCTTTCTGAGGTGAGAGTGCGGATGTCGGCGAGTGCTTGGTCGCACATCGCCTTGAGTTCTGTCAATTGCGAAGAAGGGGAGTCCATCCAATGCTTGGCGCCCAGTTGAATCGCCGCGGTGATGACTGCGACGTGCGATCGAGCTTCGTATGCAAGCGTTTGGCTGGGAAGAATGCGGTCTGCATCGTATTTTTCTAGGTACAACGCCGTAGTTCGTGCGAGCGCTTCTTGACGGCTAACAAAGGAGCTAAGTTGCGTGAAAGATAGCTGGGGGTTGTCGCGGCGGATCGCTTTTCGACGCCGCAGTAAAACTCCCGCGTTGTCGCTGTCCAGCGCTGTGCCGAGCAACAGGTCAAAGCCCAGATTCAGTATCGCGGAGGTGAGATCCGGATGTCGTTGTGCCAGAAAAGCAGTGATGTCGCGCTCTGCTAGTTCGCGCGGCGGGGAGCCCAGTACAGCTGCTTCCTTGGACTCCATGTAGTTGAAGAAGGTTCGCCGGGATATCTGCGCAGCTGCGCAGATATCTTCGACGGTGACACACTCGAAGCCGTTTTCAGCCACGAGTCGCGTGGCGTGATCTTCAATCGCCGAGCGAGTGGCCCGGCGCTTTTGCTCACGTAAGTTTGGTGTCATGGCTACAAACTTACGCCCTGCATGCACTGGGTGCAATATTGCATTCAGTGAAATGTGTGATTATGTGGGTTTGGTTGTGATTTACCTAACCTTTAGGGGATGGAAGCGCACGTGATCGCCTGGGCTGAGCTGTGCGGAATAGTCAGAAGAACGCATGGTAAGGACACCGATGACTGGGTAACCGCCGGTAACCGGATAGTCGGGTCCGAACGCAATGGGGAAGCCCTCTGGCGGAACCTGGATTGCTCCGCGCGTCATCCCCTCACTTGCTAACTCGCCCGTTTGCTGCCGTTGGAGTGGGCTATCGCCCCCGAACCTGATCCCGATCCGGTTTGAATTGGCTGCTACCTCGTAAGTTTGACTGAAGAACGACTGAATCGATTCCGCAGTGAACCAATCGGCGCGGGGGCCGAGGACAACAGTGAGGTCGTGGACGCGTGTCGGAGGCCACAGCGATGGAAGATCGCGAAGTAGGGGCCACCAAGCTGGATCCGCGATCGCATCGCCGATCGGCAAATCTTCGCCTTTGCTAATGGGTGCCGAGCCAAGGTGAGACATCACGTCGTGCGAGGCGGATCCGAGCACTTGTTTAGCTTGAAAACCGCCTCGGACTGCAAGGTAGCCGCGCATGCCAACATCTGCGGGCAGAATACTAAGTCGCTCACCCGCGCCGAGATCGATGATGGAATTGGAGTAGTGCGCCCGTTGCGCCCCAGCCTCGTTAGTGACGAGCATGCGGCTTTTCATACCAGTCATAATCACCTGGACATCCCGGAGCACCAATAGCTCGGTTCCGCCGAAAAGTACCTCCAAGACGGTTGCGTCAGGCTGATTCCCCATCGCGTGGTTGGCACGGGCAGCACTCATTCGATCAAAAGCCCCAGAGGTAGCCACCCCAAGACTGCCGACCCCGGAGCGGCCGCGATCTTGGAAGAGCAACTGTGGCCCGGTTTCGAGAACACACAACATCCTTAAGGCACCTCAACAAACGTGACACGGTCACCAGGCCGGATGAGCGCCGGGCGATCCTGATTGGATGGATCCCACAGGGTGAGCGGCGTGGAGCCGATGAGCTGCCAACCCCCTGGGGAAGCCTGTGGATATATGCCGGAAAAGCTGCCTGCTAGCCCGACGGAGCCAGCCGGAATCGCGGGACGGGGCGTTTCCAGCCGGGGTGCATTGGGCAAGGGATGATCTGCGATCAGGTAGCAGAAACCGGGTGCGAAGCCGCCAAAGGCAGCCGTCCAAATGGTGTCGCAGTGGCGTCGGACTAGCGCTGTTGTGCTCATGCCGAATCGCTCGGCTAGTGAGGCTAGGTCGGGGCCGTCATAGCGCACGGGGACCTCGATACTCGTGCTGGTACTGGCGAGGGAAGTTTCACAAGAAAGGTCGCATTGGATAAGCCTCGACGCGACGTCTTTGGGGGAGTTGAGGGCGATATTGAGCTCAAGCAATAGGGTCTGTGCGGCTGGAATGACATCCACGATTCCGGGGAGGTCCCAAGACTTTACAATCGACTGCAGGCGAAGGACGGTATGCAGGATATCGAGGCCCGCTCGCTCCGCATCTGCGCTATCGACGTCGACAAGCAGCGCGCTCTCACCGCAGGGATTAACGCGCATGCCCGACCTCGATGTCTGCAGCCTTGAGCTCTTGGCGAATGCGACGAACCAGCTCGAGCGCAGCCGGATTATCACCATGCACGCAGAGAGAATCCGCCGGGACCGAGATTGCTTCTCCCGTAATCGCAGTGATCTCCTCGCCTTGGGCGAGACGAAGGGCCTGTGCAATTGCCAACTCCGGCGACAGGATCGCGCCGGGCTCACTACGCGAAACCAGTGTGCCATCAGCGGTATACGCCCGGTCAATGAAGCCTTCCGCAATCGTTCCTAAGGAGTGCTCTCTGGCCCAATCCAGGACAGGGGAGCCAGCAAGGCCCATGAGGGAAAGCTGCGGATCAGCTGCTGCGATGCCGCTGATGACTGCTCGCGCCTGCACTTCATCGTGGGCGATGCAGTTGTAGAGGGCGCCATGAGGTTTGACGTATGCTACCTCGGCGCCAAACTGCCGTGCGATCGCTTGTAGCGCCCCGATTTGATACGTCGTCTCTGCCTGCAACAGTGCCGGATCGTAGTCAATATTGCGCCGGCCAAACCCTGCCAGATCACGGTATCCAACATGGGCGCCGATGCGGACGCCATTATCGACGGCGCTCTTCACCGTCCGCGTCATTACTAGCGGATCGCCCGCATGGAAACCAGTTGCAATGTTGGCGCTGGACACTAGCTCGAGTACCGCAACATCATTGCCGATAGAGTAAGCGCCGAAGCTTTCGCCGAGGTCACTATTGAGATCAATCACAACAAGCTCCTTAATTACAATGCTACTTGAGCAGGGCGAAGACGCCACCGAAAGATACCCAGGCTAACCACCAGGCAACAGCGACTCCGAGGACGCCGAGCACGATGAGCCACGTTGGGTATGCATAACCTTGGAGCAAATCTCGTTGGCGGAAGACCGCGACGAACATGATCATGGTGAAACCAATGGGCAATACGAGGCCATTGAAGGCCCCGGCGAACACCAGCAAGGTGGCTGGTGCAGTGCCCAGCACTAAGAACAGACCGGTACTGATCAAAATGAAGATAATAGTCAGCAGGTTTTGCAGGCGTTTGCTTTCCGGCTTGTTCGGAACCAGGAAGGTCGCCGAAGTGTAAGAAGCGCCGATGATCGAAGAAAGCGCAGCCGCCCACAGCACCATACCGAAAATCCTGATGCCGACCTCGCCCGCTGCTGCTTCAAACGCTGCTCCGGCAGGATTCTTTGCACCGACAATGTCAATTCCAGCCGAGACAACGCCGAGTACAGCTAAGAAAAGGAGGACTCGCATGACGCCGGTTAGCAAGATTCCCGTGACAGATGAACGAGAAACCTCGGCCACCCCTTCCGGGCCGGAAACGCCCGAATCGAGCATTCGATGAGCTCCAGCATAGGTGATATAGCCGCCCACAGTACCCCCAACTAGGGTGGTGATGGTGACGAAGTCAATCTTTTCCGGAAGCACCGAATTCTTCAGTGCTAGCCCCACTGGGGGATGAGACACGATGGCTACGTAGAGCGTCAATACGAGCATCAAAATGCCAAGCAGAGCCAAGAACCTATCCAAGGCACCGCCGAGGCGCTGGAATAGGAAGATGGCAATTGCCAGCGCTGCGGTGACTGTGCCGCCGATCTTGACGTTCACCCCGAGCAAAGCATCAGTGCCCAAACCTGCTCCAGCGATATTGCCGATATTGAACACAATGCCGCCGGTAGCAATGAGAAAAGCTAGCACCCAGCCAAGGCCAGGGATTACTCGATTGCCCAGGTCTTGGGCTCTTAACCCGCTAATGCCGATGACCCGCCATACGTTCATTTGGACGGCAATATCAATGACGATGGAGACGAGAATGGCAAAGGCGAAAGCCGCGCCAAGCTGGCCGGTGAACTTTGCGGTTTGGGTCAAAAAGCCGGGGCCGATGGCACTGGTAGCCATTAGGAAGATAGCGCCGACAATTGCACTGCGTTTTGCTGCGCCAGACGCTGCAGCGCTCAGGGTGGGGGAGGACATCGGAGCTCACTTCCAATCATCACATTCGTTGTTCAACAATTCTTGCCCCAATACTAGTCAATAGTGGCATGGGACACAATCAAATAATGAGGTGAGCTTTTCTGCGGAAAAGGGTGACACTGCCAACAAAACCGTTAACATTAAATTATGACCGCGACCCCAATCCAATTAGCCCGGCAGATCACAGAGAAGATCCTCTCGGGTCAATTTGCGCCGGGTGGAAAGATCCTGGAGATCCCTTTGGCCGCAGAACTAGGCGTTTCCCGTAACACACTGCGGGAAGCATTCCGCCTTCTTGCACGAGACGGTCTCATCGAACAAATCCCGCACCGCGGCGTCTTCGTGCGGTCACTGGACGCGCGGGATATCGTCGAACTATTCGCCTACCGGCGATTCATCGAACTAGGGGCCTTGCAATACTTCGGTCTTGACGTTGCGCGCACCGAGACAGCGCTTCGTGGGATGAACCAGGCAGTCACTGAAGCAGAACGAGCTGCCAACCACAGCAAGTGGTCCGAAGTCGGAACGCAAAACAACAGCTTTCATCATCATCTGGTTTCACTAGCCGGGATCCCGCGACTGAATGAAAACCTCACCCTAGTGATGGCCCACGCCCGGCTGGCCTTTCTCGCAGTAGCCAGTGTCGAAGAAATGCACCGGCCATTCGTCGAGCGAAACCGAGAGATTTTGACAGCACTGATCAAAGGCGACGTGGATAAAGCCACAACTGTGTTAACCCGCTACCTCAAAGAATCCGAAGCGAAAATTCTCGCAGAAATGACCTTCGGGGTCTCAGCCGATAAGCGCTAAAGAAAAATAAAACCGGCCCAACACAGAAAGTGCGGGCCGGTGATGCGTGCTGGTTAGAAGGTGTCGCGATCAGTGTTAGCCATTGCGAGGACGTCCAGGCGCTTGTCCATTTCTTCCTCGGTGAGCTTCTCGCCGTCGACAAGGCCGAGGTCGATGACGGTCTGGCGGATGGTCTTGCCTTCCTTCAGCGCGGTCTTCGCGACCTTTGCAGCAGCTTCGTAGCCGATTGCAGAGTTCAGTGGGGTCACGATCGAAGGAGAAGACTCGGCCAAGGTGCGCATACGCTCGATATTTGGCTCGATGCCGTCAACAAGACGCTCGGCGAAGACACGAGAAGTGTTAGCCAGCAGACGTGCGGACTCGAGGACGTTACGAGCCATCATCGGGATGAACACGTTGAGCTCGAAAGCCCCCTGAGAACCACCGAAAACGACTGCAGCATCATTACCGACGACCTGAGCGGCGACCTGGGTCGCAGTCTCACAGAGCACTGGATTGACCTTGCCTGGCATGATCGAAGAACCAGGCTGCAGATCTGGGAGGTGGATCTCGCCCAGTCCGGTCAGCGGGCCGGATCCCATCCAGCGAATATCGTTGGCGATCTTATTCAGGGAAACTGCGATGGTACGCATTGCGCCCGAGAACTCAACAAGGGCGTCGCGGTTAGCCTGCGCCTCGAAGTGGTTCTTGGCTTCCCGTAGTTCTGCCACCCCGGTCAGCTTCTTAAGTTCTGCGGTAACAAGTTCACCGAAATCGGCGGTGGTGTTGAGCCCGGTGCCGACTGCGGTGCCACCAATAGGCAGCTCACCCAGGCGTGGCAGCGTAGCCTCCACGCGCTCGATACCAGCTTCGATCTGGCGAGCGTAGCCTGCAAACTCCTGGCCCAGGGTTACTGGGACAGCGTCCATCAGGTGGGTGCGGCCGGACTTAACTACGGACTTCCACTCGGTAGCCTTCTTGGCTAGGGATGCGTGCAGCACCTTCAAACCAGGGATGAGATCGTTGACGGCTGCTTCGGTGGCTGCGACGTGCGTCGCGGTAGGGAAGGTGTCATTGGAGGACTGGCCCATGTTGACATGGTCATTAGGGTGGATATCCACACCGTTGGCCTTCGCGATGGACGCGATCACTTCGTTTGCGTTCATGTTGGAGGAAGTGCCAGAGCCGGTCTGGAAGACGTCGATAGGGAACTCTGCGTCATGCTTGCCCTCGGCGATTTCCTTGCCTGCAGCGATGATCGCATCGGCGAACTCAGGTGCCAGCAGCCCCTTGTCCTTGTTGACCTGGGCACATGCTGCCTTGAGCAGGCCCATGGCGCGGATTTGCTGGGCTTCCAAGCCGCGGCCGGAGATCGGGAAGTTCTCAACGGCTCGCTGGGTTTGAGCACGCCACAGAGCGTTGACAGGTACCTTGACCTCGCCCATTGTGTCGTGTTCGATACGGAATTCCTGCTCAGTCATATTTTCACCTTTTGTCGATGGGTAAAACAATCTGGTTGGCCATTGGCAGCGCCACAGCCACTTCTTCCAGTATGGCTTAAAACTGTCATCCAGTGTGGCGGACTGCCATCTTTTATGCTGTGCATCTCAACAGCGTTCAGCCGTCGCCCGTAGCATGTGGATTCGGGGCGACATACAACACCACGAAGCCCGTCTACAGCGAGTGCTGGTAAACGGGCTTGGGGGACGCGAGGGTTTAAGGAGTGTAATCCACGACGGAGTATTCCTGCAGCTTCTGCAGCTGGTGGACGGACTCAATGTATCGGATGGTGCCGGACTTTGAACGCATGACCAAGGAACGGGTGGTTGCCCCGTTGGCTCGGTAGGAAACGCCACGCAGCATATCGCCATTGGTGACACCGGTTGCTACGAAGTAGCAGTTATCGGAGGAGACCAAATCATTAGTCAAGAGCACACGACTCAGATCATGGCCAGCATCAATCGCCTTCTGACGCTCGGCGTCATCCTTCGGCGCGAGCATACCTTGGATCTCGCCACCCATGCACTTCATTGCACAAGCAGTGATGATGCCCTCTGGGGTGCCACCGGTGCCCATCATGATGTCCACGGAGTTCGAGTTCTGGGCGGCTGCAACAGCACCGGCAACGTCACCATCAGAAATCAGGCGGACCTTGGCGCCGGCTTCACGGATTTCTTTGATGAGGTCCAGGTGACGCGGGCGATCAAGCACCACGACAGTCACATCGGAGGAAGCGATGCCCTTAGCTTTAGCAACCACTTGGATGTTGTGGGCAGCAGGTGCCTGAATATCAATTTTGCCCGCAGCTTCGGGGCCAACAGCCAGCTTCTTCATGTAGAAAACAGCAGACGGGTCATACATAGAACCACGCTCTGCGGCCGCAAGGACGGAAATCGCATTTGGGCGACCTTCTGCCATGAGGGTGGTGCCGTCGACTGGGTCGACCGCGATGTCAATTTCTGCGCCTTCGCCGGTGCCAACGCTCTCGCCGTTGTACAGCATCGGAGCCTCGTCCTTTTCGCCCTCACCAATGACGACGACACCGTTCATGGTCACGGAATTGATGAGCTTACGCATGGCGTCGACAGCTGCGCCGTCACCCTCGTTCTTCATGCCGCGACCAACCCAGCGTCCTGAAGCCAATGCGGCAGCCTCAGTTACGCGGACAAGCTCCATTGCTAGGTTACGATCTGGGATTTCAGGGGTGTTCATACTTGCGAGCCTCCACGTGGCTAAGGAATGATGATGTACTGCCTTTTGCTAAGCACCAGTGGAACAAAGATGTCATAACAAATGGCTATGTCTCTATTGTTCCAAACAATCCTCGGTTTGTGTCCGGATTGCACCACCGGATTAGGGGAGTTGGCAGTTATGCCTGTCGACGGACACAGCTAACCACCCCTTTGGCTGATCTGCCATACTGTCTTGGTGGCTGACTCGAAACCTCGTCTTTTTCAAAACACCAGCGACATTGTGTTGTCGTTGCTTGTAGTCGTGGGCCTTATGGTTCCCACCGTCGCTTTCACGGGCATGTGTAGCTTTGATCGTGGCGCTCCAGAAAACGGGCCGGTGCAAAAGGTCGATGCAGCGCAAGTCCTAGGCATGGAAGCACGTGCGATGAACTTTCCTGTTCGGCTGCCGGAAACTCCAGATGGTTGGGTGAGCAACTCAGCCCGCCGTACTACGGTGAATCGTTCGCCAGCTCCGGTGGTTGGCTGGGTAACAACGCAGGGGGCATACCTACAGCTGCTGCAAACTGATCAGCCGTTGGATAAAGCCGTCAAGGATATTGACGAGCACGGGCGTACCCAGCAAGAATTCAAGGACATTGATGGTCAGCGATTTGAGGTCTATACCTCAGCCGAACGCAACGTACGGGATGCTTGGGCTGCCGACTTGGGAGATGTTCGTCTTATCCTCTCCGGAACGGCTAGTGAGGCCGAGTTCGCGGAGCTAGCTCGCGCCAGCCTGCGGGCCCAGCCGTTGAAGCACTAGTCGTCTTTACGGTTGATTACAGCTTCCACCCGCTGCGCAGCGCCCGCAAGGTGCTCTTCGCAGCGTTTGGCAAGGGCCTCGCCGCGTTCCCAGTACTTCAAGGACTCCTCGAGCCCCATTTGGCCGAGCTCGAGGATCTTGACAGTTTCCACAAGTTCCTCTCGTGCAGCTTCATAGCTGAGCGTTTCGACAGCTGGAAACGCGTTTTCGCCGGCGGTACCGGAGCCGATGACATCTGTGTTCATGGTGATAAACCTTTCCTAAACGGCTGGATTCGTGCTCATTGCGGCTGCGGTGATGGAGCCATCACCCACGCGGATTCTTAGTTGACTACCCGGTGGAGATTGCTCGATAGTCGTCACTACTTCGGGGGCTGATCCATCGCGCGGCGCGACCTGTACTACCGCATATCCGCGGGCCAGAGTCGCCGCTGGGCCGAGGGTAGCTACTCGTGCCCGCAACGAGGCCGTTTCGGCCTCGGCGGTACGCAGCAGTGTTGCGATATCACGCCGAATCAGAGTACGTGCCCGTTCCACGTCATCTCGTCGCTGAGTGATCTGAGTGTAGGGATTTGCGAGCACTGGCCGGCTGCGCATTTGTTGCAGGCCGCGCAACTCCCGCTCGACCCAGCCACGCAAGGCAGCTTGGGAACGGGATCGGAGCTCGACTATGAGTTGCCGTTCGGCGGCAACATCGGGCACTACGCGTTTCGCAGCATCTGTCGGCGTCGCTGCTCTAAGATCGGCCACGTTATCCAGCACCGGATTGTCAGGCTCGTGGCCGATCGCGGAAACTACTGGCGTCTGAGCGGACGCAACAGCCCTTTGTAGCGCTTCCTCCGAAAAAGGCAACAGGTCCTCCACAGAGCCACCACCGCGAGCGATGATGATGACATCCACGTCGGGGTTTTTATCGAGCTTCTCCAACGCCGCAATAATCTCGGTCACTGCGCTTGCGCCTTGAACTGCAGTATTGATGACTTCAAATTGCACCGCAGGCCAACGAGATTGAGAAACTGCAAGGACATCTCGTTCTGCCGCGGATCCACGGCCGGTGATGAGGCCAACCTTGTTCGGCAAGAAGGGCAGGGGCTGCTTCCGATCGGCGTCGAAAAGCCCCTCCTGTGCGAGCTGGGAACGCAGCCGCTCGATGCGGGCCAACAACTCTCCGACGCCCACCGTGCGGATATCCGTCACCCAGAGTGAGAAGGAACCACGCCCTGCATAGAATGCTGGCTTTCCGTAGACGACCACACGGTCGCCGTCTTTGAGCGGGGTGGGGAAGTTTTGGATCAGCGAAGTAGGGCAAGTTACCTGCACACTCGCCTCGGCTTCTGGGTCCCGCAGCGTCAGGTAGGAGAGCTTCCAGGTTGGTTTTACGTTGACCTGGGTGAGTTGTCCTTCTACCCAAATGTGGCCCAGTCGCTCGATCCACGCCTTTACCTTGGCGTTGACTTCGCGCACCGGCCACGGACTATCGGCGGTGGATGCCTCGCTCATTCTCCTCCTTCACTTAGAAGTTGCTCAACATTTAAGACATGGCTAACCGCGATTCTAGGCGTTTATAGGGTGCTCTGGGTACGCTAGGCACCATGACGGAAACGAAAGCTAAGAAAGTATTGCTCGCAGCCCCCCGTGGCTACTGTGCTGGAGTGGACCGCGCAGTGGAAACAGTTGAGCGTGCGCTGGACAAATACGGTGCACCGGTTTACGTGCGCAAGGAAATTGTGCATAACCGCTACGTTGTGGATACTTTGGCCGACCGAGGTGCGATTTTCGTCGAAGAGACCACCGAAGTTCCAGAGGGAGCGCATTTGGTTTTCTCCGCGCACGGCGTAAGCCCGGCGGTGCATGCTGAAGCGCGTCAACTGAGCCTCAATACTCTCGACGCTACCTGCCCGCTGGTCACGAAGGTTCATAATGAGGTCAAACGCTTTGCTCGAGACGGCTTCCAGATCCTCCTCATCGGTCACGAAGGCCACGAAGAAGTAGAAGGAACCGCTGGCGAAGCACCAGCCGTCGTGCATCTTGTCGACGGCGTAGAAGGTGTTGAGAAGCTATCATTCGGTCCCGATGAGAAGCTGGTGTGGCTGTCTCAGACGACACTGTCGGTAGACGAGACAATGGAGATCGTCACGCTGCTCAAGGCCAAATTCCCCAACCTCATTGATCCTCCAAGCGACGACATTTGCTACGCCACCCAGAACCGACAAGTAGCCGTGAAGGCGATCTCGCCTAAGTGCGATCTCGTCATCGTGGTGGGCTCGCAGAACTCTTCGAATTCCAAGCGTCTGGTAGAGGTCGCGTTGCAAAATGGTGCATCGGCATCCTATTTAGTTGACTTCGCGTCACAGGTGCAAGAAGAGTGGCTGGAAGGCGTGAAAACGATCGGGATTACTTCGGGCGCCTCTGTGCCGGAAATTTTGGTGCGAGACGTACTAGAGAAGCTCGAAGGATACGGCTATCACGACGTAGAAGAGGTTGTCACTGCAGCTGAGAAGATCGTGTTTTCGTTGCCACGGGACCTGCGCCCAGCGAACCGAGCGCAGCGTTAGCTGTAGAGGTCGTCGCTGAGCGACGGCCTGCCGGTCGGCTTCTCGTTTCGGCGAGGAGCCGATTTTTGTTGCGGCCGCTGAGCGCGGTCGATCCGAGGAAGCTGGCTACGTTCCGGGTTAGCGCTGCCGGATTTAGAGCGCGCTGCTGATGCGCGGTAGGAACGCTCTCGTTGGGCGTCCCGGGCCTCGCGTGCAGAGCGTTGCCGCTCGGCACGGGTATCTACGTCCTTGATTAACTGCGAAAATGGCACACGTTGAGTGCCTGAATCCTCGCTCCGGCGCGGCCGGCGATTCATTTCGCGCACCCTTGTGACGGTCTGTCGATTGCGTTGTTCGCGACGCGCTGCCGATTTGCGCTGTCGCTCAAGCCGCGCAACATCCTGCTTGTACTTAAGTTTCGCGCGATTGATTCGCCACCATGCGACGGCAATGCACGCGAGACTGATTCCCGCTAGTGCTGGGAAAAACATGGCTAAGGGATACACAGCCGACAGGATCATGGTCTTTGACCACGGGTCCGAGTCGCCGGAGATATTGCCCTTGGCTACTATCCAAGCTGTGATTGGGGTGAATATCCCGAAAAGTAGTGGCTGAACTGCCACAATATTGAAGACATTATCTAGTCGGACGAACACTGCGGTTGCAATCGCTGCCAGTCCAAAACAGAGGATGAACGGCCAGGCGAGCTCGCCCGCACTGATGCTAAGCAGAAGGCCAGTCAAACAAGCTGCAACGCAAATGGACAGCGCGGTCCAAATGGGTAGCCCAGAGACCCTCGCCGGGGCTTGATGGCGATTCGCTGGAGCGGCGGTTGCGGTTGGTTGGGGCACGATCAGACATGTTACCGATTTTGACCCTTATGTAGGTAACACCCCGCCTGAGAGACGGTACCTAATTCCGGGTTTCCCGAGTCCGAGAATCCACAGTTGGCAACGGCTCAGGCTCTGCAGTCTGGTGCGGCAGCACCTCCATCTCGTGGAGTTTACGGGCAGTGACAAATACCCTGCTTTCCAGAGAAGCGATAGCTGAGTTATAAGAAACTACCGCCTTGTCCAGCGAATTTCCCACCCGAGAAATGTGATCGCCCAACGTGCCTAGGCGCTGGAACAACTCGCTTCCTAACTGTTGAATTTCGGCGGCTTTGTCGCTGAGCGAACTGTGTTGCCAGCCGAGCCCGACAGTGCGAAGTAATGCCACCAGCGTCGTTGGGGTGGCAATCACCACATTCTTGGAAAACGCATATTCCAACAACTCATTGTCCACGTTCAACGCTGCATCAAGGAAAGGATCCGCCGGAACAAATAGGACAACAAACTCTGGGGTCGGTTGAAAGCTACGCACATAGTCTTTCGCGGAAAGCTGATTTACATGTGTGCGGAGGTGGTGTGCGTGCCGGCGCAGGTGCGCTTGATGCTCCTCTGGATCTGTTGTATCCAGGGCATCCAGGTAGGCGACGAAGGGAGCTTTGGCGTCGACGATGATGTTGCGGCCGTCGCTGAGCCGCACGACCATGTCGGGACGTACGTTGCCGTCGGACACTTGTGTGTCAAAGTCGCAGTGGCGCACCATTCCGGAGAGCTCGACCACGCGTTCCAGCTGCATTTCGCCCCACCTGCCTCGAACCTGCGGGGCGCGCAGCGCGGTGACTAGTTTCTCGGTTCGATCAGAGAGCATCATGGACGTTCGACTCATGGCTTGGACTTGAGACGCCAGGTGAGAATATGTCTCTGCCCGCTCCACCTCGAATTGGTGCACCTGTCCGCTCAACTCGGTTACGGCCTTTTCTAGCGGAGTGAGGGTTTGGCTGACCTGATTGCGCACCAGCTCTCCCGATTGGAGCGCGTGCTGCGCGTTTTCTTGGCTCAATGTCGCACTGAGTAGCTCTCGAAGGCGATCAGCCTGGGAATCTGTGGTGCGGTTGCCTCGGCTAGACCAACCCAGCAGGAATCCTAGTGCTAGGCCGAGGACGAGGAAAAGAAACAATGCCACGGTGGAGTTCATGGCTCCACTGTGGCACACGCTCCGGACACCAAGACTATTTTCGCCTTATTTTGGGGAACGTTTGTGCTAGTTTCTTGGTTGTTTTCCCTGCTCGATTCAGCATGCTGCCGACCAGATCCTTGGCATCATCTTCCTCGGCTGCTATCGTGGCTGCCGCCGCAGGTTGGCGTTGTGGCAGCAGTTTTTGCAGCCCGCCGTCGCGGAATAATTTGCCAAACTCCGCGACCCATTTGACTTGCATCTCGGAGTCTTGGGTGGCGAACTGAATCTCTTCCGTGGTCTTTTCGCCGACTTTAAGCGCAATGATGTCGTTGAGGTAGCGGAAGAATACTGCGATCATCGCTGCGACTGGAACTGCCAAGAAGGCCCCGATGATGCCGAATAGGCTGCCGCCCAGGGTTACTGAGAGCAGAACGATAACCGGGTGCAGATTCATGGCCTTGGATTGAAGCATCGGGGAGAGGATGTTGCCCTCGAGCTGCTGTACTGCGACGACCAAAATTAGTACCAGTAGAGCCTTGGTCACCCCGAGGGAGACTAGCGCGATGAGCACCGCCAGTGCGCCGGCGACGAACGCTCCCACAATCGGGATAAATCCGGCGAAAAAGGTCAGGGTTGCTAGTGCGAGCGCCATAGGAACGCCGATCAGAACCAGGCCGGTGCCGATACAAATGGCGTCGACAAGCGAAACGACGGCTTGGGCACGGATGAAGCCGGAGAGGGTCTTCCACATGCGGGAAAGGAGCTCCGTCAGGTGCAAACCCGCCCGTTCTCCCGTGATCCCGCGGAGCCAAGGTAGGAAACGGTCGCCGTCTTTGAGGAAGAAGAAGGTAAGCACCAACACCACACCGAGCGTGACGACGACTATGGACATCGTGCCTAAGCCAGAAAATACCTCGGTGGCAATCTGCCCGGACTGATTCTGGAGCCAGGAGATGGAGTTGGAAAAGAGGTCATTGAGGTCCTCAGAATCCAAGTTGAACGGTGGTTCCTGCAGTGTGAGCTGTGCTTGGAGCAGCATCTCATAGGTTTGCAAATAAAGCGTCTGTGATTGCCTACCGATGCTCGGAGCCATGGCGGCAATGACCGCGCCGAAAATTCCCAGCGTGGAGACAATTGATATCAGTGCAGCCAAACCAGCGGGGAGTCCGCGGTCGCGGAGCCACTTGGTGGGCGTCCACAGGACAGAAGAAACGATGATGGCAAAAACCACCGGAAGGATTCCTTGCCATACTTGCTTGCCTACGAACCACACCATGTATGTCGCTGCAGCGATGATGAGTAGTCGCAGGCACCAGCTCGCGAACTCTTTCAGACCTTCCGCAATGATGATCGAGCGATCAACATGCGGTCCACGTTCCAATTCCTCGAAAGTCCACGGAGCGTCGCCCACAGAGCTGAAGCCTGAAACCTGAGTCGGCTCCGATTCACTCACGTGCTTCTCCTTTGCATGGCGCAGGGGCTGTACCCGAAACTCTAGCGGATTCTAGTCCTATAGACGGCCACGTGCGACCGCCGGGAATCATCCAGTTGCTAGGATAGTTCCTCGTGAGCCTAACCCTTGGAATTGTCGGTCTGCCGAACGTCGGTAAGTCAACCCTCTTTAATGCCCTGACCCGTAATGACGTTTTGGCGGCGAACTACCCCTTCGCGACCATTGAGCCAAATGTCGGTCTGGTGGAACTGCCAGACGTTCGTCTGAAGCGTCTCGCTGAGATCTTCGGCTCTGAGCGGATTCTGCCTGCGACCGTATCCTTCGTGGATATTGCGGGAATTGTGAAGGGAGCTTCCCAAGGCGAAGGAATGGGCAATGCCTTCCTTGCCAACATTCGCGAGGCTGATGCCATTTGTCAGGTGGTGCGCGCGTTTGCCGACGATGATGTCATCCATGTCGATGGCCGTGTTGATCCTTCTACTGACATTTCGGTGATTAATACCGAGCTGATTCTTGCTGACTTGCAGACCATTGAAAAGGCCTTGCCGCGCCTCGAGAAGGAAGCCAAAAAGGATAAGACCCTCGCCGATGCTGTTGCAGCTACCAAAAAGGCGCAGGAGATTCTTGAGGATGACCGCACGTTGTTCTCTGCTGCCAAGACTGGGGAGATTGACCTAGCCCTCGTCCGCGAGTTGCACTTGATGACGGCGAAGCCATTCCTGTACGTGTTCAACTCTGATGAAGCGGTCCTTACTGATGAGGAGCGCAAAGCCGAGTTGCGGGCCATGGTTGCTCCGGCGGACTGTGTTTTCCTTGATGCGAAGACTGAAACCGAGCTACTTGAACTAGACGAAGAAGAAGCTGCTGAGCTGCTTGAGTCCGTTGGTCAGCACGAACCAGGGCTGCACTCGCTTGCCAAAACGGGCTTTGCCACCCTCGGGCTGCAGACCTACCTCACTGCTGGCCCCAAGGAATCTCGCGCTTGGACGATCAAACAGGGTTCTCTTGCGCCACAGGCTGCCGGGGTAATTCACACCGACTTTGAGAAGAAGTTCATCAAGGCCGAGATTGTCTCTTTCGCCGATCTTGATGAGCTAGGATCCATCGCTGAAGCTAAGGCTCAGGGCAAGATGCGTATGGAAGGCAAAGACTACGTCATGCAGGATGGCGATGTTTGCGATTTCAAGATTGGTGGCTAACTGCTCCCGTCTTCCCAGCACCGTGGCTTGGAAGACACATTGAGCCCGGCCGCCGAAGCTGCGACCTCGTGAAGCTGTCGAGTTGCCCGCGGATATCTGCGCCTGCTTCTATTAGATTTCATCATGACTAGCCAGATCCTTTTCGCTTTCGCGCTCACCCTAGCTGCCGGCTTATCGACGGCCATTGGTGGGCTCGTCGTGCTCAAGAAGAAGGAGCCTTCCGCGTTATTCCTTGCTTCGGCACTAGGATTTTCTGCTGGCGTGATGCTGTGGGTGTCTTTCTGGGAGCTGATGCCGACGGCGAAGGACTATCTCGTTACGGCCGTGGGGGACAAGGCCGGCAATTGGGCAGTAGTCGCGGCGTTCTTCGGCGGAGTGCTGCTCATCACCATCATCGACCGATTGGTGCCAGAAGCCGTCAACCCTCACGAACCCCATGATGAGGCGGCTGTAGAATCTGCGAAGCTTCGGAAAATGGGTGTGCTGATGGCTTTGGCTATCGGCATCCACAATTTTCCCGAGGGCTTCGCTACCTTCCTCTCCGGAACTGAATCCCTAAGCATTGCACTCCCGGTAGCTTTCGCGATTGCGATTCACAACATACCGGAAGGTATTTCGGTGGCAATTCCCATTTGGCAAGCCACAGGCTCTCGTCGCAAAGGTTTCATGTGGGCGATGCTCACTGGCCTCGCGGAACCAATTGGCGCACTCGTTGGTTTCCTCGTCCTGTTGCCGTTCCTGGGGCCAGCAACAATGGGAATCGCGTTTGGGGCAATATCCGGCATCATGGTCTTTATTTCGTTGGACGAGCTGCTGCCCACTGCCGTGGCCACCGGAAAGCACCACGCTGCCGTTTACGGCCTGATCATCGGGATGGCAGTGATGGCGTTGAGTTTGTTGCTGGTGGCTTAGCAGCCCCCGGTCAGTGGGAACGCTTCAACGGTGTCACATGAATGATGAGTGCGATGATCGCACCCCAGATTCCACCGATGATGAGCGAACAGAAGGTGTTGACGCACCACTGCAGGAAACCAGCAGGAACCAAGGTCTCCATGTGGTGAACGAAATCATAGGGCACGGACCAGCCAAGTTCGTGGAGACCGACCAAGATGATGTGGCCACCGACCCACAGCATGGCAAAGGTGCCGATTACTGCGATGACTGCGAGAACCTTTGGCATTGCCGCTACTAAACCGCGACCAAACTTCTGGGATCCCGGGTTCTTACGAGATGCCATTTTTAACCCGACGTCGTCCATCTTCACGAGGAGTCCGACGGCGCCGTAGACCAGGAGCGTGATACCGATAGCGACTAAAGCTAGGACCGCTGTGCGCATCCAGAACCCGTAATGGGTTACCGCATTGAGGGAAATAACCATGATTTCCGCAGACAGGATGAGATCAGTAGTGATGGCGCTGCGCACCAGTTTGTCCTCATCTGCAGGTTCTTTCTCAACTGCTTCTTCTGGGTCAACGTGCTCTCCGGAGAACTTCTCGATCACTTTCTCCATTCCCTCGAAACACAGGAAGGAGCCACCCAACATGAGGATTGGGGTGAGGAGCCAAGGAGCCCACACTGAGAGCGCGAGGGCGATCGGCAGGATGATCACCAGCTTGTTTACTAGTGATCCCTTGGCGATGCGCCAGATCATGGGCAGCTCGCGGGCTGGGGAGATGCCATCGACATACTGTGGGGTGACAGCGGCGTCGTCGACCACGACGCCTGCTGCTTTTGCGCTGGTTTTGGCGGCGGCTGCGGCTACATCGTCGGCGTTAGCCGCGGCGACTTTGGCAATAGCTGCAACATCGTCGAGTAGGGCAGCAAGTCCACCAGCCATATCAGTTCCTTTTCATCAAGATGGAAAATAACGAACAAGGGGACATTCTATCTGCATTTTCAGCGATTGCTGGCTTTCAAGAAATTAAGAATCGCATCCCATTCTTCTTCAGTTTGAGTTTCACCCGCAGCGAATGAGGCTTGGAGCTTTGCCAAATTGCGTTCCTTGTTGCCTACGAGCATGTTCTTAGGGGAGAACATGTAGGCGTCACCAGATGCCTCGAGGGATAGTAGTTCCTGTTGGGTGCGGTTGTAGCGTGCCGGGCGAGCAATTAGGGCCTCGGCGATTGCTGGATAGCGTCGAAAAGCGCGGCGGATCAGCTGAGGCCGGGTGATGGTCGGCTTAATGTACTCGCGTGGCTGCGAGCGCAGCACAAGGAAGGTGCTGAAGCCGTCCGCTTGGGCAGCGTCGAGGGGGATTCCGCCAGTTGGGCCAAGAGCGCCGTCGACATAGGGGATTCCGGCGATGATCGGCATGGGCATGATGAGCGGCATCGTAGAGGAAGCCCGCACCCGTTGCGCCAGATCTTGTTGTGTTGAGATATCCTCGCGGCCCCAATAGACCATCTCTCCAGTATCTGCACGTACCGAACCAATGCGAAATGGGGTCGGGTTGGCCTGAAACGCGGGGAAATCAATGGCAAACCTCTGGTCTGGGGCCGTAGAGGTCTCGTAGATGTACTCCGAGTTGAAATAGCCGCGGCCTCGCAAGAAGGATCCCCAGCCACCTGCCTGCGCAGAGGCTGGCATGTCAGTGAAGGCCTCGCGGGTGCGCTGGCGAGAACCAGATAGGTAGTTAACCGTGTGCGAAGTACCTGCGGAAATTCCGCCGACCCACCCAAAACGGATGTTCTCAGCAAGGAAACGGTCAATCACTGCGGCAGTATATGAATTGCGGGTGCCGCCCCCTTCAATGACCAAGGCAACGTTGGGGTAGTGCAATTCATGTGCAGTCATGTTTACAACATACAAAGTTGTACAACAATTAGGCGGGATTAACCCAGCTTAAGTACACTCGGTGCGCATGTACGGTGAACTTCATGGAACGTCGACCGCTCGGGTCGCCACCGACCGCCCCGCGCGGTACGCAAAGCAGCTAGTGTCGCACTTCGGCAATCACAACGATGGTCATTGGAGTGACGATGATGCCCGCGGAGATCTCAGCTTCGTAGGCGAGGGCGAAGCCTCGGAAAACCCGAAGAAAGCCTTCGAAGGCAAAGTACACGTCTCTTTTGTTGCGGCGGAACAAACACTGCTCATCCACATTGAAGGGCCAGAACGACTCATCGAACGCTTTGAACAGGTGGTCGGCAAGCACCTCGTTCGCTTTGGGGCCAAGGATGGACTGCACGTGCAATGGCGCCGATCCAATGGCGAAGCTGGGACCAGCCAATAGCGGCTGTTAGAGTAGCAAGAGAAAACATTCACCAACACGGGTGCTCGGAGACTGAACCGGGCTGAGATGCGCGAGATTGTGCGCGAACCGTATGAACCTGATCCGGGTAATTCCGGCGAAAGGGAGTAGCTCAATGAATCAATCAAAGTCTTGGCGTGTCGTCGACATCCTCGTGGCAGTAGTACTGGGTGTTGCGTGTGGCCTGATCTTTTGGGTGTGGAACTCGGTGGGATACGCCTGGTACGAGGCCCTCAACGCCCTCACCCCGGGTTTCGGTGGACTCGTTGCGGGCATTTGGCTGCTGGGCGGGGTGCTCGGTGGCGTGATTATCCGCAAGCCGGGTGCCGCGCTTTTCGTCGAGGTGCTTGCTGCCATCGTATCCGCAGTTATGGGCAACCAGTGGGGAATTGAAACGCTCTACTCAGGTTTGGCGCAGGGGCTGGGCTCGGAGTTGATATTCGCGATCTTCCTCTACCGGCGTTTCGGACTCATCAACGCAGTTTCAGCCGGAATCGGAGCTGGATGGGGAGCATTTCTCCTCGAGCTAGTAGCATTCGGCAACTTGGCCAAGGGTGCATCGTACAACCTGTTTTACCTTGGCTCTTTGACTATCAGCGGTGCAATACTCGCTGGACTTCTTGGCTGGTTGCTGATGCGGGCGCTTGCAGCAACCGGCGCACTTGATCGTTTTGCCGCAGGCCGGGAAAACCGCGCGCTGGTCTAGATGAGTCCACACGAGGGCGCTGGTGTCACGGCCCGCGGTTTTGGCTGGCGGCATGCAGGGCGCAAGAAGCCCGCGCTGAGCGACGTCGATTTCCGGATTAACCCTGGCGAAAGAGTTCTGCTGCTGGGAGAATCCGGAGCCGGCAAATCGACGCTATTGGCCGCAATAGCAGGAGTGCTCGGCGGCGAGGACGAAGGCGATTGGTTTGGAAGCCTAAAGGTTGCAGGTAGCGATGCCCGCGATGTCGCTGCCACCCGTGGGAAGGTAGGCATGCTGCTCCAAGACCCCGATGCGCAGGTCATCGCCTCGCGAGTCGGGGATGACGTTGCCTTTGGATGCGAGAACCTAGGGGTAGACCGCGAGGAAATCTGGCGCCGAGTGCCGGAGGCTTTGGCCCTCGTTGGCCTCCAGCTGCCACTCGACCATCCCACGGCCGAGCTTTCCGGTGGGCAGAAGCAGCGCTTGGCCTTGGCAGGAATTATCGCTATGGGAGCGCAGATCATCGTGCTCGACGAGCCAACTGCCAACCTGGATCCAATCGGCGTTCAAGAGGTTCGTGCGGCGATAGCCCGTATCACCGCGGAAACGGGTGCGACTCTGATCGTGGTGGAACACAGAGTAGAAACGTGGCAAGGGATCACCGATCGTGCCATCGTGCTCTCCAGCTCCGGTGGTCTGCTCGCAGATGGACCGTTAGCGCAGGTGCTGCCGGAGCAGGGGAAGCATTTGGCCGCCCACGGGATCTGGGTGCCGGAAGAATTCGTGGCTCCCGAGCAAAGGATCGAACTTTCTGGGCGCAGACCAGTAGCTACCGAGTCTGCATTGAGCGCAGAGAACCTCAGCACGGGGTGGGCTCGGCCAATAGGGCAACCGCACACGCTGCGGCTGCCCGCCGGCAATTCCACCGTGATCACAGGCCCGAATGGCAGCGGAAAGAGTACCTTGGCCTTGACCTTGGCAGGCTTGCTGCCCCCGCTCGGGGGGACGATTCGAGCAGCTGGGCAATCAGGGTTGCCCCACACGTGGCGATCCGCGAAGCTGGCTACCCAGATCGGCTTCGTGTTTCAGGACCCAGAGCATCAATTTCTCAGCACCTCCGTTCTGGATGAACTGCTGGTAGCACCCCGAGTTCTGGCGGCTCAAGGCCGCCGGCGATGGCCGTGGCAACCGGCCCCGGATGCAGCGGACGTCGATAAGCAGCGTGCAATGGAGCTGCTCGAACGGCTGCGACTCGAGCACTTGGCGGCGGCGAACCCATTCACGCTATCCGGTGGGCAGAAGCGCCGCCTTTCCGTGGCCACAGCCCTGATTTCCTCGCCAGGCATCGTGATTCTGGATGAGCCCACGTTCGGGCAGGACCGGCGCACTTTCCTAGACGTAGTCACCCTACTGCGTGAACTGACCGATACCGGAGTGAGTGTTGCCGCCATCACCCATGATGAGCTGTTCATTTCTCTGCTCGGAGACCACCGAATTGAGGTGGGGGTGTCTTGAATATCCTAAGTGGCACTAATCCAGTGACTAGAATTGGCGCGCTGGTGCTATTTACAACTCCGCTGCTGCTCAGCGTGGATTGGGTCTCGGCTGCAGTAGCGCTGGGAATCATCTTTGTGTTTGCACCACTGTGTGGCTTGGGGTGGCTCTCCTTGCTGAGAAAAGCCTGGCCAATACTCCTTGCCACCCCCATCGCTGGGTTGTCGATGGCACTGTACGGGCGGCCGGAAGGACATGAGTATTTCGCGTTCTGGTTCGCCCACGTGACAGATAATTCGCTTGAGCTGGCACTGGCAATCATGTTGCGCGTGTTGGCGGTAGCGTTGCCGGTGATCGTACTGAGCCGCGGGATCGACCCCACAGAATTGGGGGATGGATTAGCTCAGGTGCTGAAGCTACCGCAGCGCTTTGTGGTGGCCAGCGTGGCTGGGGTGCGCCTGATGACCCTGTTCCAGCGCGATTGGTCTGCGCTTGCTCGTGCTCGTCGCGCCCGGGGGGTAGCGGATCAGGGCCGCATCAAAGGGGCCTTCGGCATGGCCTTTGCGTTGTTGGTGCTCGCGATTCGGCGCGGCACCAAACTGGCTACCGCAATGGAGGCGCGTGGTTTCGGCGGGCCGACGCAGCGCTCCTGGGCTCGCTTATCGACGGCGGGTCCGCGCGATGCCTTAGTACTCAGCGGAGCCTTGTGCTGCGGCATCATCGCGATTGTTGTATCAGTGTATGCGGGCGAGTTCCGCTTCCTAGGAGCCTGAGATGAAACTGCCGCCAGGTACTCGCACTATCTTGATCGACGGACGCTCCGGGTCTGGAAAAACAACCTTTGCGCAGCGGGTAGCAGGCCAATTGGGGTGGCAATTGGTCCACATGGATGACCTGTATCCGGGCTGGAATGGTTTGGCTGCAGGTTCTCGTCTTGCTGCCAGCGATGTGTTGCGGACGGAGAATCCTGGGTTCTTTAGGTGGGATTGGGTGGCAGGAAGTCGCGGGGATTGGGCGCCTGTGGATGTCGATGAGCCACTAGTGCTGGAAGGCGTGGGGGCGTTGACAACAGACACTCTCCGCGCTGCCAATCTCCGGGGCGCGGTACTCAGCATTGTGTTGCGTTGCCCAGCATCGATAAGAAGGCAACGGGCGCTGGCGCGGGATCCGGAGTTTGCGCAGTGGTGGGAGATGTGGGCGCGACAAGAGCAGGCGCACTTCGCGCAGCTGCCGACCCCGGACGTGGTGCTTGATTGTCGGAGTATCGCGGACTTTGAGGTCTGCTGATCCCCGGGCAGACTAGATGATCTCGGCTATCAGCGCTGTGGGCCGGGCAATGCGGACGCCCTTCAGGGTGCGCACAATCGGGCGTTCAATCAGGATTGGGTGTGCTGCCATTGCGGCGAGGACATCCTCGTTCGAGGTTTCGGTGGAAAGGCCTAGTTCCTGGTATACGGGCTCGCCGCGACGAATGGCGTCATGTGGGCTGATGCCCGCTTCTTTGAACAATTCGGCCAGCTCTGCCGTGCTTAGCGGTTCCTTGAGGTAGTGGACTACCGTGGGGACGATTCCGTGATCTTCCAGATATGTCAGTGCTGCGCGAGACTTGGAGCAGCGTGGATTGTGATAGACGGTGACGCTCATGATGCTGGCAGCAGAGTGACGCTTGGTGCCCAGCTCAGTTCGATGCCGCGGGCGGTGAGCCAGCCCATGGCGTCGTCGCCAGCGCGGGTAATGCCATCAACGGCGGATAGGGTCGTTTCGATGGCTTTTTCTGCCTCATCGGCGGTGATAATGCCTGCTGAGGTTGCCGCCGCGAGTTCGTCGATATCCACTACCTCCACCGGCTCGCCGGTCACGGAGATGAGATCCACGTAGTAATCGCGGGTGTGCCACTTTTCGTCTGACACGGTGATAGCTGCAACATCAATATAGAAGTCTTGGTTGCGCTCGTAGCCGGGGCGGTAGTGGAATTTATTCACTCGCACACTCAGGGAAGGAAGGAGCCAACTCTCCAAGTAGCCGAATTCTGGATGATTGGCACCGCGGGCCATGTAGAGCCCGAATTCGGTCTCTAAGTAGGTGTCGACCTCGCGTAGGAAGCCCTTTGGGTCGATGTTGGTGTTAGCGGGGACGTCAAAGGTCTCTTGCTTCACTGGGTGGAGTTCAGTCATTGTGATCGATTCCTTAGGCTAGCTAACGAAGAATGAGGTAGCGGTTGGGGCGAAATTGCAGGTGTTGGTGGGTGCACCGGCGTCGTCGGTGAGTGTTACGCCACCGTCGAGCCATGCCAATACCTGGCCGGATCCGGTCCCTGCAACACCGGTCAGAGTGGCTGGCCCTTCCGGGTTAAGGCCGGTGTTAGTGAGCGGAGTGACCCCAACACGGAAAGTGTTGAGATTGACCCAGTGGACAAACATGCCACTTTGCTCTTTCGCAGCCGCCGGAGTTCCTAGCGCGGTGAAGACAAAGGCGGTTTCTCCGGCTTTGGCTCCGGGAAGGGGCAGTTCTGCTGGGCCTGGCACTGCGATGGCTGTGCCAGTGGCGGAAAGATTACCGTTGATGCAGCTAGCTGAGACGGTGGGCCAAATGAACTGGTTGATATTCGGTCCGCCTTCGGGCAAAGGCACCCCGCCTTCGCCGCCGTCTCGATAGAAACCGACTGCTGCGAGCAGTGCGTTGCGTACATCCTCAGGCACCCAAGGCTGACCTGCAAAGTTCTCCATTTGTTGGAGGATGTGTGGCGCTGGGCGACCGAGGTGGTCAACTGGGGAAGAGGTAAGCGGCGTGGCGTGCGCAGGCGGCACTACGGCTGCACTCAGCAGTAGTGCGAACATCGCTGGGGCGAGTCTGCGGGTCAGTGCACGCACGGCAAATAGTCTCTCTTTCGCTCATAGGGGGTAGCGACCTCAAAAGTCACAGTTTGCACTCTAGCAACAAAACGCTACTTTTGCCCCTTCAGTTTCAAACTTCCGGGTGGTCCCTCTAACTAAGGTGTCGGGAAAAGTCACGGCGCCGTTACGCCTGAACCTAAAAGGTGCGCTGAAGGGTAGGTGAGGAGTACGCTTGAGTCCCGTTGTATGTGCCCTGTAAATAGACAGGTCACGCCCGAAGTTTGATGGAGATTTTCGCTAGTGACACAAACAGAGTTCCGTAACGTAGCCATCGTCGCTCACGTTGACCACGGCAAGACCACACTTGTCAACGCATTGCTGGAGCAGTCCGGCGTATTCGGCGACCACGGCGAAGTTACCGACCGTGTCATGGACTCCGGTGATCTGGAGCGCGAAAAAGGCATTACCATTTTGGCCAAGAACACCGCCATCCGCCGCAAGGGGGCCGGCAAAGATGGTCATGACCTGATCATCAACGTCATCGACACCCCTGGCCACGCCGACTTCGGCGGCGAGGTGGAGCGCGCACTGTCCATGGTGGACGGCGTGGTGCTGCTTGTCGACGCCTCTGAAGGTCCACTGCCGCAGACCCGTTTCGTGCTCGGCAAGGCACTTGCTGCCAAGATGCCAGTGATCATTTGTGTGAATAAGACGGACCGCCCCGACGCACGTATCGACGAGGTCGTCGAAGAGTCCCAGGACCTGCTCCTCGAGCTCGCGGCGACCATCGAAGACCCAGAGGCCGCCGAAGCAGCTGAACAGCTCCTTGACCTCCCAGTACTCTTCGCCTCTGGCCGAGAGGGCAAATGCTCCACCGAGAACCCCGGCAATGGCAACGCTCCTGAGGCCGAGAACATGGACGCGCTTGTCGACGTCATCTATAACGTCCTCCCAGAGCCTTCTGCAGAGCTGGATGCACCGCTGCAGGCACACGTAACCAACCTTGACTCTTCTACCTTCTTGGGGCGCATCGGTCTGATCCGTATCTTCAAGGGCAAGATGAAGAAGGGGCAGCAGGTTTCTTGGATCCATTACGATTCCGAGGGCAATCAGCACATCAAGACGGCTAAAATCGCCGAACTTATGCGTACTGTCGGCGTGACTCGTGTGCCAGCTGATGAAGTTATCGCAGGCGACATCGCTGCCATTTCCGGTATTGACGAGATCATGATCGGCGATACCCTCGCCGACATTGACAACCCAGTGGCGCTGCCGCGAATCACCGTCGATGAGCCCGCAATTTCCATGACCATCGGCGTCAACACCTCCCCAATGGCTGGCCGCGGTGGTGGCGATAAGCTCACCGCCCGTGTCGTCAAGGCTCGCCTGGACCAGGAACTGATCGGTAACGTGTCGCTGCGCGTTCTTCCGACTGAGCGCCCGGACGCCTGGGAAGTTCAGGGGCGTGGCGAAATGGCCCTGTCCATCCTGGTGGAAACCATGCGTCGTGAGGGATTTGAACTTACGGTAGGTAAGCCACAGGTTGTGCCAAAGATCATCGATGGCAAGACCTACGAGCCATACGAGCACATGGTCATCGATACCCCATCCGAGTACCAGGGTGCGATTACGCAGCTCATGGCTGCTCGTAAGGGGCAGATGTTGTCCATGGATAACACCAGCTCCGACTGGGTACGCATGGAATATAAGATTCCTGCCCGTGGCCTCATTGGCTTCCGTACCACCTTCATGACGGAAACCCGCGGCACCGGCATCGCTAACCACTACTCCGAGGGCTACGAGCCATGGGCTGGCGAAATCAAGGGACGCGCAACCGGCTCTCTCGTTGCTGACCGTACCGGCCAGATCACCGCATACGCGCTGACCCAGCTTGCTGACCGCGGCCAGTTCTTTGTTGAGCCAGGCACCGAAGCTTATGAGGGCATGGTTGTCGGCGCTAATAACCGCGATGAAGACATGGACATCAACATCGCGCGTGAAAAGAAGCTGACCAACATGCGTTCCGCAAACGCGGACGCTACGGTGACGCTGGCTAAAGCGCGCAACCTCTCCCTGGAAGAAGCCATGGAGTTCTGTGGCGGTGACGAGTGCGTCGAGGTTGCCCCTGACGTCATTCGCGTCCGAAAGGTGATCCTCAACGCGACCGAGCGTAACCGCGCCCGGTCCCGTCAAAAGCAGCTGAATAAGTAGTTTGCTTTTCTTTCTCCCGCCGTTTCCGGCGGGGGAATTTTTTCATACACTGGCTGCTAATGGATTCCTTAAAACTCACCCCTGTCATTGGCGTTGGGCTGATGTTTGCAAGCAACGGCGCACTTTTTGCGAGCTTGTTGCCCTGGTACCCGACCCTGATGCGGGAATGGGGGCTCTCCGAGGCCACCTTCGGCCTCACCGTTGCCTGCTTCGCGCTTGGTTCGATCCTGTCTTCCGCTGTCCCAGCTCCGGTGGTAAAGAGGTTTGGGCCCCAGAACACGGTTATCGGCGCAACGGCTGTCATGGCCGCTCTACTGAGCTTGGGTGGCACACTGAGCAGTGGGCTGATGCTGGCAGTGTTATTGCTCGCCCTGGGGTTTGTGGATCCAATCGTGGATGTAGCGCAGAACGTGGCAGCGGTGAAGGTACAGGACAAAGTCGGATTTTCGATCATGTCTAGTGTCCACGCCATGTGGAGTCTGGGCGCCGCTCTCGGCGGGGCGGCGGCCACCCTTGCTGTGGGCGAAGTCGCCATGATGCATCACTTGTTGCTAGCAGCTGTGGTTGCGGTCGTCATGGCCACAGTGGGGGCGCGCATGACGGGCGCGCTGCCTGCCGACGTCGCGGAGGAAAAAGCGGGCAAACCCAGAAACTTACAAACGCTCTGGCTAGTGTTGCCCATCGTGGTGGTAGCTATGAGTGGCACCATTGTGGAGGAAGTCGCGAACAGCTGGGCACCACTGATCGCGCACCAACTGGCTGGGGTGCCAGTAGCTGACGCAGGTATTGCCTTGACTTTGATGCTGAGCGCGCAGTGCATCGGCCGCTTTGCCGGAGACCCAATGATTAACCGCTGGGGGAGAGTCAGAATCGCGCAGTTCGGTGGTGCATTGATCACGGTAGGCGCGGTGCTTGCCATATTCAGCCAAGGGACAGCCCTGTTGTACCTAGGCTTAGGTCTTGCGGGTTTTGGGTGTGCGACCATCGTGCCCAGTGCTTTCGCTGCTGGTGCAGCGCTCCCGGGAGTCTCAGCTGGCGCCGGTCTGACACTCGTTTCCTGGCTGATGCGGATTAGCTTCTTGACGGCGAGCCCCATCATCGGCGCAATCGCTTCGGTCAGCTCACTCCGGGTCGCCCTAAGCCTCCTAGTCTTAGGCGGTGTGACAATTGTGTTACTTGGTCACAAGCTCAACCCACGCAGCGTGGTAACAATAGAGAAATGAAGCTTCCTTCGATTCGAGTTGGCGCTGCTGTTGCCGTCGCTACGCTTGCTGCTGGCTGTGCCGCGCAGCCTGGCCCCGCCCCCATCCAGCAAGAGGACGCGCCGACCACTACGCAGGTGACGGTGACTCCAGAGGTGCCAGCGGATAAGAAGAATCGGGAAGAGCTGGTGATCGGTATTGATACGGTGACCAATGGTTTCAACCCGCACCTGCTTGCAGATGATTCGGCTTTCGTGCAATCGCTTGCGCAACTCGTGCTACCGAGCGCTTTTTATGACGGTGATATGAATTCCGATCTGTTGGTTTCGGCTGCGGAAATCGAGCCGAGTCCGGGCGCTGTGCAAACAGTGCAGTACCGGATCAAGAACGAAGCACAGTGGTCCGATGGCTCGCCCGTCACCGGAGCGGATTTTCACTACCTGTGGAGCAACCTCAGGTCTCAACCCGGCGTGATCGATCCGGCGGGTTACCAGGCAATGAAAGACGTGCGCACCTACGAAGGCGGCAAGCTCGTGACCGTTGACTTCAGTCGGCGCATCGATGCTTGGCAACAGCTTTTTCAAAATCTTCTGCCTAGCCACCTACTGTCCATCGGCACGGAGTCCTTTGACAGAGTGATGGCAACGCAAGTGCCAGCTTCTGCGGGTCGCTATATGGTGCGCACCATCGATCGGCGTCGTGGCGTGATCGAACTTGCGAGAAATGACCGTTTTTGGGGTAAAGATACCGCCGACGTGGAACTGTTGACCTTCCGAGAAACCACCAATGTCAGTCAGGCTGCTGAGATGCTGCGCACCGGCCAGTTGAGTTTTGCGCATCTGACCCCGGCTGAGACTACTTTGGATTCGTTGCGACTAGCCCAGGGGCTGCAGGTAAGAACGTTGGATCGGGATTCAGTACTTGGTTTGAGTTTTAATACTGCGACTCTGCACGATGCAAGTCTGCGCAAGACCATCGCGTCCGCGATCGACGTGCCGCTGGCGGCCCGGCTCGCCGCCGGCCGATCCTCCGATTTGGCACTGGCAGATTCATACCAAGCGGGACCACTCCCGCGGGATGAGGCCGCAATAGCAAGCGCGCAGCAGCTCTTGGGTCGCCCTTTGAAAATTGCGGTGGATCCTGCAGAGGACAGTTCCCGGGATGGTGCGATCGCAATCGCAGACATGCTGCGCCGGGCTGGCTTCAGCGTAGAGATCATCCAAACGGACTTTAAAGATATTACTGCGCAGCGGATTTCCAAGGGGGAAGTGGACTTAGTTGTAGGGTGGCAACGTCAACCCGATGATGCGCTCACAGCTGCGGGCCGATATTCTTGCGCGACTGAGGGTATCGTCGCGGACAACCTGTCAATGTGGTGCGACAAGAACACCGAACAATACTTCGCTGAGGCACTAGCCCGCAATGCGTCGAAGGAAGAAATCCATGCGTATGTGACAGAGCTGAACAGTGCCGAAATGCTCTCGCTTCCGATCATGCGAGATAAGCGAGTAGACGTGTTGAGCTCGGGTATTGTAGGTCCTGCTCCTCAATTGGACCAGTGGCCCGTGGTGGCGGACTCCTCAGTGTTGTCCACCGCGCATAAATGGAAAGAGAAATGATGCGGGATTTGACGGGGCTTCGCGTCGTTGCGGTGCATGCACACCCAGATGACGAGGCCATTTGGACCGGCGGTGCATTGGCCGATCTCGCACATCGTGGCGCCGATGTCACGGTGGTCACGTGCACCCTTGGTGAACAGGGCGAAGTTATTGGTGAGCCCTTCCAGCAGCTCGTTGCCGATCAAGCCGACCAACTAGGTGGGTTTCGCATCGGAGAACTGCAGGCATCCCTGCGGCACCTAGATGTCCGGGGTGTTTTCCTCGGCGGTGCTGGTCGGTGGCGTGATTCCGGAATGATCGGTGACCCCGCCAATGATTCACCCCGTGCGTTTATCCATTCCGGCGATGTCGCGGTGCAGCAGCTCAGCGAGCTTTTCGACGCCCTCAAGCCCCACATCGCGATCACCTATGGGCCAGACGGCGGCTATGGTCATCCTGACCATATTCGGGCGCACGAGATTACGCACGCTGCGGCTGAGCACCATGAAATCCAGCGGATTTACTGGGCAGTGACGGATCGCCACGCTCTTGAAGCTGGGCTTGCAGACATTAGCGAGATCCCCACAGGGTGGCGGCACGCTGCTGCGGGGGAACTTGCGGCCGTCGATAGGCACGATGTGCGGCTGGAGCTCAGCGATGTTGCTGTTGCCGCGAAACTCCGCGCGATGAAAGCTCACCCGACTCAGCTGTGGATCGCCGACGGTGATATGAACGCGGTAAACCCGCTCGCCGCTACCGCCACTTTGCGTCAGACCAACAATGCGCTCGCGGTATTTGCACTGAGTAACCTCATCGCACAGCCCCTCTTGCGCTGCGAGTACTACCAAATCGGCGCCGGAACACCCGTCGCTAAGGGGACCGTACTTTCCGAGCTAGCTGGGGGAGTGTCGTGGTAGATCAGAAGCCCTTCGTTTACTCCGATCACTCGCGCGGTGAAGTCGTCTTTGGCATGTTGTGGCTCACGCTGGGCGCGTTGATGAGTGTGCTGCTAGAAGTTGTCTACCTAGGTACCTGGATCGCTCTGCCTAGCGGGCAGCATGTGCCACTGCCGTATCCGATCCTCATCGCCTTCCTCTTCAACATGGTGCTCACCAAGACGGCTCGCCTATGGTCTACAAACTTCAGCGTGTTTTTCATCCCACTAGTTGCATGGATCCTGGGCTTTCTCACACTGACTTTCTGGGTGAGCTTTTCAGGGGATATCCTAGTGGGGTCAAACCCACGCAGCTTAGCGCTACTGGCCGCCGGAATCGCCGGGGGTCTGTGGCCGACGTTCAAGCCGCAAGTGGCACAATAGAATCCATCTCCCACTCCTGGGTACCGATTTTCGAAAGAAACAAATGACTTACACCATCGCACAACCTTGCGTCGACGTAATGGACAAGGCCTGCGTCGAAGAATGCCCTGTTGACTGCATCTATGAGGGCAAGCGTTCCTTGTACATCCATCCGGACGAATGCGTAGACTGTGGTGCCTGTGAACCAGTGTGCCCAGTTGAAGCTATCTTCTATGAAGATGATGTCCCTGATGAGTGGGTCGAGTACAACGATGCCAATGCTGCATTCTTTGATGACCTTGGCTCACCAGGTGGTGCCGCCAAGCTCGGCCCACAAGATTTCGACCCAGAACTCGTCGCCAAGCTTCCACCGCAGGCTGCTGAATAATGCCTGCTAGCCCGCGCGTTCCTCTTGGCAACAGGCTGCCGGAATTTCCCTGGGACACTCTTGCTCCAGCGAAGGAAAAGGCAGCCCAGTTCGACGGTGGCTTGGTCGACCTTTCGATCGGCACGCCTGTCGACGCCATCGCGCCGGGCATTCAGCTGGAACTCAGCAATGCGGCAGCCGCCCCGGGGTATCCGCCTACCCAAGGCATCCCCGGTCTCCGTGAAGCTGCAGTCGACTGGCTGGCACGTCGCCACAATGTTCCGGGAATGGAACCCGAATATCTTTTTCCCGTGGTCGGGACTAAAGAAGCAGTGGCATTATTGCCATTGATGTTGGGCCTCGGTGCTCAGCACACGGTGGTCATCCCTGAAGTGGCTTATCCGACTTATGAAGTTGCCGCGTTGACTGCCGGGTGTCGCGTGATTCGGGCGGACTCGTTGACCCAGCTCGGACCGGCAACCCCAGCGCTGCTGTTCCTCAACACTCCGTCAAACCCCACCGGAAAGGTGCTTGGCCTAGAACACCTGAAGAAGGTGGTCTCCTGGGCACAGCAGCGCGGTGTGATTGTTTGCTCCGATGAGTGCTACATCGGTCTGGGCTGGTCTGATACGAATCCGCCGATCTCAATTCTGGATCCCCGGGTCAATGGCGGCGATCTCACTGGTCTGTTGGCGCTGCATTCCTTGTCTAAGTCCTCCAACCTGGCGTCCTATCGTTTCGGATTCTTCGCCGGCGATCCCGCCTTGATTGCGGAGCTCGGGCTGGCGCGAAAACATCTTGGCTTTATGGTGCCAGGGCCGGTGCAACGAGCGGCGATCGCAGCGCTTTGCGACGACGAACAAGAACAACTCCAGCAGCTTCGCTACTCTCGGCGCCGACTGGCACTATTTAAGGCGCTCATTGCCGCTGGGTTTGACATTGATGACTCGGAAGCCGGCCTCTACCTGTGGGCAACTCGGGGAGAGGATTGCCAGGAGACGGTGGCGTGGTTCGCTGAGCGCGGAATTCTGGTAGCGCCCGGTTCCTTCTACGGCCCCAAGGGCAAACGGCACGTTCGAATCGCCCTGTCTGCGACGGACGAGGAAATCGCAGCAGCTGTCGAGCGTATCCTGACTTAGCTTCATGCGTGACTGTCCGCTCCCTGCGCGCGAGGGAATCTCCCCGCAGCGGGTCATGCTCAGCGGGGTAGTGCCTGACTGTCCTGAATATGTGGCTGGTCGCGCGGGAGATAGTCCCTTTGCCTTCGGCGAGGCTATTCCTGCTGGTACGGTTTTGGAACGTCCCGTACTGGCGTGGTTTCATCCGGTTGTTCCACCCGAGCCCACAATCCCATTTCAGGAAGTGATTGTGGACGAGCTTCCTGGGCTGGTCGTGGTAGCGAAACCTGGGTTTGTGCCGTCGACTAGCAATGGGCGGATCCAGCGTGAAACGGTGCAGACCCGCCTGCGCATCCGGCTGCGCAACGACGCAATAGTGCCACTGCATCGTCTTGATCGCATGACTAGTGGGCTGCTGGCATGTTCGAGCGATCCGGCGACCAGGGGCTTTTACCAGCAACAATTTGCGCAAAGAACAGTGCGCAAGCGCTATCATGCGCTGCTTACCAGGCCACTGGCGGGCTTCGCGGAGTGGCAGACGGTGTCGGTGCCGATGCGGAAGCAGCCTGGTAAAAGGGCAGTCGAGGTGGGGTCTGGCACTATGACGGTGACTCGGGTGCGCACAGTGGGTGGACGGTTGGTGGAATTGGAGCCACAGACCGGGTTCACGCATCAATTGCGGGCGCTGTGTGCATTTCTTGGGGCGCCGATTGAAGGCGATGATACCTATCCGATTGCGGGAAAGCTGCAACTCTATAACTATTCTGAGCAACTCAAACTGTGCGCTTCTCAGCTTGAACTGGGGATTTATCCCAATTACGAGCCTAAGGTGTGGACTATGCCACAGCTTGCCGATCCCGGGTTTTGGCAGGTCGGGTAGTAGGATCTAACGGATATGTCCTGTCCGCCGTGTAAGAAGAGTGACTGTTGAGTAAAAGCGTTCCAGTGTTTCGCGATCGTCTTAAGACGAACACCAGCCAATTCATTAAGTTTGGCATCGTGGGCGGCTCTGGCGTTCCCGTGAACCTGTTGGTAGCAGCGCTTGCCATGAAGATCTCGCTGTGGACGGGCGGGCCCGCATACCACGATGCTGTCATTGACATAGTGGGCACGCCCTTCAATATTCGCGGTTATCACGTGTTCCAGGCCATCGCATTCTTGGTGGCCAATCTCTGGAACTATCAGCTCAACAGGTCGTGGACCTTTGGAAATCTGGAGAAGCGTAGTTGGCTGCGGGGATTCTTCCCGTTTTTAGCCACAGGTTTACTGGCCTTCTTGGTGCAGATGTTTGTTACTACTCTGATGCTCAATCCGACCTCGCCGTTGGCGCTGCCGGAGTTTCTGGACGATTCCTCTGGGCTGAAGAACCGCTTCTACTGGGCGCAGGCGATTTCGATTCTGGTTGCTATGCCGGTGAATTTCATCGTGAACAAGCTGTGGGCATTCCGTACCCGGAAGCCCACACACATTGTGCTGTCTGAAACCCCTAGTTAATCCTCCAGCTCTGCATCCAGGCGGACCTGGTCCCTGTCGTGGAGTTTCTGAGTGATGATTGGAATCAGGAACGCCAACGCCAGTGCCGTGGCCACTGCTCCGACGATGCCACCGACGGCGTAAGCGGCATCGCCTTCGTGGTTAGAAAACAGTGCTGCGAGCCACGCGGTGAGTGCGCCAACCATGAGCGCCCATTCCCAGCGCCACAGGTCCTTAAAGCCCTGGATTTTCGGGCGTACCACACTGCGCTTGAGCCAACTGTTGCTGGTGAAGATCCCCACGTAGCTAGGTAAAAGCGCTAGGAATGACAGGTTTACTAGCTCATCCGGAAGGCTCCATGCCAGGATCGGGGCGACAATTATGCAGGACATTGAGCTCCAGAAGCTGCCCACGGTGGCTGACTTATGGGCTTGGAGCTTTTCAAACTCATCGGCGTAGTACTTCTCTGAACGCTCGATGATGCGATCGTTGAGACTCATTGTGTTAGTTCCCTTCTTGTTCGCGGCCGAAGACGCGCTCGACTGTTTCGTTCAATACGTGGCAGATGTCTAAGGCGAGATGGACGGAAGGGGAGTAGTTCCCCTTTTCGATGTTGGCGATTGTCTGTCTGGAAACCCCGACTTTGTCAGCCAGGTCGCTCTGGGAGAGCTCATTCCAGCGCCTTAGCTTGCGCACCATATTGGCGGTAAGTTCTTCCACCATTATGTAACCAACTCCTTACTATGTAATTAGTGTTGTAGTCATAGTGTAAAGGATAGTTTGCATTATGTCTACTAAAAAGGCCGCCGGTTCCAGTTTTACTGTGGAACCAGCGGCGATTAGCGGGGAACTATTCAGCGGGTAAGGCCCGCTTCTGCCAGGGCGATGCTCCCGCCACCTTTGCGTTGATCAGACTTGCAATGAACAACCCCGTCACCATGATCGCAACGGAGGCGAGCTGGGCGCGTGCATCGGCATTGCTCAACATCAGGGCCGCCAGAACAGCGAGTGCGAGAATAGTTACCCAGGTGAGCACTGGGTAAGCCCACATCCGAACAGACAGCTGGTAGCAGCGCTCGAGTCGCGGGCGTAAACAAAGTTGGGAGACAGCGATGAACGCCCACACGATCAGTAGGGAAGCGCCAGCAGAGTTCAGCATAAAGGTCAGCAACCAGCCAGTGTCCACGAAGTTCAACGCGACCATCACCACGCTCAGGACGATAGAGAGGATGATAGCGGGCAGTGGGACGCCTTGGACTGAAGCGCGAGCAAACACCTTAGGGGCCTCGCCGCGGCGCGCCAAAGAGAAGAGCATTCGGGAACTAGCGAAGATCTGGGCGTTAAAGGCAGATAACAATGCGAGGACGATCACCACTTCCATGGCCGTCGCCACGCCCGGCAAGCCGGCTGTCTCCAGCACGCGGGTGAACGGACTGTCTGCGGCACCTTTAGCTTTGCCCAAGGATGCCCAAGGTAGCACAAAAGTGATCACCAGAACGGAACCGAGATAAAACGCTGAAATGCGCATGATTGTGCTTCGTACTGCACCGATGAGAGAACGTTCAGGATCTTCAGACTCCGCGGCTGCGATGGCCACGACCTCGATGCCGCCAAAGGCGAAAGCGACGGCGAGGATGGCCGTCGCTACGCCGCCGATGCCGTTCGGCATGAAGCCGTCCTGCAGGAAAACGCTCGTGCCCAGCGCGGCATGACCCGGCAACAGCCCAAAGATGAGCAGTGCGCCGATAACAAGGAAGGCGAGAATGACAAAAACCTTGATGAATGCAAACCAAAACTCGAATTCGCCAAAGGTTCCTACCCGCAGCAGATTGACCGCAGCGAAAAACACAACGAAAAGCAGCGCTGGCAGCCAAGGGGCGACATCAAACCAGCCACCGACAAATGTCGCAGCGCCGGTAAGTTCTGCACCGAGCACCGCTACGGTGGCCAGCCAATACAACCAGCCTTGAACGAATCCAGCCCAACGTCCGATGCCCATTTCCGCATACTCGGAGAAACTGCCTGAAGCCGGTACCACGGAGCCAATCTCGCCGAGCATCCGCATGATCAATACCGCGATCGTGCCGGCAAAAAGATACGCTACGAGCACTGCAGGCCCCGCTGCCTTAACTCCGACGCCGGTGCCGAGGAACAGCCCTGCGCCAATGGTGGAGCCGAGTCCCATCATGGTTAGGTGGCGGACTTTCAAGCCGGATCCTAAGTGGGTGGCCTCTTGGGACATAAGTTGCCTTCGCTTTCTTGCGTTAGAGATAACACACAAAGCCTAGTGTGGTCAGGTGCTAAGTGCGAAAGGGTCGGCCGCCAAAGATGCTGGCGCCGACCCTTTCAACTGGGAACTGAGAAGCTAGATCTTTCCCTTGTTCTTGGTGGTGAAGCTGAGGGCTACCAATGCGAGGGTAATCACGGAGACTGAGGTGATCTGGGCACGGGCCGATGCATCGAAAAGCATCAACGCAGTAAGCCCGAGGAGCAGCACCACGGTGAGCCAAGGCAAGAATGGAAAGCCCCACATGCGAACTGAAAGTTCACCATTGGCATCCATCTCGCGGTGCAACTTGATGTGGCTCAGTGAAATCATCACCCAAATCACGATCAGGCAGCCGCCCACGGCATTGAGGAGGAATTCCAGCAGGCCGGCTGGGTTCCAGTAATTCAGTGCCACGGAGAGGAAAGCGAAGACCATTGAGAGGAGGACCGAGTTGTTGGGCACTCTGGCGGAGTTTAGGCGAGCAAAGAAAGCGGGAGCATCGCCCTTGGTGGCCAATGAATAGACGAAACGCGAGGTGCCATAAATCTGGGCGTTGAAGGCCGACAGTAGGGCGAGCACGATCACTATCTCCATGATGGTGGCGACTGCCGGAATGCCGGCATCAGAAAGGATCAACGTGAACGGAGACTCGGCTGCAGACTCGGCGCCACCAATCCGATCAAAAGGCAAGAGGAAAGTGATAGCCAAAACAGAGCCCAGGTAGAACATGGAGATGCGCCAAATCACCGAACGTACCGCAGTTGCGATGGCCTCCGAAGGCTTTTCAGACTCGGCGGCGGCGATGGTGACGATTTCAATACCGCCGAACGCGAAAGCGACGGCGAGGAGGCCTGCCGCGACACCGGCAATGCCATTAGGCATGAAGCCGTGATCTCCGATGAAGTTCTTGGTGCCCACAAAGTCAGTTCCTGGCAGCAAGCCGAAGACCATGAGGAAAGAAATGATCAAGAATGCGATGATGACGAAGACCTTGATGAACGCGAACCAGAACTCAAATTCGCCAAAGCCGCGGACGTTCACCAGGTTGACGAAAGCGAATAACACCACGCACGCAAGGGCGGGGATCCAGGGATCCACGCCAAACCAGCTGCCCATGATTGCGGCAGCGCCGGTCATCTCTGCGCCCATGACCATGATCAGCATGAACCAGTACAACCAGCCCAGTGTGAATCCGGCCCAGTGGCCGAACGCCATTTGAGCGTAGGTGGCAAAAGAACCAGAGGCGGGGCGGGCTGCCGCCATCTCTCCGAGCATTTGCATGACGAAGATGACGATGATGCCAGCGATGATATAGGCGAGAAGAATGGCAGGGCCAGCGAGCTGGATGCCGACGCCCGTTCCTAGAAATAGGCCGGCGCCGATGGCGGAGCCGAGACCCATCATCGTCAGGTGCCGAGTTTTCAGGCCCTGACCCAAGCTTGATTGTGTGCTATCCACGGATGTCATGGCTCAACTATTCCGTGCATGCATAACATTCACCAAGTCAATGCGAAAATCTGGTCCAGAAAATGGGACGACGCGTCCCATTTGCCCCAAAGTGGGGGTGAGGTGACGGCGATTTTATGCAGCGGGATCAATGCTGGCCCGGCGGGCTACCGGTTCCGGATGGCCCGCTTCCTTGGTGACCGCCCAGCGATCCTGGCCCGCGATCGTCTTTGCAGGAGCCAAGGAGTCTGTGTCTGGGAAGTAGAGCAGAGTGTCGGGCTCCAACACGAGGTTCGTGCCGATATGGCAGTAGTCTCCCAGATCTACTCCGATAACTCCGGAGGAGACGCCGAAAGAGCAGCTATCGCCGATGCGGAGGGGGAGCCGGAGACCATGTGGGTCTTGCAATCCCATCAGCACGGCGCTCAAGCCAATCTTGCAGTCTTTTCCCATAACCACGGAGGATGACAAGCGGCCCTCGATTTTTGACGGTCCGAGGCAGCCCGCGTTGAAAGAGACAAAACCCTCCCGTAGGACAGAGGTACCAGGTGCAAGGTAAGCACCGAGACGGACACGTTCTGCCTCGGCAATACGGATGCCAGATGGCACAACGTAATCGACCATGCGGGGGAGTCGGTCTACGGCATAGACGTGGATGAGGCCGCGCGAGCGCAGCGCCTGGCGAACATATTCGAAGTTCGTCGGCAAGCACGGTCCCTTATTCGTCCACACCACGGTGGAAAGCAAAGACAGGATATTGTTCATGTTCATCATGCCTGGCGTTACCTTGCGATGGGAGAGCAAGTGAAGCCGGAGATAGACATCGTGAGCGTCTATGGGAGGCTCCGAAAGATTAGCGATTGTGGTTCGAACTGCCACCTGCTCTACCATGCGGTCTTCGTCCAACCCCACCAGAGAAAGCATCTGCGGGCTCAGATCTTGCGCGCCCAAGCGTACGGTTCCGGTTGGCGGCAGCGTCTCGGCTGTGCGCTCAACTAAAGCAGGTTCCGGGTACCACGTATCCAATACGGTGCCGTCCCCGGCGATATTAGCGATTCCGTCGGCTTGAGCCCCCAAGATTGTCATATAGCCCAGTCTAAGGCTTGGCTGCGGATATCTCGCTTTCGCATCTGTCTCACCGACAAATTCCTACGCCGAGAACTTCGCAGGAGCTATTCGAAGGGCGAATCAGCAAGAAACCGACTAGCGTCGATAGAGCAGTACTTTCATAGTCGGCCAGTCGAGGAAGGTTTATCGTGGCTCCAAGCAGAACCCCAACGGAGGACAAACAGCGCATGCTTCGCGGCCCAGTCCTTCTACGCAATTCCGGTCCTCAAGAGAGCACAACCGACCAGCGTCTGTTGGACCACCAGCACAATCTTGACTGGTTGCACACTGATCCCTGGCGTGTGCTGCGCATCCAAAGTGAGTTTGTTGATGGCTTCGGCGCGCTAGCGGAGTTGCCTTTGGCCGTGACAGTGTTCGGTTCTGCCCGGATACATGAAGGCCATCCCTATTATGAACAGGGGCTCAAAATAGGCCAGGAGTTAGTCCAGGCGGGGTACGCAGTGATCACCGGCGGTGGCCCCGGACTGATGGAAGCCCCCAATCGCGGCGCCTCGGAGGCGGGCGGCCTGTCAGTCGGGCTCGGCATCGAGTTACCTCACGAGCAGCAACTCAACGACTGGGTCGATCTAGGGCTGAACTTCCGGTACTTCTTTGTCCGGAAGACGATGTTCCTGAAGTACTCCCAGGGCTTCGTGTGCCTACCAGGTGGCTTTGGCACCCTGGATGAGCTTTTTGAAGCACTGTGCATGGTGCAGACCGGAAAAATCACGAATTACCCAATCGTGTTGCTTGGCACGCAGTTCTGGTCCGGCCTCATCGATTGGTTGCAAGATCGCTTGGTTGCCGAGGGGATGATCGCGGCGAAGGATACGAAGCTCTTCATGGTCACAGACTCTGTCGACGAAGCAATCGAGTACATCGTGGCTAGCCACAAGCAGATCCGTAGCGAGGGGCGCCTGGCAACCGGTGACCGGCTGGACCCGTCCGAGGTAGCCGCGGGGCGTAGCGACGTCTAGCCCAATGCCAGCACTTCCTTCCAACTTCGCGCACACCGAATACCCCGAGCTCGCCGTGGTGATGGCTATTGTGAATCGCACCCCGGATTCCTTTTATGACAAGGGGGCCACCTTTGCCGAGGAAGCTGCGCTTGCAGCAGTTGCAGATGCGGTGGCGGCTGGGGCACAAATCATTGATATCGGCGGGGTCAAGGCCGGCCCAGGGGAGCACGTCGATGCTGCTGCCGAAATCGATAGGGTGGTGCCGCTCATCGCACAGGCACACCAGCATTTTCCGAATGTGACCCTTTCGGTGGATACCTGGCGCAGCGACGTTGCCGAACAGGCTATCGCTGCCGGAGCCACCCTCATCAATGACACCTGGGCCGGTCACGACCCCGAGCTACTCCACGTCGCTGGCCAACACCGAGTGGGCTACGTCTGTTCCCACACCGGTGGCGCAATCCCGCGCACGCGCCCGTATCGGGTGCATTATGACGATGTGGTAGCAGCAGTCATAGCGGAAACCACTGCACTAGCTGAACGCGCCGTAGCTGCTGGGGTGCCGGAGAATTCAATTCTGATTGACCCAACGCATGACTTCGGGAAAAACACCTTCCATGGCCTCGAACTCTTGCGCCGCGTGGATGAAATTGTTGCGACCGGGTGGCCAGTTTTAATGGCGCTGTCGAATAAAGACTTTGTCGGTGAAGCAGTGGGAAGGAGCGTCGAGCAGCGCGTCGCTGGAACTCTCGCCGCTACTGCCTGGGCTGCAGCCCGCGGAGTGGCGGCCTTTCGTGCGCATCACGTCGCAGAGACCGTCGACGTGATTCGCATGACCGGGGCGATCAGCGGAGCTGCGGCACCGGTGCAATGCGTGAGAGGTTTGGTGTGACGCTGAGTCGGACGAGCGTGATTATCCCGGCGCTCAATGAAGAAGACACAGTAGCCCGCGTGGTAACGCTGGCGCTCGCAGACAACCCACTCGAGGTTATCGTCATCGATTCTGAGTCGACGGATGACACTGCGCGCCGGGCTCGTGAAGCAGGAGCCCGTGTAGTGGATTGGCGGGAAGCGATGCCAATCCACTCGACTCGTCCGGGCAAAGGCGAGGCGCTATGGCGGGGCGTGCATGTAGCGCGCGGAGACTTCGTAGTATTCATCGATGCTGACCTGATTGAACCGCGGCCACATATCGTGCGCGACTTAATCCAACCGTTTCGGAACCCTGGGGTGCACCTGGTTAAAGCGCATTATCGACGCCCCCTCCACAGCAGCCCCACCGGTGGCGGTCGCGTAACTGAGCTGACCGCGAAGCCACTCCTGCGTGCGTTGTTTCCAGAGTTGGCGCAGATCAGGCAACCACTATCGGGTGAGTATGCATTGCGCACATCGGTGGCACGTACTTGCTACTTTGCCGCTGGTTATGGCGTGGAGATCGGACTACTCATTGATGTCTATCTCACCTTTGGTGTTGCTGCGATTGCGCAGGTGGATCTCGGAGTACGCCGGCATCGGAATCGGCCATTAGCTGAACTCGCGCCGATGGCGGAGGTGGTTACGCGCACCGTCCTTGACCGAGTCCCGGGCATCTCGACGGTGGCGCGCGCTCAGGATCGTCCGCCACTTGCTACGCTTTCTTAAGAAAAGCGCGTACCTTTTTCGCATCTATAGGGGGTTCTGGCTGTGACCTGGCTGTTGTACATCATTGGGTTGGTGATCGTAGTTGCCCTGCTCTCCATTGTTTTTGGCAAGCTACTGGGGCGCGGCGAAGTCATGCCACCGTTGGTGGATACATTGCCACTGCAAGAGCTGAATCGTGATGCTATTTCCCATCACAATTTCGCAGCTGTGCGCTTTGACACTGTCATTCGCGGCTATCGCCAAGATCAGGTCGATGCCGTCATCACTCAGCTTGTTGCAGAGCTCGAGGAAGCACGCTCCGCACTGCAGCTGCAGCCAGGCGCGAAGAATTCGCCAACCCCAACTGCCTGATCCTGTTACCTGAGTACCCGGGGCACAGTGATGAACTGCCATTTTGCTGCATTTTCCTTTCGGTCGGCGCAGTTTTGGCCTAGACTGGTTGGTTAAGAACAACAGCATAAGAAAGGGAGCTGACGCATCGTGGCAGCTATGAAGCCAAGGACAGGTAACGGTCCGATGGAAGCAGTCGAAGAAGGCCGCAAGATTGTTATGCGCATCCCCACGGACGGTGGCGGACGACTCGTCGTGGAACTCAATAAGGAAGAAGCCGCAGAACTCGGCGCCTTGCTTGTCGACGTGTCTAGCTAACTAACCACCTACTAGCGGCGCTGCAATCACCAGATTGTGGCGTTCGTTTTCGTTTTAAGCACAAGGAGAATCGCCCATGCTGCAACACGTTATCGATGTCCTCGCAGACCCAGTTGATGGAACTCCGCTCGAGCTTGTCGACGACGGACACCGCATCACCGCAGCCTCTGGACACAGCTATGATGTCGCACGCCAAGGCTATGTCACCCTTGTCGGTGGCGGTGGGCTCAAACACGAGGGCGATGACGTCGCAATGGTGGCTGCCCGAGAAACTTTCCTCGGCCAAGGACACTTTGCCCCCTTCGTGGAGGCGGTTTCCGAACACGTTAACCATGCCTTAGAGCAAAGTGGTGTGAGCGAAGAGCAGCATCCAGTAATTGTGGAAATCGGTGCGGGTACGGGCTACTACCTAGCGCATGCCTTGGATGATGTTGCGGATGCACGTGGTGTCGGCATTGATATCTCCGTACCAGCGGCAAAAATGCTGGCAAAGTGCCACCCTCGGGTTGGGGCAGTGGTTGCCGATGCTTGGCAGCGGTTACCCATCAGAGACGAGTCCGTTGACATTGTGACCGTGATTTTCGCCCCGCGTAATCCGGCGGAGTTTGCCCGAGTCTTGAAGAAGGATGGGCAAGTTGTTGTGCTCACAGCGCACCCAGGTCACTTGGATGAACTTCGAGCACCGCTCGGCATTATTGGGGTAGCAGATGGCAAAGTAGAGCACCTCTTAGAAAAAGCAGAGGGGTACCTCGAGCGAATCGGGAACGACGAGGAAATCGAGTTCCCGATGGAACTGGATCGGGATTCGATCGCCGCCCAAATCGGGATGAGTCCGTCTGCCCGCCACATTCCCGCAGAAGTCCTAGCAGAACGAATTGCGGCGCTACCTGAGAAGATGACCGTCACGGCGAAAGCCCGGATTACGCGACTTCGCCGTAGCGCTCCATCAACTGACTAATCGATCGGGAAAATGGAGGACTGTTGCTCGATGACAGCACTTCCGTAGGCCGTTGCCCGGAACTCCACGATTCGGGACTCGGTGTAGACGCGGCTTGCCATGGTCATTGCTCCACCGTCGGCGAAAACTTCCACAGTCGAGCCGTCCACGATCACGGTAATCGCGTCCGTGTCTGAGGCGATCAGGGGGCCTTCAGCAACGTGATCGCCGGTGTGGTTCGGGTTCATCGAGCGATCCAGAGTCAAAATATCGCCCTGATGAGTTACGAGCGCAGCGACACGACCTTGGTCGTCGATAAGCTCGACGCGGACCTCAGCATCTATTTCAGAGGCATCAATGAGCGCGGTGAACATGCACGCCCGGTCAGACGATCGGATGGCAGCCGAAAGCCCTGCTGCCGGCGTTTGGTAGATCAGGCCGTTTTGTAGCGTGGTTTCTCGGGGGAGGGAAAGGCAATTCACCCAGCCTTCTTCCTTAAGGCTCAAGTGCGCACTCGGGTCATCAAAGCGGCCGATGCCATTCATCAAGCCGAAGATATTTGCGGTGGTGAAGTCCGGCGAATCCGAAGTGTCAGGCAGTGCAATATTGGTATTACGCGGGCGAGTGAAATCGTGGCCGAAGTCAAGTCGTGTGAAGGAAGTCGTCACCTTGAACGTGGTGCCGGTGAGCTGTCCTACCAAGTAACCCGAGATATCGATGCCTTCATGCTCAATAGTGACCAAGAGGATGTCATACACCACGCTATCCACCTCGTCCTGGAGGCGGATGATGCGGGGACTAACCAGCCGCTGTACAGCTTCGAGACCAGACGTGCCGTCGAAACTAAGAGGCCCGCGAAGATTCCATTCACGCCGATCATAAGAATCAAGCACCATCAATCGTGGATGATCTTGGTCGCCACATACGGCGAGCATGAACCAACCTTTAAGCGGCTCACCGCTGACGGCGTCGTGGTCCCAACGTGCCACCACACTAGGGGAACGGAAATCTACGTATTCACCTTGGTCACCCACGACCTGTCCGATGCGACGCACATTTTTGTCCACGGAGAGCGCGTCGTCAGAAATATCGGCCAGGGTTTCATCGATGTCATCAATCGTGGCGACATGGATCGACGTGCCCTCGGGAGTAATCGAGGTGAAATAGAGCTCGACAGCACCACTACGGGTACCGATCACTGCCCCCGCGCGAACCTTTACTTCACCAGCTAGCGGCGCGATGACATCATCGCAGATATCCCAATCAAAAGGCTGTTGATCTGAATATTGGTGTGCCCATCGCGCAGGGGAGTCTAAGGTTGGCTGGTACTGGTGGAATACATGCCAAGTGCCGTGGCTGCGCAAAACTCCTGCGGGAGCGTTAAGAACTCCCTGCTCGGGAGTGATGTGAAGTTCCGGACGATGGGTGAAGTAATTCATAGACTTTCCTTCTGCCAAGCAGCATGCCGTTAGCTCAAATGAGCCGGGCACGCTGCGCTAGCGAGGTCGGGCATATGGACACTTCCAGAGTACCGATTTTCCCTATGCCGGGGTGGTGCCCTCCGCGACTGGAATCGCCTGAGCAGCGGATTCACCACAAGAAACATCTTGCCGTGAGGTGGGTGGAGGAACTACCTCCGCGAACGTGTTCCAGTTTGATACCACCGCTGGGGCTGTCACTTCATAACCCGCGGCAGGGATGCCGGTGCTGCTGAAAGCGCAAGCGCGCCCGGGAATCCCCCGGGCGCGCTGCGATTTAAGGCGACCTGGCTACATCAACGACTGGTACACGTCGACGGTTTGCTGGGCGATAGTTGCCCAAGAGAAGTCTTGGACCGCACGCTGGCGACCAGCCTCACCCATCTTCTTGGCATGTTCGCGGTCAGCAACCATCTTGTTGACGCCTTCGGCGATGCCACGCTCGAAACCCGCCGCGTCGTTTTCGTCATAATGCACCAAGGTGCCGGTAGTGCCATCGACTACTACCTCCGGAATGCCGCCGACATCAGAGGCAACAACGGCAGTGCCACACGCCATGGCCTCAAGGTTTACGATGCCCAGTGGCTCGTAGATCGACGGGCACACGAAGGTATCTGCAGCGGTGAGAATCTCCTGGATCTTGTCCTTGGGCAGGAAGTCCTGCACCCAGAAAACGCCGTCGCGCTGTGCTTGGAGTTCCTCCACCAGCGCCTTGGTTTCCGCAGCAATCTCTGGGGTATCCGGAGCTCCGGCGCACAAGACGAGCTGCACACCGTCGTCGAAAAGCTTGGCGGCCTTGACTAGGTGGCCCACGCCCTTCTGGCGAGTAATGCGCCCAACGAATGCCACGATAGGCCGCGAAGGATCGACGCCTAGCTCGCTAAGCACGGAAGCCGGATTCTCAGCAAAAGTAGCGCGAGGCTGCCACAGTTCGGTGTCAATGCCGTTGAGAACGATGCGGACCTTTTCTGGCTCAATACGCGGATAAGCATCGAGAATTGAATCTTTCATACGCGCTGACACGGCAATAACCGCATCTGCGTACTCCATTGCATTCTTCTCAGACCAAGAAGACACCTCGTAGCCGCCACCGAGCTGCTCCCGCTTCCATGGTCGGTGGGGTTCTAGGGAATGCGCAGTTGCTACATGCGGAATGTCATACAAGCGGGCAGCCAGGTGGCCGCCGAGGCCTGCGTACCACGTATGCGAGTGCACCACGTCCACATTGTTTGCCGCATGAGCCATCCGCAGTCCAGTCGAAAGAGTCTGGATCGAAGGATTAGCGTCCTGCAGCTCAGGATCCACGCCATGAACGTAAACGTTGGCTTCTTCACGCGGTGCACCCATGCAGTGCACATCAACGTCAGTGATTTCGCGCATGTAGCGGGTGAGCTCCGCAATGTGCACACCAGCGCCACCATAGATCTCGGGCGGGTATTCCTTGGTCATCATTCCAACTCGCATACTTCCGAATGTAGCCATTCCCGTGCGTGGGCGCAGACCATGTGGGAAAACGACGATCGGGTGGTGCCAAACGGGGGCGGAAAACAGTCATTGGAAGTTAAGAATTGCTTGCTGTTTATTGGAAAACCGCAGGCAGTTGTGGGGATGACAGTAAAGCGGGATAAAAACATTCACGTGGCTCTGCGCAGCGACTCATTTCCGATTACGTTGGAAGATGTGAGAACTCAACCACATGTCCTAGCAATCGTTCTCGCTGGTGGCGAGGGCAAACGTCTATTTCCGCTGACAGCAGACCGCGCTAAGCCGGCGGTGCCATTTGGCGGCACATACCGTCTGATTGACTTTGTGCTGTCCAACTTGGTCAACGCCGGATTCATGCAGATCTGCGTGCTGACCCAGTACAAGTCGCATTCCCTGGACCGGCACATTTCCCAGTCGTGGCAGCTATCCGGCCTCACTGGGCAGTACATCACTCCGGTTCCTGCTCAGCAGCGCCTGGGCAAGCGGTGGTACACCGGTTCTGCCGATGCCATCTTGCAGTCCCTCAACCTCATCTACGATGAGAACCCTGACTACGTGATCGTTTTTGGCGCAGACCACGTTTACCGCATGGATCCCCGCCAGATGCTGGATGATCACATTAAGTCCGGTAAGTCGGTGACGGTTGCGGGCATTCGCGTTCCGCGTGAGGAAGCAACGGCCTTTGGATGTATCCAATCCGATGCAGACGGCAACATCACTGAGTTCTTGGAAAAGCCGGCAGACCCGCCGGGCACGCCCGATGACCCTGCGGTGACCTATGCCTCGATGGGCAATTACATCTTCACCACGGATGCACTGATCGCGGCATTGACTGCCGATGAGCTCAACGATGACTCCGATCATGACATGGGCGGGGATATCATCCCTTACTTCGTGGACAAGGGGGAAGCGCACGTCTATGACTTCTCTGCCAATGACGTTCCCGGAAGTACGGAGCGGGACAACGGCTACTGGCGTGACGTCGGTACTATCGATGCCTTCTATGAAGCCCACATGGATCTCATTTCCGTGCTACCAGTGTTCAACCTGTACAACCGACGTTGGCCGATCCACTCCACAGAGGATGGAAATTTCCCGCCAGCAAAGTTTGTGCAAGGCGGCATAGCTCAATCCTCGATGGTGGCATCCGGCTGCATCATTTCCGGTGGCACTGTACGCAACTCTGTGTTGTCCAACAACGTGGTGGTAGAAGAAGGCGCAACCGTTGAAGGCGCAGTTCTCATGCCAGGTGTCCGGGTGAGCAAGGGGGCCGTAGTGCGCCATGCAATCCTCGATAAGAACGTGGTCGTCTCCGAAGGAGAATTCATCGGCGTGGACCACGAGCGCGATGCCTCCCGCTTCACCATCTCCGCTGGTGGCGTGGTATGCGTAGGGAAGAATCAGCGCGTATAAAGCTAGGATAGTAACGTAAAAGCCGCGACCTGAATGGTCGCGGCTTTTGTTATGTCGCAGTCAATCTACTTGTGGCAGTAAGCTATTCAGCTTTGTGGACGATAGTTATTCCAGCACCGAGTGGCAGCCGAGTTACCAGTGTCTCGGGGAGATCCCGTAGATAAGCATCCATGTCGCGGGCTGCTGCTGTATCCCGGTCGGTCCGGCTGGTGTCAGATACCGTGCCGTCGAGAAGCGAATCAGCCAGCACCAATACCCCTCCCGCAGAGAGCAGCGGCCAGGCAGAATCGAAGAATGCCCGCTGATCAACTGGTGCAACGTCGCCGTACACCAGCTGATAGGAATCGTTGGCCAGGCGGCCCATAACCTCGAGTGGACGAGAGGGGAGGAAGCGATACTTTGCGGGACGGTAGCCTGCTTCCTGGAAACACGCCTTCGCCTGGCGTTGATGCTCAGACTCGGGGTCGATACACGTCAAGTGTCCCTTTTCGCCAAGGCCTTTGAGCAGGTATAGGCCAACAACTCCAGCGGCAGGGGTAACGGCGATAGCACCAGCGGCTGCAGGGGTGCTGGCGCCCGCTGCCAAGGTGGATAGGAGGGAACCCGTAATCGCATCTGGAATGCGCAAATGAAACTCCTCCGCGTGCTGCAACGCAGTCTCCAAGGCAGGAGAAGTCTCAGTGGTGTCGATGATGTAGGAACGTAGGGTTTCCAGGGCAGTATCAGTCACAAAGCTCAGTTTAGGTCGCTTCCTAGCCAAGGTGGTTGATTTGCGTGCCGTATCGTCGCAAGTTGTGACTGGTGGGCAAGTTGAGATCAATGAGGGAACGTTATCAAGAAGTAACTAGTTACTCAGCTAGTTTTAGGGCAAAGTGGAACAAAGTCTCACCCGCTACAGTTATACATAGTGTTGAGCGCACCGCGGTGAGCTAGCTACAGAAGGCTAGCGAAAGTAAAAGTGGTGCTGAGACAGAAAGATCAGGCACAATACCCTTATGAGTCCATTTGAGTCCACACATGCGCTCGAGCCAGCAGCTGTTGGCCCTGAAGATGCAGTTTTGGGCGAGGAGACAGCACCCCTGACGGGGACTGCAGCCTTCGACGCTGGCCACGCGGATATGCCGACGTGGGCGGAACTCGTGGCGGAGCACGCAGACAGTGTGTACCGCCTGGCGTATCGTCTTTCAGGAAACCAGCACGATGCTGAGGACCTCACGCAAGAAACCTTTATGCGGGTGTTTCGTTCCTTGAAGAACTACCAGCCGGGCACTTTTGAAGGCTGGCTGCACCGCATCACTACCAATCTTTTCTTGGACATGGTGCGCCATCGCAGCAAGATTCGAATGGAAGCTTTGCCAGAGGACTATGACCGCGTTCCGGGAACCGATCTCACCCCAGAGCAGGCATACTCGGTGTCTAACTTGGACCCAGTATTGCAGGAAGCCCTCGATCTACTCAGCCCAGAGTTTCGCGTAGCCGTGGTGCTCTGTGACGTATTGGGGCTGTCTTATGACGAAATCGCCGATACGCTGGGTGTGAAATTGGGAACAGTTCGCTCCCGGATTCACCGTGGACGTTCTCAGATCAGGACATATTTGGAAGCCGCGGCTAAGACGAATGAAGCAGCGCAGCTCCTTCTCCCCACAAGAGGTTAGGCTGGGAAGTACTTGCCAGTAGACCATTCAGAGTGAGGAAGGAGGCGACAACGCAGCATGATTTCCATTCCCCATGGACTTCCCAAAAGGAGTAAGCGCGGGCATCGCGAATTCGCCTCGGTCGAACACCTCAGTTCTGAAGCAGTAGCTGGCTTTGTGGACAATGAGTTGAGCTCCACAGCGATGAACCGTGCCCGCATTCATTTGGTGCACTGTGTAGAGTGTCGCGCCGAGGTCAACCAGCAACGACGCGCATCCGAACAGCTACGCAAGGCTGCCGAGGAAGATATCTCTGTACCTTCGACGCTGATGGCTAAGCTGACATCAATTGCGCAGTCTTGCCCAGAGGGACCCGATGCACAAGAAGTAGCGCACCCTAAAGGGGAAACACTGATTGATCGTGTTGAGGTGTTCTACCGTGCCGTGCGTCGAAATCAAGGTAAATAGCGCGCAGCCGCTGGGCGTGCACGACAACCTCCGCAAAGCAGACTAGAGTAGGAACAGTGTTTAGCGATGTAGGTTGGGGCGAAATCTTCGTCATTTTTGTGGTCGGGCTTATCATCATTGGTCCCGAGCGACTCCCGAAGGTCATTACGGATGTCCGAGCTGCGCTGAATGCTGCCCGGGCCGCCATTAATAATGCGAAAGCTGACCTCAGCGATGAGTTTGGATCGGAGTTTGATGACTTCCGGAAACCCGTTGCGGAGCTAGCCACCTTGACCAAATTGGGGCCGCGAGCTGCGCTGACCAAGACGCTTCTCGACGGCGATGACTCCATTTTCGATGCCTTCGACCCCAAGAAGATCATGTCTGAAGAGGATACGGCCGGACGCACTGAACGCGCTCGAGCTGAGTTGTATGACACTGACCCTGCCACCACGACGTCGCCGGAAACCAATAAGGTAGAACGCCCAGACACTCCGAAGGACGACCGGAAAGATCCGCCAGCTAGCGCCGGATTTTCCTGGGCAGACATCACCTAACCACAAAAATTACGTCGTTTGAGTTGGGTGCTCAAACTGCACTGAAAGCAAATTCGCCTGCATGGGATCCACAATGCAGGCGAATTTGCTTTTAAGTTGCGCCGCTACTCGGCGGTGACCTCCAGGCCGAGGGGTTTGCCTGCGAGGGATTCGCGACGTACCTGTAGCGCCTCCGCAATCGCGAAGATGGCTTTCGCGGTAGGGGAGTCTGGTGCAGAGACTACTACTGGGTCTCCGCTATCGCCGCCCACGCGTAGCGCGGGATCTAGCGGAACCTGACCAAGCAAAGGGACATCCGAGCCGGTCAAAGTGGACAACCGTTCTGCCACCTGTTCGCCTCCGCCACTGCCGAACACATCCATGGTGGATCCGTCGGGGAGCACCATAGCCCCCATATTTTCGATGACGCCTGCCACCTTCTGGTGAGTCTGCAGGGAGGCTGTGCCTGCCCGTTCGGCTACTTCGGCGGCTGCGACCTGCGGAGTAGTTACTACGAGCAACTCAGCTGATGGTAGGAGCTGGCCTACGGCGATAGCGACGTCGCCTGTACCTGGCGGCAAGTCGAGCAGCAAGATATCAAGATCGCCCCAGAAGACGTCGGCGAGGAACTGCTGGATGGCTCGTTGCAGCATAGGGCCACGCCACATCACAGGGGCGTTGCCTTCTGTGAAGTGCGCGATGGAGATCATCTTTACGCCGTGTGCCTGGACCGGCATGATCATGTCGTCGACAGCGGTGGGGCGCTCAGTCGTGCCAAAAAGGCCAGGGATCGAGTGCCCGTAGATGTCGGCATCCAGCACACCCACCTGCAGGCCGCGCTGCGCCAATGCGACCGCGAGATTCGCCGTCATTGAGGACTTACCCACGCCGCCCTTGCCGGAGGCAACGGCGAACACCCGCGTCGTGGACGTAGGCTTTGCGAATGGAATTTCTGGGGTGTCAGCGTGTCCGCGTAGTGAAGTGCGCAGCTCGCGCCGTTGTTCATCACTCATCACGTCAGTGCTGACGCGTACGGCACCGATCCCTTCGATGTCCTTGATAGCGGCTTCTGCGTTGTTCACAATCGTCGTCTTCATAGGACAGCCAGCGATGGTGAGATATATTTCCACTGCAACATCGTTGCCATCGACAGTGATTGATTTCACCATGCCGAGCTCAGTAATTGGTTTCCCGATTTCGGGATCGTCGACGCGGGCGAGGGCCTCGCGGACTTTAGATTCAGCAATCGTTGTACTCACGGAGCCCATCGTACCGCGCGCGGTTACTCGTCCGAACTTGCGTCTGAGGACTTTTCTGCCACATCGCCATGGCGGGGCTCGGAGAGCTCGGAACCATCGGTAAGTGCGGCATCGTGGTCACGCGCGATTCGCGCTGCAGACTCATCATCAAGTTTGGCTTCAATGCGCTCGAGCACGCTGCCGAGTTCCTCCAACTCTCGTCTTAAGTAGTCGCGTGTGACATTGTCACCAATCGCGATACGAACGCTTGCGAGTTCACGCGTGAGGAACTCAGTATCAGCTTTCGTTTCTTCTGCACGTCGCCGATCTTCCGCAAGAACTAAGCGGTCGCGGTCTTCTTGGCGGTTCTGCGCCAGCAGAATCAACGGTGCTGCATAGGCAGCTTGGGTGGAAAAAGCTAGGTTGAGCAGGATAAACGGGTAGGGGTCCCAACTCCACGCCCAACCGCCAATGTTGAGTGCGATCCAGATGATGACAAAAATCGTTTGCCAGAACAGATACTCACCGGTGCCGAAAAGTCGAGCGACTTTTTCGGCGAAGGCGCCCACAGCGTCCGCATCAACGCGCAGGAGACTCCGGCGCTGGCCGACGGCTGGGGTGTCTAGTGTCGCGCGCTTATCAGCCACGGGAGGCCTCCTTTACTGCTGTACAGCGGTGATCGATTCGGAAGAATGTGGGTCTGGTCGCAAACCTACTTCGCGCCAGTCTTCGGGCAGGAGGTGGTCGAGGAGGTCGTCCACGGCGACTGCGCCGAGCAAGTGTTTGTCGTCGTCAAGCACGGGGCCACAGACAAGGTTATACATCGCAAAGTAGCGCGCCGCAGTTTCCTGGGTGTCGTTGGCATAAAGCGGCGGCAGGTCCGGATCTAGAATGCCACCGATGAGTGAACTGGGGGGTTCTCTTAGTAGTTTCTGCAGGTGGACGCAGCCCAGGTACTTGCCGGTTGGGGTGGCTGTTGGCGGCCGGCAGACGAAAATCAATGAGCTGAGGCTAGTGGGCAAATCCGGGTGCCGAGCCATAGCAAGGGCCTCCGCCACCGTCGTTTGTGGGGTGAGGATCAGCGGCTCTGGTGTCATCAGGGCGCCTACGGTGTCGGGGGAGAAAGTCATCAGCCTACGAACAGGGGCCGACTCCTCAGGATCCATCAACTCCAGCAGGACATCTGCTTTAGCATCTGGCAGCTCGCCGAGCAGGTCGGCAGCATCATCCGGGTCCATCTCTTCCAAAATGTCTGCTGCGCGCTCAATGTCCAAGGACTCAATGATCTCTGCTTGGTGATCGTCCGGCATCTCTTGGATGATGTCGGCGAGGCGTTCGTCATCGAGTTCCTCAGCCACTTGATGCCGCTGCAGCGTAGGCATCTCATGCATGACCGTAGCGATGTCCGCTGGGCGCATGTCGTCGAAAGAGGCGATAATCTGCGCGGTAGCATCGGTGGAACCTAGGCCACCCGCAGTAACTCCCAACACATGAGACCACGGAACTACATGCAGGTCGGCTCGACGGCCAAACTTTGGACGCTCGCCAAAAACTGCGAGTCTAGAGATGACCCAGTCCCGCGTGCGCGTGCGCTCCAACTCCACGTCCGCGATTTCCACCGGCTTGCCATGCAGTTGTGGAAGCTCTGGATCATCAATATGAACTTTTGCCCCGATGAGGTCGTTCAAAACGGTGGATTCACCGGAGCGCGGCTTGAACTGGCGCATGGATACCGAACCGGTGGCCAAGGTGATGTCCGCTGGGGCAATATCGGCCACCCGCAACAATGGCACGAAGATGCGCCTTTTGTTGGTCATCTCCACCACCAAGCCGAGGGCGCGGGAGAGATGTGAGGTGGGCCGGATGCTGACCACCACGTCGCGTACCCTGCCGATCGCTTCGGCATCGGGGCCACGGACGATCATTCCATTCAGGCGGCCAGCGTACACGCGGGTAGTAGTGCTCATAACGTGCCATTCTACTTCAGTGCGGCACTGGGGTTGCTTCTTAAGAAGTGGAACCAAAGCCAGGCATTAGGCGTTGTTCCGATGAAGCACAATAAACCCCTGAAGGAATAAACGATGACTACCGCTGGCCCCACACCACTCGATCCCCGCCCGTTGCCGACCGGCTGGCCCGTCGGCAGCTTCACTTCCTACGTGGAAGCCCAAGCGGCCGTGGACATGCTTTCAGATAAGGGTGATTTTCCGGTTAGTGAGCTCACTATCGTAGGCGTCAACCTCATGGAAGTAGAGCGCGTAGTCGGGCGGTTGACATGGAGCCGAGTTCTTGCCGGAGGCGCAGCTTCGGGCGCGTGGATGGGCGTGTTCTTCGGTCTACTCATCGGCTTGTTCAACGACGCATGGCTCGCACCGCTGATTGTTGGCATCATCATGGGCGTGGTCTTTGGCGTAGTCTCTGCTGCCGTTAGTTATGCCAGCACTCAGGGAAAACGAGACTTTAGTTCCCGAACCCAAATTGTGGCGGGGCGTTATGACGTCCTGTGTTCCCCTGAACACGCCCGCGTCGCGCGAGATGTCATCGCCCGCGCGAACCTAGGTGGAAAGCTAGCCGAGTAACTAGAGCCACTTGTTCTTCTTGAAGAACGCCCACATGAATAAAACAGACAGCAACATCAAACCCAGGACGATGAAGTATCCGTACTGGGTCTTCAGTTCTGGCATGTTCTCAAAATTCATGCCATAAATGCCGGCGATCATCGTCGGGACCGCGGCCATACCAACTATGGCGGACAGGCGACGCATATCTGCGTTTTGCTGAATAGATACCTTTGCCACACCCGCGTTAATCAGCGAAGACAGCCGCTCGTCGTGCGAGGCGATGTGATCCATGGCAGCAATTTCATGGTCCAGCACGTCCACGAAGTAGCTACTGATCTGTTCGGAAAGCAACCCGTGTTGGTTTGCGGTCAACGTACGTAGTGCTGGTGCCAGGGGGTCGATGGCATGACGCATCTCTAGGATCTCTCGCTTGAGACGGTAGATCTGTTCAATGTCGAAACTGGAGTCGGGGGAGAAGACCTCGTTCTCCAACTCGTCGACGTCGTTGGAAAGCAGTCGGGCGATGCGGATGTAGTCGTCGACAAGCACGTCCGCAATCAGCCAAGCCACGGCAGAGGGTCCCAGCGCACACTGTTCAGGGTCGCGCTCCAGGCGTTTCTTGAGTCCAGTGATTGTGGACTGTTCACCGTGGCGAACAGTGATAATGAAATCAGGGCCCACAATCATCTGGACCTCGCCAGTTTCGATAATCTCTTTGGCGTTATTAACCATCGCGTCATCGGTGTACTTCACGTTGCGGATGACAAAGAAGAACTGGTCACCGTAGCGTTCCACCTTAGGGCGCTGCCGAGCGCCGACGGCATCCTCAACTATCAAATCGTGGACATCGTAGGCTTGAGAGATTGACACCATCTGGTGTTGGTCCGGCTCGTAGAGTCCCAGCCACACGTAGCCCTCACCAGTACGGCGAACCTCCTCCAACGCTTCGCGGTAGTTGAACGCGCCGCGTACGGGCTTGCCATCGCGATAGACCACACAGCGTTCGATCGCTCTTTCTGCCGGTATCCGCAACCTGCTCAGTGCTTCGGGGGACTCCGATAGCGGCACCGCTAGTGAGCGTGGCCGTTTGGACAGCGGGAAATTATTCGCCATAAAATTCCCTTTCCCCTGACCCAGTGGGTCAAGCGCGATGTGAAACTGCGACTAAAAACAAGAAGACTTTACAACTCTAGGCCACCAAGTGGTCAAGTGACAGCAGCGCGCAATTGCCGAAAGAATTGTGAAAGCAACTGATTCTCGTAAGATGTAGACCTAGTCAATCTTCCCACCCTTCGGAGTGAACAAACAATGCAACAGCCGAGCAGCACCTCCTTAAGTGGCATCATGCCGCTGCGTCAATGGCTGACATTCGGATTAGCAGCGTTGGTGCTGCTGGGGAGTACTGTGACTGGGGGCACGCCCCAGCCTTCCGCTAGGCCACGCGAAGCAGAAACAGATTCGATCACTGTTTCCATCAACGGTGACCGATACCAACAAAAGGCCTTGGGGGAGGTAGTTACCGGGGCCTTTGTGCGCAGTGGCAAGGAAGCATACCTGGAATCAGAAACCGCTTCTGATAGAAAACCGCGCCTCGAGCGTCTCCAAAGCGGAGATGCCGACCTAGTGCTCGGCTGCACTGGGGAGCTGCTGTTCTACCTCGATCCCGCACTGGCGCAGGAGCTGTCAGCGCAGTATCAGCGCGATAAGGAAAAGGGACTTGATCCCAACGATGGCACGTGGCGCGATAAGGTCTACCAGGCGATGGTCGGGTCACTACCTAACACGATGATGGCTACCGACCCTTCGAACGCCACTGGTTGCAATGGCTACGATGGCCCAGAGTTGCCGCAGAATGTTGTGCCAGTATTTCGGGAGACTGCGCTGCAACGTCGGGATCGACTCACACTCAATCAGATCTCCGGTGGTATCACCACCAAAGACCTTGATGAGCTGTTTGCAGGGCCGCGTGATGACGATGCCACGAAGGAGCGGGCGCAGAAGCTGCTCTCCAAGCTTGATTTTTAACTCCAGACTCACAAGTCCAGACCCATAAGTGCGCGGGCGCTTGGCTGGGGAGAGCCATCTGTAGCAGCCATGGGCCTGAGCTTGCTCATAAGTGGTTAAACCCGCGGCGATTGCCAGCAATCTAAGCCCAGTTATGCTGAAAAGCATGCAACGCTGGGTGCTACATATCGATATGGACGCGTTTTTCGCCTCCGTCGAACAATTGACTCGCCCTACGCTGCGTGGCCGACCTGTGCTCGTCGGCGGACTGTCCGGCCGTGGGGTAGTGGCGGGCGCTTCCTATGAGGCAAGGGCATTCGGTGCCAAGAGTGCGATGCCCATGTACCAAGCACGGGCATTGGTCGGTTTTGGGGTAGTCACAGTCCAGCCACGCCACGCGGTATATGCAACAGCTTCGCGCCGGGTATTTGAGATCATTCGGGCGCGGGCAGGGATCGTCGAGCAACTCTCCATTGATGAGGGATTTATGGAGCCAGCGGAGCTGGTCGGGGCGAGCCCAGAAGAGGTACGCGAGTGGTCCGAGGAGCTGCGTGCGTTGATCAAAGCGGAAACAGGGCTACCGGCGTCGATAGGCGCGGGCTCCGGCAAACAATTTGCCAAGATCGGCTCCGGCGAGGCGAAACCAGACGGGGTGTTTGTAGTGCCAGTGGATCGGCAGCATGAGCTGCTTGATCCCCTGCCAGTGCGCAAATTATGGGGGATCGGTCCCGTTGCGGAGGCGAAGCTCAAACAACAAGGCGTGGCGACGATTGCGGACTTTGCGGCCATGAGCCGCAGGGACGTGGAGATTTCGCTGGGCAAGAATGTCGGTGTGGCATTGTGGCATCTTGCCCGCGGAAACGATGACCGACCCGTGGCGCCACGTGCCGAGGCGAAACAAGTATCGGCGGAACACACCTATCCAGAGGACCTCACCACGCGTGCGCAAGTCGATGCCGCCGTAGAACGTTCGGCTCGATCAGCGCACCGGAGGTTGCTTCGCGACGGCCGTGGCGCCCGGACGGTAACAGTGAAGACAAAACTGGCTACCTTCGCGAGCGAATCCCGCTCACTTACGCTGCCTTATGCCACAGACGACCTGAGCACCTTGCATGCAAGCGCGCGCAAGCTAACTCGATACGCAGAGGAAGTAGGTCCGATCCGGCTCATCGGAGTGTCCTTCTCTGGGTTGGAGTCCGAGCGTCAAGACGTGCTGTTTCCTGAATTGGATCAGAATGTCGTGGTAGTGGAGTCGCAGGAATATGAGGCTGGGGTGAGAGACACCAATGCGGGAGGAGTGGTGTCGGTAACTAGTAGTACCTCCGCCAGCCCGGCCGGGGACGCGGTGTGGCACAGCACGCAAGATGTGTACCATCCCGAATTCGGGCACGGCTGGGTACAAGGGGCAGGACACGGCGTGGTATCCGTGCGTTTTGAAACCAGAAGCACCGACCGGGGGAAGACGCGCAGCTTCGCCATCGATGACCCCGACCTGGTGGCAGCCGATCCGCTAGATAGCTTGGATTGGGAAGATTGGTTTGCTACACAAGAGTCGCCAGGTGACGGCCACTAGCAACTGAAATGGCGAGCAAGACTCGAGCTTGCGGCGCCCGGAAGTAGCTGCTCCACAAGGCGCCCTTTTGAGCCAACTCTGCGGCGCCACTGTATGTGGAAGCCACTTCGCCACGTGGAACGCGGGTGCTAATCAGAACGGGGACGCCGGCAGCGAGCACCTCGGTCAGCCCTTGAGAAAACACGGACCCAACATTGCCGGATCCCATGGCTTCGACGACGATGCCGTCTACGCCCTGCTCGCGATAAAGATCCAGAACTTCTCGTCCTGCACCGGGATAGGCGGTGACGATTGGAACATTGACTTTGGCTAGCGCAGTGGCCGGTACTGGATCCGGCCGAGTGGGCTCTTCCGGCCCATTCGTGGCGAATGCTAGTTCATCAGTGGTGTGCCACTTGGTGGCGCCCCGAACCGCGAGGACGGCGCGTCCGAATACGATAAGACAGCCGATGTCTCGTGCGGAGGCATCACTTGCCACGATGAGCGCTTCGAACAGGTTGTTCAGGCCGTCGGCTTCTGGGTGATCGAAGGGCTTTTGCGCTCCGGTGAATACCACTGGCCGAGAGTCATTATGGAAGGTATCAACGGCTACGGCGGTTTCTTCCATAGAGTCGGTGCCGTGGGTGACCACAACACCGGAAACGCTCGGATCGCGGAGTGCATCGCCGACAGCGTTCACTATGGCGTCGATATCTGCAAACGTCATGGTGGAAGAATCGATGCACTCCAATTCACGTACCTCCACCGCGATGGTGCCAGGCGCGAATCGACGTGCAACTGGCCGGAGCAAATCCTCCCCAGATACAGTGGCGTTGAGCACACCGTGCTCGTCCGTTGTGCAGGCGATTGTGCCACCTGTGGTGAGCACAACTACTTTTAAAGGCGCGTTCTCAGCAGACATACCACTAGGGTGCCACACTTGCGGGCACAGGTTTTACCTAGGGACACTTAAGTTACACGTGTTATTATCGTCGACACGCCTGCGGTGAGTTTTGTATAGACCCATAGCCCGAGAATCGCTCACCGCCCATTACTTACAAGGAGATTTCGTTGAAGTTTTCCACCACAGCAGCTGCTGCAGCCGTCCTCGCCGCTGCGCTTTCCCTCACCGCTTGTTCCGGTGACGATGCCTCAGGAAGCAAAACATCGACTTCCTCCGCTGCTAAGTCGACCTCCGCTAAGGGGGCAGCTCCGGCTCAGCCAAGCGCTGCGGACCTCAACGCTGTGCTGGCTAAGGCAACTGATCCGAGCGCAAGTGTGGAAGAGAAGATCGTAACCGTTCAAGGTGGCGATACCGCGCCAGAGCTTTTTGAAACCATGACCAAGTCTAAGGCCGAGTCCGGCGCAGACTTCCAGGTAGTAGATCCGATCCTGCCTGGCTACACCCCAGATTCTGTTCTTGCGACGGTGAACTTCAGCCTTCCAGACCGTGAGCCACAGGCCGCCGACAATGTGGAGTTTATTTACGATGGTGGCACCTGGAAGCTCTCCCAGAGCTGGGCTTGTACTTTGATCACCAACACGGTTGCTCCCGAACAGGTTCCGGCAATGTGTAAGGATCAGGCCGCTACCCCAACTCCTTAAGTGTGATCACGAGGACACTGATGAGGACGTGACACCTATCTCTATGTAGTTAGAAGTTAGTCAAAGCGTTCTAAGATTTCTGCATGACTAAAAACGAAGGAACCATTGACCGCACTCTTCGCGGTGTGCTCGCTATCGTTGCTGGTATTTGTGCAGCAACCGTTGCTACCGGCCCCCTGCAGGTGATCCTCTGGGCGCTGGCAGTACTTATGGCAGTTACTGCAGCAGCAGGGTTTTGTCCGCTATATCGAGCCCTCGGGATGTCTACCTGCCCGTTAAAGAATTAAACCCCCAAATTTCGAGATCCCGCCCGGTCCACAATGTGGCCGAAGGCGGGATCTGTTGTTTGTGGGGAGGAATCCTCAAGAAATCTCGTTGTCAGCCGACAGCGGTGAAATCTCAACTATGCCTGCCGGCCAGCGGTTACGCAGCCAGCGGTCATGGCTAGCAATCAGACACACGCCCGGGTAGTTGACGAGTGCGTGTTCCAGGTCTTCCGCTAGAGCCAAGGCGATGTGGTTGGTGGGCTCGTCGAGAAGCAGGACTTCTGGTGGGTCAACTAACACCATGCCGATCGCTACGCGACGCTGCTGTCCCAGAGATAGCTCCCGCAGTGGCTTGTGCATGCGATCCTCATCCAGCAGCCCAAGCTCGACCAGTTCTGGGCAAAGTTCGCGTGGAGTCGCCTCCAGCGATTCCCATTCAGAGTCCTGTGTCAGGTATCCGATCCGCACCCCCTCCGCTAGCACTCGCTCGCCAGAGTCCGGGGAGAGCAGCCCCGCAGCAATTGCCAGCAACGTCGATTTACCCGCACCATTGGGGCCGATGACGAGCCGAGTATCGCCCGCAAACATCTCCAGCTTCACTGTCCGCAACCGCCCAGTAACGGCTACCGAATCTAGGCGGAGCAGGGCCTCTGGGCGGGGTTTGAAAGCCACAGACAACGCTCCGGTGAAGGACAACTTAGGCGGTGGTGGCGGAATTTCGAAGCGCTCCAACTCCTCGAGGCGATTCCGGGTGGCTTTGAGCCGGTTGCCGACAGTCTTAGCGGCGCGGTCTGCAAAGAACTTCTGGGACACCCGCGTTTCAGACTTGGCCTCTGTGGAGTGAAAGATGTCGCCTTCGCTAATGCCGAGCTTTCCTTCCAGCTCAGAGCGATTTTGCTCCTGAATGGAATAGTCATGTTCCCAGCGGGTGCGGGCAGCAGCTCGCCAGGCAAGATACTCGCTGAATGAACCGTGGAACAACGCACCTTGCCGGGAATCTTCCCCGTAGCCGCCCTCGGCACCGAGCGCGGGGTCGAGATCAATGATGTCTGTGGCACAGTGATCGAGAAACCAGCGATCATGGCTAGCCGCAATGATGGGGCCCGGGAAGCTGGCGAGCTCGGCCATCAGGAAGTCCACGGCGGCATCGTCGAGGTGGTTAGTTGGTTCGTCGAGCAGCATGGCGTCTACGGGGCGCAGGAGGAGCGCCGCCAGTGCATAACGACGTCGTTGACCACCGGAAAGCTGATGGATCGGAGTCGCAGGATCGATATCACTGAGGCCGAGGCCCGCGCGTACCTGCTCGATTCGGGAATCCAGTGACCATAGCTGAGACTGCTCAGCCCGAGAAAGCGCGCGATCGAATTCCTCGGTGACATCACGAGTGGACATCGCGGCGCTGAGCTCTTCAATCTCCGTTTCCAACTGCCGGATCTCCGCGACGGCTTCGTCGATAAGCGCCCCGACCGGCGAATCAAACGCCAAGGTGGTTTCCTGCGTGATGAAGCCGAGCCTATCGGGGACAGTGAAGGTGCCAGCATCCGGTTTTCCGCCTGCAAGCAACGAAAGCAGGGTGGATTTCCCGGCACCATTTTCTCCGATAAGGCCTGCGATCTCGCCAGCATTGACGGTGAAAGAAATGTCAGTGAGGACGCGGCGGTCAGGATAAGAGAAGCTGACGCGGTCGGATTTAATGAAAGAAGGCATAACTGAGTTTCCTAAGGTCGAAGCGGATGGTTGCTCGGGGTATTAGGAAAATGCCATGACTTAAATTCTAGCTAGGAGTAGTCAATTTTGGAAATGAAATCCTGGAAAACACGCGCGGGTTTGTCATCCTCGCCATAAAGCACTCGGGTAGCAAGGTCAACGGAGCCAGCTACCGGCAGCGGTTTCCGCAGGTCTACCTGTAATGAGCCAGAACCTGTGGAGTGGGTACCCACAACCTTAAGTTCAGAATTGAGGCCTTGATCAGCCAGGCTCAAGGCAGCTACTGCCGGGCGTTCGGAGACTTCCACGGCGATATCTGCGACATCTCCCTCGCGGGAGTTCAACGTGTACGTAGTGCTGCGTAGCATCGTGGAATCACCAGTGACACGGTTTTCCACCGTCCATTTTGCGCCTGGAGCAATGGGTTCGCTGGGGAAAATCACCGGCTGCGCCAACAGCTTCATCAAATAGAGCTCGGCGATCGCACGGCCCTGATCAGTGGCTGCAGTTGGGGCAGACAGCCTGACCGTCTCAGCGCGTCCTGTTGGTTGGCCGGTCCAGGCGAGTTCGAAACCCTCTGTCGACTGGGTATCCGACGCAAACTCGGGCTTAGAGTGGGTTGGGCTCAGCAACTTGAGTGTGACATCTCGGGGAGACTGCGCAGAGACAGCGGCATCGAGCGTGGCTTTCAGCGTATCCACGTTGGCATCAGTGGCAGGTTCGGCAGCAATATCCGCCGCGGTACCCGTGCCCTGTTCAAAACCATCCGAGATCTCAATCGCGGATTGTTGGGTTGCGCCGGAATCGTGAAAGGCCAGGACCTGTGCGTCGCCTACACCGGCGTCGATAAGCGCCACCTTGGGGGCGTCGACCGGCAACGACACCGCCTTTTCTTCGCTTTGCTGTGGGGCATCATTACCGCACGCAGTGAGCGCAAAAACGGACAGGGTGACGGCGAGACAGGACGCGAGCGACTTCTTCATAAGTGACTACGGTACTAGGTTCGGGCAGGACTGCTGGCGAGGACCGAATAGAAAATCCACCCCGAGATAGGGAATGATGGAACGCGTGAGTGCTACAGGTAGGAGCTATGTTATTCCGATGGCGGCGATAGCCATCGTGGCGGCAGCGGTGGATCAAGGCACCAAAGCCATCATGCTGAACCTTCTGGACCCCGGGGTTGCTATGCCAATCCTTGGCGATTGGTTCCGCTTCTACCTGCTGTTCAACCCCGGTGCGGCGTTCTCGATGGGGGAGAACTCGACATGGCTATTCACCACCATCCAGCTGGTGTTCGTTTTGGGGATCGCAGTGTTTGCCCGCCGAGTACGCCAGCCGTGGCAGGCCACAGGACTCGCCCTCATCGCAGGTGGCGCCCTGGGAAATCTCATCGACCGGCTCTTCCGGGAGCCTGGCTTCTACTTTGGCCACGTGGTTGATTTCATTTCGGTGGGTAGCTTCGCGGTGTTCAATATTGCAGATTCCTGTATCACTGTTGGTGTGCTCTGCTTCATCATCAGCGCTTTTAGAGAGGAGCAGCATGCGTGAGAACCGTCAGTTACCAGTGCCAGAAGGCCTCGTAGGGATGCGCGTGGATGCGGCATTGGCTAAGCTCCTGGGCCTGTCCCGCACGATAGCTGCAGAGCTGGCCGAGTCCGGCGATGTGCTTGTCGACGGCCATAGCGTCGGAAAATCCGATCGCCTCAGCGCCGACGCGTGGCTCGATGTCACGCTTCCGGAACCGGAACAGCCCCTACTCCCAAAGGCAGAATTGGTCGAGGGGATGGATATCCTCTACTCAGATCAGGATCTCATTGCGGTGAACAAGCCCGTCGGTGTGGCTGCGCATCCCACTGTCGGTTGGGAAGGCCCGACCGTAGTAGGTGGACTGGCCGCCGCGGGTTTCCGAATTTCCACTTCGGGCCCGCCGGAACGCAAGGGGATTGTGCAGCGACTTGATGTCGGTACCTCGGGAGTGATGGTGGTGGCCGCCTCGGAGCGTGGCTATACCGTTCTCAAGCGTGCTTTCCGCGATCGCACCGTGTCGAAGACGTACCATGCTTTGGTGCAAGGCCACCCGGATCCGCTCACGGGCACCATCGATGCCCCGATTGGTCGGCATCCTTCAGCTGGTTGGAGATTCGCCGTCACCACCGGCGGTAAGCCCTCAGTGACGCACTACGAAACCATCGAGGCATTTCGGGAAGCAACCTTGCTTGAGGTGCACCTAGAAACCGGGCGCACTCACCAGATCCGCGTTCACTTTTCTTCCCTCCACCATCCGTGCTGTGGCGACCCGATGTACGGTTCTGACCCTAAGCTCAGCAAGCGCTTGGGACTATCACGACAGTGGCTCCATGCGGTGAAGCTCGGGTTCCACCATCCCGCCGACGGCCGCTACATGGAAGTTGAATCGCCGTATCCACCAGATCTCCAGCATGCCTTGGATGAGCTGCGCTCATGACAGCGGCCAGAGTGCGAAAGGTGCTTGCACTGCTCTGCACCTTGTTAATCATCGGCGCTGTGATAATGGCCAGCTTTGATGATCGCACCTCCAAACCGATGCTGAAAAACGGCGACGTGCTCGGTCAAGATACTGGCGAGAGCTACAGCCAGTATCAGCAGCGCGCTGACCACAGCCTAGTCGGAGCCTCCGGAACCTCCTGGGCGATGATTACTTTCGCCGAGCCGTTGCCAGCTGAGCACGCCGGGGCGCTTGTTGAGCAGCTCCACTTAAAACGCGTGAGTGGGGTGGTCTTTGCAGACGAAAAGCCGCAAGCACTTCCGGAACCAGTTGCCCCGGAAACCCGAATCGAGGTATTCGAGCGCTGGACCCCGCCCGCGAAGAATATCGTCGGGGTGATCGCTTATGACGATGCTGAGCTCTTCCGCGGACTGGCTGACAACCCGCAGCTCGGCGCAATCGAGGTATTGCCGCAAGGGGCAGCTTGGGGGCGCTTTGGTGTCAGGCCGGTTGCCGTCGATTAGCGCGCGTTGCTCGGCGCTGTAGCCAAATGTCGGTGAGGAAGATGCCCACCGAGACCCAAATGATTCCGAAGCCGAGCCATCGCACCGTCTCCAACTGCTCTTGCATGATGCACACTGCCCACAGCATTTGCATGGTTGGCGTCATGTATTGGAGCATTCCGATGGTCGACAGTGGGATGAGTTGCGCGGCCTTATTGAAGAGCAATAGTGGAAGCGCGGTGATGATGCCAGAGGAGATCAGGAGCGCGACATGTCCCGCGCCGTGCCCCGTAAACGTTGACGTGCCCTGCAGCGTGAGGTAACCGAGATAGCCCAGCGCCACCGGAAACAACACCACCGTCTCCGCTGCCAGCGAGGCCTCCGGGGAGAGCTGAATCCGCTTCTTGATCAAGCCATAGATGCCAAAGGAGAACGCGAGTGTGAGTCCCATAAGCGGCGGTTGCCCGGACAACGCAGCCAGCACAATGACGGCAATCGCCGCAATAGCCACACTGAGCTGCTGCAGTGGACGCAGCCGCTCCCGGAGCACCAGCATGCCGAGCACGACATTGACCAAGGGGTTAATGAAGTATCCCAATGCGGCCTCGGCAACATGCCCGGAGTTCACAGCGATGACATAGGTCAGCCAATTCACCGCGATGAAAACTGCGGCAAGTACCACTAGGAGCCAGGTAGCTCGGTCGGCGCGTCGCAGTTCTTGCGCTGCTTTGGTGACAAAGATCAGGGCAACCATCACCACGGCGGTCCACACAATGCGGTGCGCCAGAATCTCCACGGGAGTCGCAGGCTCGAGGAGTGGGAAGTAGGCGGCAAAACCGCCCCACATTAGATAAGCCAAGACCGCGTACCACATGAGCACAGACCTTACCCCGGTTCGATCGTTAAAGTTGTGGCTTTCCTGGCGCTTTCGATTGGGGCACAGCACTGCTGGCGGTGGCGGGATGCCCGGGGTGTGGGCAGGTCAATGAGGATAGTCGAAGCCGGTTGCTTATCGACGCCCCTGATTAAGTAGACTCACCCTTTATGGGCAACTCTTCCTTCGTTCACCTGCATAATCACACTGAGTATTCCATGCTCGATGGTATGGCCAAGATCGATATGTTGGCTGATGAGGTGAATCGCCAAGGTATGTCTGCCGTTGGTATTTCAGATCACGGCAATATGTATGGCTCCGATGCTTTCTACCAGAAGATGACCTCTTCCGGCATCAAGCCCATCATTGGAATCGAAGCCTATCTTGCGCCCGAGTCACGCCTGAACAAGCAACGCATCCGCTGGGGAGAACCGCACCAAAAATCCGATGACGTTTCCGCCTCGGGCGCCTATCTCCATCAGACGATGTGGGCAGAAAACGTTGAGGGGCTACGGAACCTGTTTTACCTTTCCTCGATGGCCTCTTACGAAGGCCAGCTGGGCAAGTGGCCACGTATGGATGCGGAGATTATCGCGGAGCGCGCCTCTGGCATCATCGCCACCACTGGATGTCCATCGGGCGATGTTCAGACTCGGCTCCGCCTGGGACAGTTCAATGAAGCTCTCGAGGCTGCCGCGATGTGGCAGGACATTTACGGCAAAGAAAATTACTTCCTTGAGCTGATGGACCATGGCCTGGACATCGAAAACCGGGTGCGCGCGGAATTGCTCGAGATCGGCCGGAAGCTGGATTTGCCGCCACTGGTGACCAATGACTGCCACTATGTGCTCGAATCCCAGGCCCAGGCTCACGAGGCGATGCTGTGTGTGCAAACCGGCAAGACCCTGCATGACGAGGATCGTTTCAAGTTTGATGGTACTGGCTACTACATTAAAACCGCCGCAGAGATGCGGGCCGGCTGGGACCACACTGTCCCTGGGGCCTGCGATAACACCCTGCTCATCGCGGAGCGTGTGGAGGATTACAGCGAGATCTGGGAAGCTCACCCACACGACCGGATGCCGGTCGCTGATGTTCCGGAAGGTGAAACCCCGACCACGTGGTTGCATCATGAAGTGATGGCGGGCCTGCAGGATCGTTTCCCGGGTAAAGAAGTTCCACAGGAATACATCGATCGTGCTGAGTACGAGATCAAAGTCATTGATATGAAGGGGTATCCTTCTTACTTCCTCATCGTGGCGGAGCTGATCAAGCACGCCCGATCCATCGGTATTCGCGTGGGCCCCGGGCGTGGCTCGGCGGCAGGCGCACTGGTGGCCTATGCGCTGACGATCACCAACATTGACCCGATCGAGCACGACCTGCTGTTCGAGCGCTTCCTCAACCCGGAACGACCTTCCGCTCCCGATATTGATATCGACTTTGACGACCGTCGTCGCGGCGAAATGATTCGTTATGCCTCTGAGCGCTGGGGCGAGGACAAGATCGCCCAGGTGATTACCTTCGGAACGGTGAAGACCAAGCAGGCACTGAAAGACTCAGCTCGCGTACAGTTCGGCCAGGCTGGCTATCAGATGGCAGACCGTATTACCAAAGTGCTGCCGCCGGCGATCATGGCTAAAGACATCCCATTGTCCGGAATTACAGATCCGGAGCATCCGCGCTATGGCGAGGCCGGCGAGGTGCGAAACCTGATTGAGACTGATCCGGATGTTCGCAAGATTTATGAGACGGCTCGTGGCCTCGAAGGCGTGGTGCGTCAGGCTGGTGTCCATGCTTGTGCCGTGATCATGGCGTCCGTCCCGCTCCTAGACTGCATCCCGATGTGGAAGCGGCAGCAGGACGGAGCGCTCATTACCGGTTGGCCGTATCCGGCCTGCGAGGCAATCGGCCTGCTGAAAATGGACTTTTTGGGTCTGCGAAACCTGACCGTGATTGGTGACGCGCTCGAGAACATTAAGCGCAACCGTGGCATCGAACTCGACCTGGAAAACCTGACCACGGATGACCCCGCAACCTATGAACTGCTTGCTCGTGGCGACACCCTGGGGGTGTTCCAGCTCGATGGCGGTGGCATGCGGGAACTGCTCAAGCGTATGGAGCCCACCGGCTTCGATGACATCGTTGCGGCACTTGCGCTGTACCGTCCGGGACCGATGGGTGTGAACGCTCACCTGGACTACGCCGATCGTAAGAATAGCCGTCAAGAGATCAAACCGATCCATCCGGAATTGGAGGAGCCGCTCAAAGAAATCTTGGGGGATACCTACGGCCTGATCGTGTATCAGGAGCAGATCATGCGTATTTCCCAGAAGGTTGCCAATTACACAGCGGGCCAAGCAGATGGCTTCCGTAAGGCCATGGGTAAGAAGAAACCTGAAGTGTTGGCGAAGGAATTCGTCGCATTTGAGGCTGGCATGTTGTCCAATGGCTTCTCCAAGGAAGCGATCAAGGCCCTGTGGGACACCATCGAGCCTTTTGCTGCCTACGCCTTCAATAAGTCCCATGCTGCAGGCTATGGTTTGGTGTCTTTTTGGACGGGGTATCTCAAGGCCAACTACACCGCAGAATATATGGCGGCGCTGCTTACTTCGGTGTCTGACAAGAAGGACAAGTCGGCTATCTATCTCGCAGACTGCCGGCACTTGGGCATTAAGGTTATGCCACCAGACGTAAACGAGTCCGTGCTGGACTTCGTGGCTGTTGGCGAGGACATTCGCTTTGGCCTCGGTGCTGTCCGCAACGTTGGCGAAGATGTGGTGGAGTCCATCGTTGCCTCGCGTGCGGAAAAGGGGCACTTCAAGGACTTCTCAGACTATCTAGACAAGATCGACACCGTGCCGTGCAACAAGCGTGTCACCGAATCACTTATTAAGGCCGGAGCCTTTGATTCTCTGGGGCACAGCCGCAAGGGGCTGATGCTGGTGCATGAGGACGCGGTGGATTCCGTAACCGCCACCAAGAAGGCGGCCGACAAGGGGCAATTCGATCTTTTTGCTGGCTTCGGTGGCTCCGAAGACGGGGAGGCGGAGAACTTCTTCGCAGTGCAGGTCCCAGAAGATACTTGGGAGCGCAAGCATGAGCTAGCACTGGAGCGGGAGATGCTCGGCCTGTACGTCTCCGGCCACCCGCTGGATGGCTTCGAGGAGGCCCTCGCGGCGCAAACCGATACGGCGCTCACCACGATTTTGGGTGGGGAGCTGCGGCACGGGGCGGAGGTGACTATCGGTGGCATTATTTCGGCCGTCGATAGGCGTTTTAGCAAGAAGGACGGTTCACCGTGGGCGATCGTCACAGTGGAGGATCACAATGGTGCCTCCGTGGAGCTCCTGGTGTTCAACAAGATCTATAACCTTGTGGCAACGCAACTGGTTGAGGACAACATCATCCTGGCTAAGGCCCACATCTCCATTCGCGATGATCGTATGAGCCTGTTTTGTGATGACTTGAAAACACCGGAGCTCGGTGCCGGAAACGGTTCGGGTTTGCCTCTCAAACTGGTGATGCGTACCGATCAGTGCACGATGGAGAATATCGCCCGTCTGAAAGAGGTGCTGCTGTCCAACGCTGGCGAGTCCGACGTTTACCTCAAGCTTGTCGACGGCAATAATTCGACGATGCTGGTCCTCGGTGATCATCTGCGCGTAAACCGCTCGGGCAATCTCATGGGCGATCTCAAGGCGACTATGGGGCCGGGAATCCTGGGTTAGGAGTGCCCAGCGTCGAATGACTGCATTCGATACCGCGCTGTTCCCTGTGAAGAATACGGACCCCATAATCCATTTGTGGGATACCTATCCCACTAGGCGGGCGGTGGGGAGGGTAGGATGTGATCATGACCGATCACTTAACTCAGGAAAATACGTCCCTCGCTGGAGAAAACGCCGCCATCCGTGCGGCAGATATTCAACTGGCGCAGGCACGAATTTCCGCAGTGATCGCACCCACCCCCCTGCAATACTGCCCCCGACTTTCCGAAGCAACCGGGGCGCAGGTCTACCTGAAGCGGGAGGACTTGCAGGATGTGCGCTCTTACAAGATCCGCGGAGCCTACAACAACATCGTGCAGTTGGACGAAGCAGAGCGCGCCGCTGGAATCGTAGCGGCCTCTGCCGGAAATCATGCTCAAGGCGTCGCCTATGCCTGCCGGTCCTTGGGCATAACGGGCCGCATCTTCGTGCCAGAATCCACCCCGAAGCAAAAGCTCAGTCGCATCCTGGTGCACGGCAAGGGCGCAGTGGAACTCGAGTTGAGGGGCGCAAGCTTTGATGAGGCGGCCGCCGCCGCGCGTGCCTACGCCGCCGAGACCGGGGCGACTTTGGTGGAGCCTTTTGATGCTCGTGACACCATCATCGGGCAGGGCACTGTCGCAGCCGAGATCCTCTCCCAGCTCACGGCTTTGGGCAAACACGCGGATTCCGTAGTAGTACCAGTCGGCGGTGGTGGCCTGCTTGCAGGAGTATTGTCCTACCTGCGAGACATGGCCCCACTCACGGCAGTTATTGGCGCAGAGCCGCTCACCGCAGCATCCATGCAAGCGGCATTGCAGAACAACGGGCCGATCACCCTAGAAGACATAGACCCCTTCGTAGATGGTGCGGCAGTAAAACGCGTCGGAGACTTGAACTACCAGGTGGTGGATAAGCAGCGTTCACGATTGCACATGGTCTCGGTCTCCGAGGGGGCAGTGTGCACTGAGATGCTCGACCTATATCAAAACGAGGGCATCGTCGCGGAGCCGGCGGGAGCACTGTCAGTAGCTGTCCTGAAATCGCTCGCGATCAAACCGGGCGAAGTGATCGTATGTATCATTTCCGGGGGCAACAATGACGTCCTGCGCTACAACGAAATCGTAGAACGCTCCCTCGTTCACCAGGGACTGAAGCACTACTTCTTGGTGAACTTCCCGCAGGAGCCCGGCCAGCTGCGCCACTTCCTCAACGACGTCCTCGGCCCTGAGGATGACATCACCCGATTCGAGTACCTCAAGCGCAACAACAGGGACACTGGGGCAGCGCTGGTGGGCATTCAGCTAGGAAAAGCAAGCGACCTTGCCGCGCTGTTGGAACGCATGACAGCCTCCAAGATCTACTGCCAGCAGCTTGAGCCCGGAACATCGGAATATGAATTTCTGACCTAGGTGAGGATCGCGAATCCCCACGGGTCGAGAACAGTCTCGAACTGTCCTACCTGCGGCGCGGTGAAGGTATAGCGCAGCTCACCACCGAAAGGTACGCGCACCTGCGCGGCGGAGAAGTTCGCCACGATGCGCACGTCCTCGTGCCCGAACGCTAACCAGCTCTCGCCGTATTGCACGTCCAAATGCTCCAAATATGGGCGAGCAAGGCGCAGTTCCTGCCGCAGTGAAAGCAACGTGCGGTAGGCCTCCAAAATCCCGGCTTGTTCCGCATCAAAATCCCAGACGAGTCGGGAGCGTTCAAAGGTGTCGGGGTCGGCTGGATCAGGGACCAGCCCCTCATCCCAACCATTGCGCTTGAACTCGTTCATGCGACCTTCCCGGGTCAAGCGGCACAACTCGGGGTCAGAGTGGGATACGAAGAAACAAAATGGTGTCTTCGCACCGAACTCCTCACCCATAAACAGCATTGGGGTAAACGGAGCACAGAGCACAATCGCAGCTTTCAACACTTGTTGCTCCGGCGTCAGATTCATAGACGGCCGGTCACCAGCTGCGCGGTTACCTACTTGGTCATGAGTGGTGGTGTAGGTGACGAACTTGGAGGCTGGGACGATAGTGGTATCGATCCGACGTCCGTGGGTGCGGCCACGGAAGGTAGAAAACGTTTCCGCATGTAGGAATACGTTCTTTAGAGTTTCTGCCAGCACCTCGGTAGTGCCGAAGTCCGCGTAGTAGGCGTGTTGTTCCCCGGACACCAGCGCATGGAGTGCGTGGTGAACATCGTCTATCCACTGCCCATCAAGGCCATAGCCACCCGCTTGCTGGGCGGAAACCAGGCGGGGATCGTTTTGGTCTGATTCTGCGATCAGAACGCGGGGGATCCCCGTCGTGGCCTCGACGTCATTCTTGAGGTAAGTCAGCTGCTCCAGCAGGTGGATCGCGCCAGGATCATAAAGGGCATGAACAGCATCAAGCCGAATGCCGTCCACATGGAATTCCTCGAACCACATCCGGACCGCGTCTTGAATGTACGCACGGACAGCATCGGACCCGAAGCCCATCAGGTTGATGGTGTCTCCCCAGCCGGTGTTGCTCGGCTGGGTGTAAGGGCCGAACATCCCGTTGTAGTTGCCTTCAGGGCCGAAATGATTGAAGACGCAATCCATCATCACTGCAAAGCCGGCGTTGTGCGCTGCGTTGATAAAACGCTTAAAGCCAAGGCGGCCACCGTAACCTTCGTGAACGGCGTGCCAGAGGACGCCGTCGTAACCCCAGTTGCGGTCACCAGCAAAGGGCTGCACTGGCATGAGCTCGATCGTAGTGACACCTAGTTCACGCAGGTAGTCCAGCTTGTCTATCAAGGCATCGAAGGTGCCCTCGGAAGTGAATGTGCCAACGTGCAGCTCATAGATCACTTGTCCAGGAAGGATGCGGCCCGTCCAGTTCTGGTCGCTCCAATCGAATCCTTGCTCGCTGACCAGTGACAGGCCATGCACGCCATCGGGCTGTGCGGTGGAGCGTGGGTCAGGAAGCAGGGGAGACCAGCTAGTGCCGTCGAAAAGCGAGAAACCGTAGCGCTGACCGGGGTGCTTTTCGACGTCACTGGTCCACCACCCGTGTTCGCTAGCGCGCATCGGGTAGCTTGTTCCATCCACCTCCACAGCAGCATCGGTAGCGTTTGGGGCCCACACTTCAAAAACAGACATACTTCATAGGCTAAACCATCACCTGGCATGGCACTAAGGGGAAACTTGGGAAACCTGAACCAGTGCGACTGCAGTGAGGTTCGTTGATGCACCAGGTTGGTAGCCTTGTCTCCATGAGCGATACTGCAGCCGAATTTGACGTGTGCGAGGAACAACAAGTGCCAACCGTGGTGCTCACACGTAACGGCGTTCCTCCCGAAGGTATCGCTGAACTTTATGATTCGGCCTTCGCTGCTTTTCGTACCGCCATCGCTGCCGGCGAGGTAAGTCCCACCGGACCCGCTACCGCTGTGTACCTTCGTATGGCAGAAACCGTAGATGTGGAATTGGGATTTCCGGGCACCTTGCACGGGGCGCACCCCCGTTTCGTCCGATCGGTGCTGCCGGGCGGACTCGTAGCTCGCCACACTTATCTCGGCTCCTACCAAGGTCTGGCCGTGGAGTGGATGCAGTTTGTTAGTGAATTACATGCGGCGGGCTGGGAAGTCGCCGGCCCCTGTTGGGAAAGTTACGTTACGCAGCCGACGAAGGACATCGATCCAACTACACTGCGCACAGACCTGTGTTGCCTCGTTCATCGTGGACAGCTCTAGGCCCTAAGATGCAGCCAACTATCTATCGACGCCCAGCGCAGGGCGAGGTATTCCGCAGCGAATTCGAAATCAAGCGTTCTAAATTTCTCGGGTTCATCGCCCAGGCTACGTGCGAAGGAGAAGCGCGGGCTTTTATCGCGGAGATCAAATCGCAATTCCCAGATGCGAGGCATCATTGCAGCGCGTTCCGGTATCACGTTGCTCATGCCAATCCTGTCGAGCGCTCGAGCGACGATGGCGAGCCATCAGGTACCGCAGGGCTACCGATGCTCGATGTGCTGCGGGGAAGTGGGTTGCTGGATGTGGTCGCGGTCAGTGTGCGCTACTTCGGGGGCATCAAGTTGGGTACCGGCGGGTTGGTCCGCGCCTACTCTGAATCTACGCAGTTGACGCTGGAGCAAGTACGCAGCGAAAGCCGCGGATTGCGGGAATTGTATCGCTTGGAGGTCGGGCACGATGTAGCCGGCAAACTTGAAGCGGAGTTACGCCGGCATGACTTTGCCGTCGTCGATGCTGAATACGGCGCGAAGGTGGTGCTGACTATTGGCGTGTCACCCGGGCAACGGCCAGAGCTAGATGCCATGCTCGCCGAAAGTACCCAGGGGCGGGCTGACACCAAGCTCATTGGCTCAGAATGGATTGATTTACGCTGCTAAAGTTGATGCCATGACGATGCAACAGTACCCACGCAACCCAATCGAACAACGCAAAGCCGCAGTGCGAAAATACTCCCGCAATGGTGTGCTGGCAGTCGCTACGGGCCTCGGCGGTGGCGTCGCGCTGTGGTTGATGGCGGATCAGGCCGCCTTCCTGGTGGTGGGGCTGGTGCTGGCCGTCATTGGTGGCTTCATTAACTACCGACGTGTACAGAAAATAGTTAACTACCGCGACGAGTACTAGAAGAGCTCTAACAGTGGAATCAGCACGCATCGATGCGTGGGTGTGGGCGGTACGGCTCATCAAGACCCGTTCGGCAGCGGCCGAGGCCTGCAAAGCTGGACACATCAAACTTAACGGCACCGCAGTAAAACCGTCTCAGCTAGTAGTGCCGGGGGATCGAGTTCGAGTATGGGTGGACCATAGGGAACACGACGTTGAGGTGGTGCAGACCATTAAGAAGCGGGTAGGGGCAGCAATCGCACGTACCTGCTACGTGGATCACTCGCCACCGGCACCGCCGAAAGAAATAATTGCCTCGATCCCGAAACGGGAACGAGGCGCGGGCCGACCTACTAAGCGGGAACGCCGGGAGATCGACCGCCTCATGGGGCGAGGCTGAACTTACATGTTCAGTCCCCAGTCCGCTGGTGGGAAATCAATGCCACGCTCGCGGAAGAAATCAGCAACGGTCAGCGCCCAAACATGCAGCGCATCGGCGAGCTGAGGGAAATCATGCAACGTGGAAACCATCAGGTTTGACTCCTATGTATCTATGCGGCTTATGTGTTGACTATAAACCTACTCGTTTTCTTCAGCAATCCCGGCGGCGACCATAGTATTCAAGCGATTTTTCAAGCGATTAGTGCGTTGGGATGCATGCCGCCCAGAATCCTTCGTGCGATCGATGTGCAATTGGCCGAAACGACGCAGTAGCAAGTCATCGATGATGCGGATTTGGCCTGGAACAAACTGGTACTTCATCGCAGTCTCCACGACCTTAATGTCGAGGTCAGAGAGCAAAGTGCGCAACTCGCTAACGGTTGTAATGCCGTTTGCTGCCAGGATTTCTTCGAGCCAAGAGTAGTACTCGGAGCGTGAGCGCGGGAAGCGGTTGCCGACGAGCATCGCAAGTACTCCTGGCAAGGTCTCTGCGGTGAGTTCTACTTCATCCGCCGGAGCAGGAGCTTCGCCTTGAATCCGGGCGATTTGGTCAAACTGCTGGTCAGCAAGCTCAATCAATCCGGCGGCGAGGGTAAATGCACGATCCACTCGCGGGTCTAGGGTCTGGGCACCTTTGTAACGAATGTCATGTTCAAATTCTGCCCAGGCGTGCTGCAGGACGGTACGGACCTGCACCTCAAAAGTCATGCCACGGTACTCAGCGAGGTCTTCTGCATCTTCCGGTACTTGGACGATCAGGTGGTAAGAACCGTATCCAAAATCGCCCGCGATACGAGTCTCCGCCGCCTTATCGACGCTCTTGATCACCGTGAAGGCCTGGCTCAGCACATCAAGAACAACAGGGATATCGGCAGAGAAGTAAGTGGTGATGCGAATACCGATGATGTCTTTCACATCGCGCCAGGGATCTGGATACTCGAAGGCTCCGTTGACGTGGCGTTGCATGGCTTTGGTCTTTAGCGACCGCCACGTCTTGATCCGGGCAGCAACTCGGTCAAAGGACACACCGGCATCCACGAGTAGTTCCTCAATCACTTCGCGGAAATCGCTGGCAGCGTTGGGGTGATGGCGCACCCACTCGTGGTAAACCGATCCGAGCTGGGAGATACGTTTCTGGCTCATGATTTAGGGTTTCACCAGCACAAGTAACGCGGTGGGTAAGGTTTCCAGCAGCTGACTTACTAAAACGTCACCACTGAACTCGCGCCCCGATAGTTTGTCGCACCAGGTTCCTGCTGGCAGGGTCACGGTGGTATCTCCCCAGCCACCGGCGCGCTCCAGCTGGATAGGCTTGCGGGTTGCGACTGCGATGACCTGCAAGTCACGCTGAGATTTTCCACGAGCCATGCCGACCAGGTGAGTCTCATTTGGGCCAACGGCGTACACAGCTTGGTAGTCGGCGCCTTCGAAGGATTCTGGGTGTTCCAGTCGGGTGTGCAATGCAGCATTGACCACGGCAAGCTTGGCCATGTCGGCATCAGCAGCTAGCTCAGCATCAAGGGCCCCGTTCTCCTGCAGTATGCCCAGCTTTTGGCTCCGAGCGGTGTAGTCGACAAAAGCGCGATTGTCGGGATCTACCAAAGAGTCGGTGAAAAACTCGTTGCCTTGGTAAATGTCGGGAATTCCGGGTCCGATGAGTTGTAGCATCTTGCGTCCCAAGGAGATCGTCGTGGCAGCTGGGGCGAGCAGGGAAACGAACTCGTTGAGCTGCGCAGTGGCAGGACCGTCGAAAAGCGCGTCGACCCAATGGGCAACATCAGATTCGAAAGAATCATTCGGCTCCGTCCACGCGGTGTGGACGCCAGCCTCGCGCACAGCCTTGAGCGCATAAGCTTGGAATCGCTTGCGAAGGGTATCGCTTGGCTCGCCATCAGCCGGCCAAATGCCCACCAAGTTTTGCAGCAGGAAGTGACCCGTTGCGCCGTCTGGGGGCGGGGTAATCGCGGTGACTTTGGTGATGAACTCAGCGAACTCGCTCGGTACTTCGGAGATTTCGATGATTCGGGCGCGAACATCCTCGCCACGTTTGGTGTCGTGGGTGGAAAGCGTAGTCATGGAGGCAGGCCACAGGAGAGCCCGCTCGTGTTGGAGCATGTGGAATTCAGCCGCTGAGACGCCAAACCTTCCGGGCGCGCCTCCGACTTCCTGGAGGGCTACCAGCCGTGAGGCGCGATAGAACATCTTGTCTTCCACGCCCTTAGCCATCACCGCACCACAGACTTGCGCGAAGCGGGTCGCCGCCTCGCCGTCGGCAAGCAGCGCTGCGGCGATGATATCGAGCGCATCGCGGTGTGAAGGGTAGCGCTGCACCATTTCGGCGATCACAGTGGCAGTGGTACGGGACAAGGAAATATAGTCGGCGCGATAGACCGGCATGAATGCAACCAACTCGACCAAGGACGCGATGAGTTGTTCTTCGCTGACGTGCGGCCCTGCTGTGGAAAAATTGTCACGGCGGATCGCGCGGGCGAGGCGCCGGACCTCGGTGCCCAGCTCACTCTGTGCTACCTCACTCTTCAACGCATGCTCGTTAGCTTCCAGCGAAGCCGCGTCCCAAGGGGAACCGGTGTGCTGCATAGCTAGCATGGACAGCGTGTCTACGCCTTCACGGGCGATGAAGACCCCATCGAACTCGCGGAGAGCGTCATAACCGGTCGTACCGTCTACGGGAAGACGGGGGTCAAGTGGCTCCTCCACCCCAAGGATCTTTTCAATGATCAACCAGCGATCTGGGCCAACAACGTCACGGAGGCGCTTGATGTAGCCGAAAGGATTGGCCAATCCGTCTGGGTGATCCACGCGCACGCCGTCAATCAAATCCAGGGCAACCAGTTCGCGCAGCACCTGGTGCGTGTGTTCAAACACAAGTGGGTCTTCCTGGCGGAGGCCAGCTAGCCCGTTGACCGAAAAGAAGCGTCGGTACCCGATCACGCCGTCACGCCAGTACATCAGGCGGTAAGACTGCTGCTGATACACCGCGATGGGGTCATCGCCTTCAGTGCCTGGTGCCACCGGGAAAATATGATCAAAGTAGCGCAGGACCGTCTCGTCCTCGTAAATATCCAGTACCAATTTCTCTTCGTCGCCATGCGCGCCCAGCACTGGCAGTCCTAGTTTTCCGTCAGCGCCATTGTCCTCGTGCCAGTCGATATCAAAGAAGTGCTCATACTGCGAGTCTTGACCATTCTTAAGTACGTCCCACCACCATGTGTTCAGCTCCGGCTGTGCGATGCCCACATGGTTCGGCACGATGTCGATGATGATCCCGATTCCGGCCGCTTGGGCCTGTGCCGCGAAGTCCTGAAACCCCGCCATGCCACCGAACTCAGGGTTGATCGTCGTTGGATCGGTAACGTCATAAGAGTGGTTCGAATCTGGAACCGCGGTCAAAATAGGGGACAGATAGACGTGGGAAACACCTAGCGCGGAAAGATACTCGAGCTGGTTTGCGGCCTCAGCGAACCCGAATGCGCGACCAGATTCTTCGGCTTTTGGTCCGCGCAGCTGCAGGCGGTAAGTAGCGGTGATCGGGCGACGCATGATGAATCAAATTCCTCCGTTGTCAGGGGCACGCACGTGAATACCGCTACAAGTTTAGGTAGGTTTGGCCGGCTTTGCTGTCAGCAACTAACCGGCAGTGCCCCCTAGTGGAATCAAAGGGCGTGGTTAGCGGGTGGAAATGAGCTCTGGAAACCCCTCGTGGTACATCAGTGGTCCGACTGCCCCAGGTAGTGCCGGTAGGTCAGCATCAGATAGCGCGGAATTGACGGCTATGAGGAAATGAGGACCGCAATAATAAAAGTGAATGCACGTAGTGTTGAGATACTGACGAGCACAACCAAGCAACCGGGAGAACAACTCGGGGTGTGCTAACCAGGTCGAGTCGTCTCCAACACTGGGACGGATTTGTATCGCGGTTCCAGTGGCGTTGATGCTGCGGACAAAGAAGCGTGCGGCCCCCAATTCCGTTGCTCGGTGAATCACGCCTTTTGCCACGCAATCCCAGGCTTTCAAGGCGGTAAACCCAAGGTCAGATAACGCACGGTGGCTTAGCAGTGTCTCCGAGTTGGCGTGCGGATCCCGAAATCCCACTCTGATCTCGGCAGACAATGCCACCGTTGCGGGTGATTCCGCGAAGGCGGAGTCGCTGAGCGCGGCGTCCACCTCCTCGGTTCTGCAAAGGGCAAAACTTAAGTGGTTGGTGTCGATCGTGGTGTTGGATTTATGCAGTACTGCGGTAGACATTTTCACTAACCCCCAATTAGCGAGAAAACGGTTCTACTTATATAGACTGAGCCAGCACTGCAAAAGGTTCCATCGGGGAGCGGATTATTTCTGCTAGAACGGCGGTTGCTCGTTTAGACCCAGCGCTGTGAACAGTTCCTTGTCGGTCCAAATGGCGATGTCTTGGCCCTTTTCCTGAAGTTCTTCGGCGCGCTTCTGCTTAGAAGTTTTGGTAGCCCAGGGGCCACACACCAGGATGGTAGTTTTCTTGGTGACGTTCTTCCCCACGCTGCCACCAGACTGGGCGATTCGCTTCCACAAGTCACCCTTCTCATAAGGCTCGAAATCACCAGTGAGAGTGACACACTGGCCGAACAACACACCGGAGGGGTCCGCGTCGGTGTTTGGCTCGGGAATAACCTCCGGGGTGGACACTCGTGACCAGGGCGCAGGTTGGCGTTTTGGTGTGGAGCTTTCAGGCGAAGCAATCGCTGCAGCTGTGTCATCTGGGCTCGGATCTGCGCCGAGCTTTTTGCGCTGTAATGCGATTCCAGCACCACTGCGATCGCGCAAGACTGGGTAAACACGATGCGGCTCCAGGATTCCCATAGTGAACCCGTTGGAATACATAAATTCTTGGCAGCTGCCGGCAAAACCGGCGCGCCGGGCGAGTGCGACGAAGATCCCGCCGCAGGCGGCAGCGTCCGCCGTGGCATCGTGGTGTTTGGTGAGGTCAACGTCTAAGCCGGCAGCCACCGTGGGTAGGCGATTATTGGCTAGTCCGAGTTTGGCGGCACGAGCTAGCAATAGGGTGCACCCAAAAATCATCGTTGGGGGAGTTATCTCGCAAGCAAGGCTGGCTCGGGAGAGTGCTGTGAAATCAAACTGGGCATTGTGAGCGACCAGCGGTAGGTCACCAACGAATTCGGTGAGTTGTGACAGGCGAGTAGGGAAGTCTGGCTGGCCAGCGACCTGATCTGGAGTAATCCCGTGAATCGCGATGTTGTCCTCACCGAAGTGTTCGAGCCCAGGGGGTGGGGTGAGCAACCAGGAGACTGAATCGGTGGGCTGGCCGTCAATAAACTTTACGGCTCCGATTTGGCAGATGGATCCCCAATCTGCGTTTGCGGTTTCCACGTCGAAAGCGACAAAGTTCATCCCGCGTACTGCGCCCTGCGAGGTAGGTGCTTTACCTTCGCGCGCTGCGGAGATGTCAGCTATCAGGGCACTGACCTGCTCGCGCTGTCGCGGGCTGAAAGTGACGCTCACATCAGCACCTGCAAGGTGGACCCATCCGCTGAGTAGATCGGAGGGCTCTTGTACAGAAACATCAGTGATGGTGTGCAGCGGCACGGATGCGGAGTGATACTGCAGCGCCTCCATCAGCGGGGAGTAATTAATTTCCACGCTGGTTGCAGTTACTTGAACGCGGGCACCGTGCGCTGCAATCACAAAAATCCTCTTCTGTGGGTTACCGGAAAACTCCCTACGCCGGGCAGTACCATTGCTGCTGTGCGCGGGGAGCCGAACTTAGCTTTCGAGTCTACTGGCTATCCGGAGTGCTCTCAGCAACGGGAGTGGCCGGAGCTTCTTCCGCTGCTGTTGCGCTGTCTCTTGCTGGAACTGGCGGTGTCATCTGCTTCAGCAACATGGCGCTGCGACCAGGGACGACCAGATGGCCCGTAGCTTCGAAAACCTCGTCACTCAGTGGGATTCCGGTTTGCTCCGTCGTGTCGATCTGGAGCTTCCAGCTTCCGCCGAGACGAGCGTCCGGCAGGGTGAAGTCGATGTCCTCATGGTAGGCGTTGAAGCAAAGCAGGTAGGAATCGTCGACCACGCGCTGCCCACGGTCATCTGGCTCAGCAATGGCGTTACCGTTGAGGTAGACCATGATCGACTTGCCGGAGGTAAAACCCCAGTCCTCATGAGTCATGAGGCGTCCTTCTGGGTTCAGCCACGCGATATCGCGCTCGGGCATGTCATCGCCGAGTGGACCGCCCGCGAGGAAGCGGCGACGTCGGAACACAGGGTGGTCGCGGCGGATCTCGAGGAGTCGCTGGGTAAAGGAAATGAGGTCGTGGTTGTCTTCGACCTGAGTCCAGTCGATCCAAGACAGTTCGGAGTCTTGGCAGTAGACGTTGTTATTGCCCTGTTGTGTGCGTCCCATTTCATCGCCGTGTGCGATCATCGGGGTGCCTTGAGACAGCAGGAGAGTGGTCAGGAAGTTACGGCGTTGCTGGCGGCGCAGTTTGAGGATTTCTGGATCCTCAGTGGGTCCCTCGGTGCCGCAGTTCCACGAGCGGTTGTGGGATTCTCCGTCGCGGCCACCCTCACCGTTGGCGTCGTTGTGCTTTTCGTTGTAGCTGACCAGGTCATTCAGGGTGAAACCGTCATGCGCGGTCACAAAGTTGATGGATGCGGTAGGGCGACGGCCGTTGTTGGCGTACAAATCGGAAGAGCCGGTGAGTCGGGATGCGAATTCTCCGAGGGTAGCTGGCTCGCCACGCCAGAAGTCGCGCATGGTGTCGCGGTATTTGCCGTTCCATTCGGTCCACAGCGGCGGGAAGTTGCCGACTTGGTAACCGCCTTCGCCGATGTCCCAGGGCTCTGCGATGAGTTTGACCTGGGAGACGATGGGGTCCTGTTGGACGAGGTCGAAGAATGCCGAGAGGCGATCGACGTCGTGTAACTCGCGGGCGAGGGTGGATGCGAGGTCGAAGCGGAAGCCGTCGACATGCATCTCGGAGACCCAGTACCGCAGGGAGTCCATGATCAGCTGCAGCGAGTGTGGGTGACGCACATTCAGAGAGTTACCGGTGCCGGTGTAGTCCATGTAGTGCTGGCGGTCGCCGTCAACCAAGCGATAGTAGGCCTCATTGTCAATGCCGCGGAAAGCGATGGTCGGGCCCATGTGGTTGCCTTCGGCGGTGTGGTTGTACACCACGTCGAGGATGACTTCGATGCCTGCCTCGTGGAAAGCGCGCACCATTCCCTTGAATTCCGAGACCGCGCCTCCGGGCTTGGTAGCGGCGGCGTAGTCCTGGTGTGGTGCGAAGAAACCGAAAGTGTTGTAACCCCAGTAGTTACGCAGTCCGAGGTCGCGCAGACGGTCATCCTGCAGGAATTGATGGACCGGCATGAGCTCGATGGCGGTGATACCGAGGTCTTTTAGATAGTTAATGATGGCCGGGTGTGCGAGACCGGCGTAGGTGCCACGCAGTTCTGCCGGGACATCAGGGTGCGTCATCGTCATGCCCTTGACATGAGCCTCGTAGATCACGGTCTCGTGGTACGGGGTCTTCGGGGCGCGATCGTTGGCCCAATCGAAGAACGGGTTGATAACCACGGAGCGCATGGTGTGGAGCAAGGAGTCTTCAGTGTTGCGCGCGTTGGGATCATCAGGGTTGTTGATGTCGTAGGAGAACAAAGACTGGTGGCCGTCAAACTCGCCGTCGAAAGCCTTGGCATAAGGATCTACGAGGAGCTTATTGGGATCGCAGCGGTGACCATTGGCAGGATCATAAGGACCGTAAACGCGGTAGCCATAGCGTTGTCCAGGCTGTACGCCAGGAAGATAACAATGCCAAATGTGGGCATCTACTTCTTCAAGATCGATGCGCTCTTCGTTTTGATCGCGGTCGATGAGACACAGCTCAACCTTCTCGGCAACATCCGAGAACAGCGCGAAGTTTGTTCCCGCCCCGTCATAGGTGGAACCGAGTGGGTATGCGTCTCCGGGCCAGATTTGTCGGGTGGTTGTCTGAGGTTCAGTCATGTGAAATACCTTACCTAGCCAAGGACAGAAACACCCGCCAGGATTAGTTCAAGACCAGCATGGAATTGTTTCTCGTAACTGCTTTCAGCTGCAGCTTGGGCGCCAATCGCTGCCTGCAATTGCTTCGTTGATTGCTCGTGCATCGTCGCTCCCATTATGAAGTTCAACAAGGTAATGGCGACGGTTTGTGACGTGTCAGGAGGCATTTTGCTCAAAGTATCGGTGGCATTCAGGGCGTCGATAAGCTGCTGTGCCATGGTGCCGACGGGCAGCGCAGCACTGACAACCTCGGCGCCGTCACGATGGGCGATCATTGTGGCCCGCAGGCGTGCACATAACTCCAGCGCCGACTGCTTTTCGACGCCCGCAGTATCCAAAACCGGTGCCAAGATCTGCGCTGCGATCGCTTCGATCAGGGACTGCTTGTTGGGGATATGCCAGTATAGGGCGCCGGGCACCACCTTGAGATGTTTCGCTAGCCGACGCATGGTCATATCGCCCAAGCCATACTCGTCAAGAATCTCGATCGCTGCCGTAATTATGCTCTCGCGGGTTAATTGCACGGCTTCCAGAATAGATGGTGCGCAGACATTGTGGTGTGGAGGCCGGTCACACTTAGATTGGTGCCGGTGGCTGAAGTTGAGTTGTGCCTTTACACTGGAATGACTTTCATCTCAGGTTAGATCTATTTCAAGGAGTTTCCGCGATCGTGAATGCAGCGCTTAAGACACAAAAGTCCACGGCCATTCTAATGGGCGTGTGCGCGGTCACCGCTTTTGCGCTCACCGCCTGTGGCGATGAAAAGGACGTGGACGCAGTTGCGCAGAGCACTGCAGCGGCTAGTGCAAGCAGCTCAAGCGCTGCTGTGGCAGCTGCTACGACGACGGCACCCGTGAATACGGCGGAGCCTACTGCTGAGGTAACTCCAGTTGAAACTGCGGAGCAAGGGCCGAATGCAGATGGTGGTCTGCCGCAACAGCCTGCTGATTCGGTACAGGTGGAGCCGCTGGCAGGTGGTCGGCCAGCGAGCGACGAAGAAGTTGCGGAGCTTACCGCGATGCTCAAGCGCCAAGAGGAACAAACCACCCTGCACGGCTACATGAACACCTTCGTGGACAGTATGTGTTCTGAGCTCATTAATGAAAAGGGAGGGCCTGAGGCCTTCAGTCTGCAAGGCGTTCCAGATGCGCCGTTGGCGCAGATTCCGGGCTACCAGCAGGACGCGACGAAGGTAACTGGCGTGAACAACATGATCGTTGACGGGGATTCGGCATCCGCGGCGGTTACTACCGTCACCGGTGCTGGAGAATCCGCGACGAACACAATGCGATTCCGCTCCGAGCAGGGGCAATGGAAGTTGTGCCGTTAGGGGAGATTGTGAGAACCACCCAATCTTGAACACAGTTCAAGTTGCGGTGTAGTGTGAGCGTGTACACAATTTGCGCGCTGCCTAGTTCAGCGCTGCCATCCCCACGCACCCTAAGGATCAAGCAGCCCATGACCACCGCGACCGTTGACGCCACCCGCACCGACATTCTTCAACTGGCCCGAACCAAAGTACTGGAACGCGGCGAAGGACTGAACAAGGAAGAAACCCTTGCCGTACTGCAGCTCGACGAGGAAAAAATCCCCGAACTGCTCGAGCTGGCTCACGAGGTCCGCCTGAAGTGGTGTGGCGAAGAAGTTGAGATGGAGGGAATCATTTCCCTCAAGACCGGCGGCTGTCCGGAAGACTGCCACTTCTGTTCGCAATCCGGGCTCTTTGATTCCCCAGTGCGCTCAGCATGGCTGGATATTCCTGCTCTCGTAGACGCTGCCAAGCAAACCGCCAAGACTGGCGCCACGGAGTTCTGCATTGTCGCTGCGGTTAAGGGGCCCGACGAGAAGCTCATTCAACAACTGGAACAAGCAGTCGCCGCAATCAAGTCCGAGGTAGACATCGAGGTGGCTGCCTCCATCGGTATCCTCACCCAAGAACAGGTCGACCGGCTGGCCAAGGCCGGGGTGCACCGCTATAACCACAACCTGGAAACTGCGCGCTCCTTCTTTCCAAACGTAGTGACCACTCATTCCTGGGAATCTCGACGCGCCACCCTTGCAATGGTTGCCGATGCCGGGATGGAAGTCTGCTCCGGTGGCATCCTAGGGATGGGAGAGACCCTGGAGCAGCGTGCGGAGTTCGCCCAAGATCTCGCAGAGCTCCAGCCCACAGAAGTCCCAATGAACTTCCTTGACCCACGCCCGGGCACCCCCTTCGCTGACCGGGAAGTGATGCCGGCACCGGACGCCCTGCGTGCAATCGGTGCCTTCCGACTCGCGCTGCCAAAAACGATCCTTCGTTTCGCAGGCGGGCGAGAGCTCACTCTCGGCGACCTAGGGGTAGAGCAGGGGCTGCTTGGCGGTATCAACGCCATCATCGTGGGCAACTACCTCACCACGCTCGGACGACCACTCGAACAAGACCTAGACATGATGGGCAAGCTGCGTCTGCCTATCAAAGCCCTCAACGCAACGGTCTAGGGTGTTCGTGTGAGAACTCCGAACAATACCGAGTTGTTAGAAGCCCTGCTCACCGGTGCTGCGCCGAAGTTTCACCCGAACACCGGCGAGCAGATCCCTGCAGCAGGAGAGTTGAAGATCCAGCTTTCCCCTAGTGCACGTGCCGGACTGGAAGCTCCGCGTTACTGCCAAATCTGTGGCCGTCGAATAGTGGTGCAGGTGCGGCCTGATGGGTGGGATGCTAGCTGCTCGCGGCACGGCGCAGTCGATTCCAAATTTCTCGAGCGCTAAACTCGGTGGCACTATGAACGCCACCGCCACCTCAGACTCCCGACTTCGAGTACCGCCGATCATCGGTTTCTATGCTCAAGTTTTCCTCGTCACCATGGTGATGTTTGGCCTCGGTGGCGTGGGGTGGGGGTTGTGGCGGCCGTCGATTAGCGGCACGGTAAGCGACGGCGGCAGCGTTGAACTCACAGACCCCGCTCAAAGCGCCACTAATCCCGAGTTCAGCACCTTCGCTGTGCTTGCCATGCTCTGCGCTGGCCTCGGTTTGATCGTCGGCATCTTCGCCGCCAAGCGCGCGAGGCAAAATCTTGGGGTCATGACCATGCTGTGGACCAGCTGCGTGGCGTGGCTCGGCGCGCTCGTGTGCTACTTCCTTGGGACGCAGCTGGCACAGCACCTGGTAGGAACACCAGACCTAGATACCCTGCAGATCGGCTCCGTTATTACCTACCTGCCCGCCATTAGGCCCGGAATCGGGCTGCTGTTAGCGCCATATACTGCGATGTTTGGCTTTTGGGCGTCGGCAGCTTTTGCACTGACAGAGACGGGATCGCACACCCAGCTGGCAGCCGAAGAACCGCATGCTAACGTTTCACATTGATTGTATTTTACTGTTTAGCGACGAAGGGGCAGTGCGGACATGTCAGCACCTACTTCACGCCACAGTCGGCTCAAACGAATCGATTCGCCACTTCGTGGCGCAGTGACCAGCACTGATAATGGGTACACGGGAGTCGTCGCAGACGAGGCTTGGCGCCAAGAAATCCAGCGACTCAAAGAGCTGCGCGGCGCCGTCATCTTGGCTCACAATTATCAGTTACCCGAGATCCAAGACATTGCAGATTACACCGGTGATTCGCTTGCGCTTTCTCGTATCGCCGCTGACACGGATGCGGATCTCATCGTCTTTTGTGGCGTGCACTTCATGGCAGAAACCGCAAAAATCTTATCGCCTGAAAAGACCGTCCTGATTCCGGATGCGGCAGCCGGATGTTCCCTGGCAGATTCCATCACCGCAGAGCAGCTGCAGGAGTGGAAATCGGAACACCCGGGGGCGGTGGTCGTGTCTTATGTCAACACCACTGCCGCGGTGAAGGCGCTGACGGATGTCTGCTGCACCTCATCAAATGCCGTCGATGTGGTGGCTGCCATCGATCCCGAAACTGAAATCTTGTTTTGTCCGGATCAATTCCTCGGTGCGCATGTCATCAGAGAGACCGGACGAAAGAACGTGCGGACTTGGGCCGGTGAATGCCATGTTCATGCGGGCATCAGTGCCCGCCAACTCGAAGATGCCGTGCACGCCTATCCACATTCCGAATTGTTCATCCACCCCGAGTGCGGCTGTGCTAACTCCGCGATATATCTCGCCGGAGCAGGAGACATCGACTCTAAGCGAGTACACATGTTGTCTACCGGAGATATGCTGGCCTCGGCCCCGACGGTGGCAAGTGGCGGCACTGTCCTCGTAGCAACAGAACTCGGCATGCTGCATCAACTCAAAAAGGCAGCGCCAAACGTAGACTTTCAGCCGGTCAATCATCGAGCCGAATGCGGCTTCATGAAGATGATCACCCCGGCTGCACTGCTGAAGTGCTTGGCCGACGGCACTGATGAAGTGGATGTTCCAGAGAAGTTGGCCACACTGGCGCGGGCCAGCGTGACCAGAATGATTGCGATCGGAAAACCAGGCGGTGGCGAATAATGCCAGAACTAGTACTCGATATGGAAAACGCACGCCGGGTAATCGCAGTCGCGCTGGCAGAAGACCTCGCTCATGGCCCGGATATCACCACGATGGCTACCGTTGGTGAGACACAGCGCAGCGTCGCCCACATAGTGAGCCGCGAGCCAGGTGTAATAGCTGGAACTGCGCTTATTGCTGCCACCTTGGAGCTGGTGGATCCAGACATGTCCTTTGACCTTAGGGTGCACGTGTCCGACGGTGAAAAGGTCGCCGCTGACGAGCGGGTTGCCACCATCGAATGCCCCACAGCGCAGTTGCTCACCGCAGAACGTACGCTGCTGAACCTCATAACTCATCTCAGTGGGGTGGCTACCGGAACGGCAGCCTGGGTCGGCGCAGTCAGCGGAACCAAGACTAAGATCCGCGATTCCCGCAAAACTCTTCCAGGTATGCGAGAGTTGCAAAAATATGCGGTGCGGGCCGGAGGCGGTGAAAACCACCGAATGGGCTTGGGTGATTGCGCAATGATCAAGGACAATCATGTTGCTGCCGCCGGATCTGTCTCGGAGGCGTTGCGTCGAGTCCGGCACGATTATCCTGACACGTGGTGTGAGGTGGAGGTGGATACCTTGGCGCAGTTGGACGAGTTGCTCACCGTCAACCCCGATGAGATCCTGCTGGACAATTTCGATCTTTGGGAGGTCCAAGTCGCGGTACAGCGTCGGAACGCGCTCTCTCCGGACACCTTGCTCGAAGTTTCCGGAGGTCTCACCCTTGATCGCGCGGCCGATGTCGCCCGATGCGGGGTGGACTATCTCGCGGTTGGGGCGCTGACGCATTCAGTTCGGGCGCTAGATTTAGGGCTCGACTTCGAATAAGCCCTCTGCTGCCTATTGTTCGGGCCAGTGCACTGCCGAGGAGCCGCTGATCTCCACACTGAGTAGGTCAATGGCCTTCAGGATCGCTTGGGTGGAGTCGTTCACGACTTCAGCCAGCTGATCCGCGGTAAGACCATAGGAGGTGGGCAGGGCGCATTCCACCCGAAGCTGCAATCCTTCTTCTTCCTCTACCCACAGGGCACGCGTCCACGTTGAGGTACGGTTCCAGTCGTTGCTGATCAGGAACGCCTTTAAATGTTGCTCGGCGGGAAAGCTGCAGTCCCAGTGTCCGCGCAACAAAATCGACGGACCGTTGTCAATGAAGGCCGCCATCAGGATGTTGTTGATCCCCGTGATGATGAAGTCCTCGTGCTTTTCCACGTTGTCAATGCCGCGTTTTGCCCACGCGGAGGCGATGAGATCGATGGAAACCTCTTCCAGCTCCTCGCTGAATACCGCTGGTGGTTCTGCGGAATCCAGGAATAGTTCCATCGTGGTGGGATCTTCGAAATGCGTGTCGGGATCGCCGTCGATGTTGCGCGGATGCAGCAGCGGTTGGCGCAGCGCTTTGTCGTCGTCGCGGGCTGCGATGAGGTCGTCGAAGGAGAAGATGTTATCTCCGAGTTGCTCGATGAGCTGAGTCATCGCCATCTCGGTAACTTCGCAGCTGCGGAGCATGAAGTCGCTTACCTGGGCAAAGGATGCCCCGGCGGCCAAAGGGAAGTAGGTACTGAATTTGAGGGTCAAGTCACCGTCATCCGTCATATACATGGCGGCCGAAGGGTTGATCCGTTCGGAATTCCAGGTTTCCACGAATGTGACAACCTGATCCATGAGGGCCATGTTGATAGGGCACCGGAGCTCGGAAATGCACAGAATTGCTGGCCTAGGGTGGGTGACGATGGCAAAGAGCTGACGGTGAAATTCCCAGGGCGCGAGAATACGGTCAGCGCCTTCAATGATGTTGATTCCGATGTGCGCTGCCGCAGCTACCAGGGTGTCAATGGTGGGGAACATGACTATATCCCCAGGGTCCTCGCTGTATTGTCCGCCTGGATCAAATATGAACTCGGATCCGTCGTCTGCACTGAGGTCGGCCATGATCGTTCCTCCTCTCCACGCCGGCTGTATAGTTTGCAGCAAGTTGGAAACTATACTGACTTTGGCGGTACTCGGCCTGCTGTGCCCCTGAAATGGGCCAACCAGCCGATTAAGTCACCACGAGTTTAAGGTATGAGCCCCGCCAACACCTAGAATGAACTAGATCTACCAGTATGCCAGTCCAACGACCAGCCCTTGAAACTAGGAGGCTAAACCTGATGCTAAGCACCATTGATGTGCGGGGACAGCAGGCCAGCTTGAGTGTGTTGCGACGCACCCTGCCACGCGCCCAAATGGATGTCGATGCTGTGCACGACACGGTGCGGCCGATCGTTGACGATATCAAACAGCGTGGCGCCGCTGCGGCTCTGGAATATGGTCAGAAATTTGATGGGGTGACGCCACAGTCCGTGTTAGTACCGGCGGACGTCGTCAAGCAAGCGCTGTCCACCCTGGACCCTGCAATCAAGCGAGCTTTGCAAACCGCCATTGATCGGGTGCGCACAGTGCATGCAGCGCAGAAGCCCGCGGGAGGAACGGTCACGCTCGGGGACGGCGCCGTCGTCCGCGAGGAATTTGTGCCGGTGCAGCGCGTAGGGCTGTATGTTCCTGGTGGCAACGCAGTGTACCCGTCCTCAGTGATCATGAATGTAGTTCCGGCGCAGGAAGCTGGCGTGGAATCGCTCGTCGTCGCCTCGCCGCCGCAACAAGACTGTGGTGGCTGGCCGCACCCGACTATTCTTGCCGCCTGTGCGCTCCTAGGCGTCGAGGAGATCTGGGCCGTCGGTGGAGCACAAGCGGTAGCGCTGCTTGCCTACGGTGACGCAGCCCTCGACCCCGTGGATATGATCACCGGACCGGGAAACATCTTCGTCACCGCCGCCAAGCGATGCGTGCGCGGTGTAGTGGGAATCGATTCGGAGGCTGGACCGACTGAAATTGCGATCGTCGCCGATGACACCGCCAATCCCGTCTATGTGGCTTACGACCTGATTTCCCAGGCCGAGCACGATGTCATGGCTGCATCCGTGCTCATTACGCCCTCCGAAGAATTTGCGCGCGCAGTGGACCGCGAGATCGAACAGCGCTATGGCGTCACTCGCAACTCCGACCGCGTCGCCCAGGCGCTGAAAGGGGAGCAATCCGGCATTGTGCTTGTCGACGACCTTGACCACGCCATCGCCGTCGCCAATGCCTATGCTGCCGAGCACCTGGAGATCCACACCGCGGACGATGCTTATGTAGCCGCCAACATCCGCAACGCAGGTGTCGTATTCATTGGCGAGTACGCCCCGGTGCCCCTCGGAGATTACGCAGCTGGATCCAACCATGTGCTGCCAACTTCGGGGTCCGCGGCCTATGCTGCAGGCTTGTCCACGCATACCTTCCTCAAGCCGATGCACTTTGTGGAGTACAGCGAAGCTGCCCTTAAAGACATTGGCCCAACCATCATCACGTTGGCTGACGCAGAACAATTGCCAGCACACGGCGAGGCCATCAAGGCCCGCATTCAGGAGCCTTAAAGATGACTTCCCTCAATGATCTTCCGCTGCGCGAGGAACTTCGTGGTCAGTCGGCTTATGGCGCGCCGCAATTGGATGTCGATGTTCGGCTCAACACCAACGAGAATCCGTACCCGCCGTCCCAGGCGCTTATCGACGACCTCGTCGCGGAAGTTGCGAAGACCGCAGCCGACCTCAACCGCTATCCCGAGCGGGATGCAGTAGCGCTCCGTGACGCGTTAGCTGATTATGTTTCGCAGCAAACGGGCGTGGAAGTGACCCGAGAGAACCTGTGGGCCGCCAACGGCTCCAACGAGGTATTGCAGCAGCTCCTGCAAGCCTTCGGAGGGCCTGGTCGCACTGCGATGGGATTCGTTCCTAGTTACTCGATGCACCCGATCCTTGCCCAAGGAACCTACACCGAGTTCATCGGGGTGCCGCGCGGGGAGGACTTCCGCATTGATATGGATGCGGCTTTAGCGCGAATTGCAGCGGATCAGCCGGATGTTATTTTCGTGACAACGCCGAATAATCCCACCGGAGACGTGACCTCCATAGCGGATATTGAGCGCATCCTCAGCGCAGCGCCGGGCATTGTGATTATCGATGAAGCCTATGCAGAGTTCTCGCCATCCCCATCGGCAACTACCTTACTGGCAAAATATCCTAATAAGCTGGTGGTTTCACGCACCATGAGCAAGGCATTCGACTTTGCGGGGGGTCGGCTTGGCTACTTCGTTGCCGACCCTGCCTTCATCGAAGCTGTGATGCTGGTGCGCTTGCCGTACCACCTATCCACCTTGTCTCAAGCAGCGGCCATCGTGGCGCTGCGCCACCGGAACGACACGCTGGCGACCGTAGCCAAGCTCGCTGCTGAACGCGAGCGCGTCGTTGCTGCGCTGCAAGAGCTGGGCTACACAGTTGTCCCCAGCGAATCCAATTTTGTGTTTTTCGGACCATTCGACGACCAGAAAGCAGCATGGGAGCAGTTCTTAGCTGAGGGTGTTCTGATTCGCGACGTGGGTGTGGCTGGGCACTTGCGCGCTACGATCGGATTACCAGCAGAAAACGATGCCCTGCTCCGGGCCGCAGCGAAGGGAATTTAACATGCGCATTGGCACTGCGACACGGACCACGAGTGAATCGGATATCACTGTGGAGATCAACCTCGACGGCACTGGCCAGGTCAGCATTGACACCGGCGTGCCGTTCTTCGATCACATGCTCACCGCTTTTGGCGTGCACGGCTCCTTCGACCTAAAGGTCCGTGCACAGGGCGATACCCACATTGATGCCCACCACACTGTTGAAGACACCGCCATTGTGCTCGGCCAGGCATTGTTGCAGGCTGTGGGAGACAAGAAGGGGATTCGCCGTTTCGGATCCGCACAGCTGCCGATGGATGAGACGCTGTGCGAAGCGATCATCGATATTTCCGGCCGCCCTTACTTTGTCATGACCGGCGAACCAGAGCATATGGTGCATCAGGTGATCGGCGGCCACTACGCGACCGTCATCAATGAGCACTTCTTTGAAACCCTGGCGCTCAATTCCCGTATTACGCTGCATGTTCGCTGCCACTACGGACGCGATCCGCATCACATTACGGAGGCCGAGTTTAAGGCCGTCGCGCGAGCCTTGCGCGTAGCCACTGAGCTGGATCCACGACAGAGTGGCATCCCGTCCACCAAGGGTGCCCTGTAAGCGATGCAAGAAGTTGTTACAGTGGCTGCTAGTGCCGGTCAGCCCAACTATGCGATTGTCTATCTGCTGTTCATCGTTGCAGGTCTGCTTGTCGGTGGGGCATGGTCGGCATACAAGGCTGAAAACAAGAAAATGACGTACGTGATGGGGCTAGCAGCTGCCATCGCGGTGACCGCCGCAGTGTTGTGGCTGATAGGGGAAATGACTTAAGTGGTGAAGCAGGCGAAGAACCCGACTCTGACTCGAGCGGAATTGGACAACCTGTCCAGCATGTGGAAGAGCCCGGGGTTCCTAGCCACTATCATCGCCGTCGGCGCGGCCTTTGGCAGCTGGTCTTTGCTGCTTCCCATTGTGCCCCTGGCAGTTATTCAGTCAGGTGGATCGAATGCACTCGCAGGGGCTACCACCGGTGTTTTCATGGCCGCGACTGTGATCACCCAAACTTTCACTCCCGGGCTGTGCCGGAAATTCGGTTATGTGCCCGTGATGAGCGTGGCGGCCTTCCTACTCGGAGTGCCAGCTGTTGGTTACGCGCTCGGCGTCAGTATGCTGCCGGTCCTGCTTATCTCCGCGATTCGCGGTGTTGGCTTTGGCGCGCTCACGGTGGCAGAGTCCGCGCTGATCGCGGAGCTCGTGCCTCTTAAATTCCTCGGCAAAGCGTCCGGCATGTTGGGGCTAGCAGTGGGTTTTTCCGAGCTAATTTTTCTGCCTTTGGGTTTGTACCTGGCAGAAAATGTCAGCTTCACCGTGGTGTATGTCCTCGGGGCAGTAGTCGCCCTAGTGGCAGCGCTCATGTGTCTATCTATCCCGCGCATCAAGCCCGAACCCACCGTTCCTGCTTATGCTTTGGAAGAAACTGCAGGGGCTAGCCCGGCGCCACGGGTTGCCACTTGGAAACTGGTCACCGTCCCTGCGATCGGAATTTGCGTTACCTCAATGGGCTTCGGTGTGGTTTCCTCGTTTTTGCCGGCCGCAGTCCGGGAGGCTGATGCACTCAACGGGGCCCTTTTCGCCGGAATTGTGCTCTCCATCGTGGGCGCGGCGCAAATGGTCTTCCGCTATTTGGCCGGGGTAGTGGCAGACCGGCGTGGTGAAGCGGGGCGAGTCATGGCACCAGCGCTCTTTGCTGGAGCCGCAGGCCTAGCGTTGATGTCCGCCACGGTCCTCAATGACTGGCCGGTGTGGTGGCTGTTTGTCGCCGCAATCTTGTACGGCGGCGGTTTTGGCGCGGTGCAGAACGAAGCGCTACTGATGATGTTCACCCGGCTGCCTCGTAACCGAGTATCTGAAGCTTCTGCGCTGTGGAACATTGCCTTTGACTCCGGAACGGGAATCGGATCTTTTGCTCTGGGCTTGGTGGCTACCGCATTTGCCTATTCGGGTGCCTTTGCCACTGCTGCGGGACTAATGCTGCTGGGGCTCGTGGCCACCGTGCTCGATAGCTTCTTGGGACGCCATCGCATTACGGAATCGGGCAATATTCGGGCGCGCCTGCGTCAGGTCAGCGCCGCCCGGCGGATCGCACGACCACGGACGAAGCGGAAGTAGCTAAGATATCCAGCATGAAGAAGATCGCCCTGCTGGATTATGGCTCTGGAAACATTCGCTCGGCACAGCGTGCTCTGGAACATGTCGGGGCTGAAGTCTCCCTGACCAAAGATCCACACGTCGTCCTCGCTGCCGACGGCCTGCTGGTGCCCGGTGTCGGTGCATTTGATGCGTGCATGCGGGGATTGCAAGCAGTGCAGGGGCCTCGTTTGATTGGCGAGCGGCTGGCCGGGGGACGCCCAGTGCTGGGCATCTGCGTAGGTATGCAAATCCTGTTTGACACCGGTGTAGAACACGGTGTGAAGGCAAGCGGTTGTGGCGAATGGCCCGGGACCGTAGAAAAACTACAGGCACAGGTGCTCCCACACATGGGGTGGAATACCGTGGAGGCGCCTGCCGGTTCACCAATGTTTGCGCAGATTGCGCCGGAAGATCGATTCTATTTCGTGCACTCCTATGGTGTGCGTACCTGGGAGTTCGAGGGCGATGGTTTGACCACTGCGCCACAGGTAGCGTGGGCTACGCACGAATCGGATCGCTTTGTTGCGGCCGTCGATAATGGCGCGCTGTGGGCCACACAGTTCCACCCGGAGAAGTCCGGAGATGTTGGGTTGCAGTTGCTTCGAAATTGGGTAGGACAACTATAGGGCGGCAGGCGTAGCAATCGGGATAGACTGCTAACCATGACTTTCACTCTTCTTCCGGCAGTTGACGTAGTTGATGGCCAAGCCGTGCGGCTGCACCAAGGCGAGGCAGGCAGCGAAACCGTGTATGGCACCCCGCTGGAGGCCGCGTTGAACTGGCAGGAACAGGGCGCTCAGTGGCTCCATTTTGTGGACCTAGATGCGGCGTTCGGACGCGGGTCGAATCATGAATTGATGGCTGAGGTCGTCGGCAAGCTTGACATCAATGTCGAGCTCACCGGTGGCATCCGCGATGATGCTTCGCTGGAACGCGCGCTAGGAACCGGTGCGCGCCGGGTGAACATCGGCACTGCTGCGTTGGAGAATCCCGAATGGTGTCGTGGAGTGATCGAAAAGTACGGTGACCGCGTAGCCATCGGGTTGGATGTGCGAGAAGTTGACGGGGAGTGGCGTACCCGTGGCAACGGTTGGGTATCTGACGGCGGCGATCTCTGGGAAGTTCTCGAGCGCCTGACTTGCCAAGGCTGTTCCCGCTTCGTGGTCACTGACGTCTCCAAGGACGGCACCCTGAGTGGCCCTAACATTGACCTCTTGCGTGACGTCGCGGCTGCTACCGATGCCCCTGTCGTCGCCTCCGGCGGCATTTCTAAGCTTGAAGATGTCACCGCACTGGCGCAGTATCGCGCAGAAGGAATCGATTCCGCCATCATCGGCAAGGCCTTGTACGAGGGACGCTTCACGTTGCAGCAAGCCTTAGCCGCGGTGGCCGGCCAATAGGAGTACAACGCTCATGGACGCACGCATGCTGCTCGCCATCGCAGAAGCGGTGGTCGATGATGCCGAACGAATCTTCTTAGCCGGTATGGGCATTGCGGAGCGCGTAGACAAATCCGGTGGGGATTTTGCCACTACCTCAGATCTCAGTATTGAGGCGTTGCTGCGCCGAGAACTCACCGCAATCACCGGAATCCCCGTATACGGCGAGGAGGGCGGTGGCAGCCTCGAGGACGAAGCAGTATGGGTGGTGGACCCCATCGACGGCACTGCGAACTATGTAGCGGGCAATCCGATGTGTGCCATTCTGGTCAGCCTGCTGTACCGCGGTGCCCCCGTGGTAGCGCTCTGCTCGATCCCTGCTTTAGGCAAAAGACTCACCGCCTTTGCCGGTTCTCCGCTGCTATTGAACGGAAAACCACAGCCGCCAATTGCACACCCGCATCGGCGGGAAGTGCAGATCGGTTATGGTTCCATCGTGGCCGACAGGAGACACGATATGTCTTCCGCACTACGCCACGAGTTGTTGGCCAAACTCGCCGATGAAGACACCCGCCTGCGAGTCACAGGCTCAGTCGGGGTGGATCTTGCCTTCGTCGCGCTCGGCATTTTCACCGCAGCGGTGACGTTTAGCCCCTTTGTTTGGGACAACGCTGCGGGGGTCCTCTTGGTCCAAGCAGCCGGTGGCGTGGCCACAGGGCTGGACGGACACCCCTGGCGGATAGGGGCCACCGGTGTTATCGCCGGGGTAGCTGCCAAACACAATGAGATCTTGAGTACCATCGACGAGATCCGGAAAGAGGAGAAGGTGTGACGGTAGCAGTACGCGTAATCGCATGTTTGGATGTCGACGGTGGCCGAGTTGTCAAAGGAGTTAACTTTGACAACCTGCGCGATGCCGGCGATCCAGTGGAGCTTGCGTCCAGATACGGCCAAGAGGGCGTAGACGAGCTCACGTTCCTCGATGTCAGCGCTTCCAAACAAGGCCGGGGCACAATGCTCGACGTAGTGCGTCGCACCGCGGAACAGGTATTTATTCCGTTGACTGTAGGCGGCGGAGTGCGCAGTGCAGCGGATGTGGATGAGTTACTACGTGCTGGTGCGGACAAGGTGAGCATTAACACTTCCGCTATCAGTCGCCCTGAGCTCATTTCAGAGCTCTCCCAGCGCTTCGGCGCCCAGTGCATCGTGCTGAGCGTAGATGCACGCCGGGCAGCGCAGATGCCCAGCGGCTTCGAGGTCACCACGCACGGTGGCACAGTGTCCGCAGGGCTCGATGCCGTCGAGTGGGCACGTCGTGGGGCGGATTTGGGGGCAGGGGAGATCCTGCTCAACTCCATGGATGGTGACGGCACCCAAGATGGGTTTGATGTCGAGCTGATTCACAAGGTGCGGGCAGTGGTGTCTGTCCCGGTGATCGCCTCCGGCGGTGCCGGTAAAGCTGAACACTTCCCACCTGCGGTGGCCGCCGGGGCAGATGCAGTACTCGCTGCTACGATCTTCCACTTTGGCACCGTGACAGTGTCCGAAGTAAAAGACCAGCTTGCCGACGCCGGATATGAGGTGCGTCGATGAGTGATCCGGCTACTTTCGAGCTCGCCCCCGAGCTTGCCGCAAAACTAAGATTCAATGATGCCGGCCTGATCCCGGTCGTCGTCCAGGCTGCGGGCACCCTAGAGGTGTTGATGCTTGCGTGGATGGATGCGCATGCCCTGGCGTATTCCTTGGCAACGCGCCAAGGAACCTATTTCTCCCGATCCCGCAACGAATACTGGATCAAGGGTATGACCTCTGGTCATGTGCAAGAGGTAGTAAGCATAGCTGCAGATTGCGATGGAGATACGTTGTTGATGGTTGTCCGGCAAACTGGCGCCGCCTGCCACACTGGATCCCGCACGTGCTTTGATGATCGGGAACTACCATGCGCAAATTAGCTACTCTTCTGCTTGCCCTTGGCGCAGCCGTGGTGTGGGCGAGTTCGCGACTGACGTGGCTAAGCGTCGCTGCTTTTGACGATAAGTCCGGGGAAGCTGTGCATAATCTGCCGGGGGCGGTGTGGTCTACCGAAATGACGGCCGTTGCCTTGGTGCTGGTAGCTGCTGTCGTCGCAACGCTAGTGCTGCGTCGTATCGCTCGCAGAATCGTCGCCGCCATTGCGGGGCTCGCAGCTATAGGCGCGAGCTGGCACCCGCTGCAATTGCTGACCACTGAACCGGACCCGCAGCGGGTGAAGGATCTGCTTACTTCCGGGGCGGCTTCCCAACAGCAGAATAAACCGATCATCATCACAGATTGGGCTGAGCTCACCAACATTCAGGTGCAGCATCTCGGGCCAGCTTTGGCTTTGCTGGGATGCGCATTGGCGCTGGTCGCTGCAGTACTGCTGGTGATGAAGCCTGGGGAAGACGGAGTGCGTCGCAATGCCTATGAAACCAAGAGAGCTCGCGAGGAACGACTGGAGGCAGACCTAGCCGAAGACCCCGATTCGCCCCGGCTGATGTGGGATGCCCTAGACGCTGATGTAGACCCGACTACCGCACGCCACGATTTTTAAACCGGTAGGGCTAGCGACTAGCCTTAGTTTTGTGCACCAACTTTTCCCTGGGTTTGCAAGCGAGAGGACAGATACTCGTGTCCATCTTTGAGCAGATCATTCAGGGCGTAGTGGAAGATGTCGCCTACCGGGAGTCGTTGGTTCCATTCAAGGAAATCAAGGCGATGTCCAAGGCGGTTGATCCGCCCCGTGACGCTCGCGGCGCCCTCCTGCAACAAGGCTGTGGCGTCATCGCCGAAATCAAGCGTGCCACCCCCTGCCATGGTGTAATCGCTCAGATTGAACGCCCCGCTGAACTCGCTATGCAATTCGAAGCCGGCGGCGCGCGCATGATCGGCTGCCAGACTGAGCGTCGACGATTCATGGGTTCGCTCGAAGATCTCGCTGCCGTGCGTGCAGCGGTGTCCGTACCGGTGATGAGCAAAGACTTCATCGTCGATCCTTACCAGATCCATGAGGCACGCTACTACGGGGCCGACATGGTTCCCCTCATCGTTTCCGCGCTCGACCAGCCTCGACTCGAGTCATTGCTGGATCGCATTGAGTCTCTAGGGATGACGGCGCTTGTAGAGGTGCAAACCCCGGACGACGCCTCGCGGGCCATCCAGGCCGGAGCCTCGGTTGTAGGCGTGAACGCCCGCAACCTTCATTCCATGACGATGAACCCCAAAGCATTTGGTGAGATCGCTCCTGGGCTTCCGAGAGAGACGATTCGTGTGGCCTTATCCGGGGTACGCACCCCCAAGGACTTGCGTTGGTATTCCAGTGCTGGTGCTGATGCTGTGGTGATCGGGGAAAGCCTGGTGACAGCTCCAGAGCCACTCCGGCTGGTGCGCACGATGGTTGCCGTCGGCCAGCATCCCGCCACTCCGACCACGCGCTAATCCTGGGGTAGTGACAGCGCGTATCCCATCTTTAGGGCACACTAGTTGCGTGATGAATCTCGCGTACCTACCTTCGCCGCCGCAAGGGGTGTGGCACCTCGGTGGCATTCCGATCCGCGCCTATGCGCTCTGCATTGTTGCTGGAATCCTCGTGGCAATCTGGCTGACGAAGCGACGCTACCTAGCCCGTGGCGGTAATCCAGATGTCGTGTTGGACGCGGCACTCATTGCTGTCCCGGCCGGAATTATCGGTGGCCGAATCTACCATGTGATCACTGATAATGATCAATATTTTTGTGACACGTGCAACCCAGTTGATGCGCTCAAGGTGACGAACGGTGGCCTGGGAATTTGGGGAGCAGTAGCTCTCGGTGTGCTGTGCGTGTGGGTGATGATGCGCGTCCGGAAACTGCCCTTCGCACCGCTTCTCGACGCCGCCGCCCCCGGGATCATCCTGGCCCAAGCCATTGGACGGTTGGGGAACTACTTCAACCAAGAGCTCTACGGTGGCCCGACCACCTTGCCGTGGGGCTTAGAGATCTACTACCGCGTGGATGCTAACGGTGCGCTGGCGCCGCTGACCGGCCGTTCTACCGGTGAAGTGATCGATGTGGTGCACCCGACTTTTCTGTATGAGCTGATCTGGAACGTACTGATTTGCCTCTTGTTGCTTTGGGCTGACAAGCAATTCGATCTGGATCGTGGCCGAGTCTTCTGGCTCTACGTTGCGGGCTATACCGCGGGCCGCTTCTGGATCGAGCTCATGCGCAGTGATCCGGCGACGCTCATCCTTGGCCAACGCGTGAATACTTTCACCTCAGGAATTCTCTTCTTGGTCGCAATTGTGATGTTCTTTTGGTTGGGACGTCGACAAGCAACCAGCGGATCCGACCGCCCCGGGTCACACTTGTAGCCGTGTACCCCCATTAGGACTAGGGTGGGGGGCGTGAATAGACGAACAAAGATTGTATGTACGCTCGGTCCGGCAGTCGCCTCTAAAGAAGGCATCCTTGGTTTAGCAAAGGCTGGAATGGATGTCGCGCGATTGAACTTCTCGCACGGCGATCATGCCGACCATGAACAGAACTACCGCTGGGTCCGGGAAGCAAACGACGAGACTGGTCGCGCCATCGGCGTGCTGGCCGATCTCCAGGGCCCTAAGATCCGACTCGGTCGTTTCGTGGACGGTGCCACTGTGTGGGAAACCGGCGAGACGGTCCGCATCACCGTTGAAGACGTAGCAGGTACGCATGACCGCGTCTCCACTACCTACAAGGAGCTCGCTAAGGACGCCAAGCCTGGTGATCGCTTGCTTGTCGACGACGGCAAGGTTGGCCTCGTCTGCATCGCTGTGGAAGGCGATGACGTCATCTGTGAGGTCACTGAGGGCGGCCCAGTCTCCAACAACAAGGGTGTTTCCCTGCCTGGCATGAACATCTCGGTGCCTGCGCTATCCGAGAAGGACATCCGCGATCTCCGCTTCGCCCTGCAGCTCGGCGTGGACTTCATCGCACTGTCCTTCGTCCGTTCCCCAGCGGACATCGAGCTAGTCCACCAGGTCATGGACGAAGAGAATCGTCGCGTGCCGGTGATCGCAAAGCTGGAGAAGCCAGAAGCAGTTGAAGCACTCGAATCCATCATCCTGGCTTTCGACGCTGTCATGGTGGCCCGTGGTGACCTCGGCGTGGAAGTGCCGTTGGAAGATGTCCCCGGCGTGCAGAAGCGGGCGGTTCAAATTGCCCGAGAGAATGCTAAGCCAGTGATCGTGGCGACCCAGATGTTGGACTCCATGATCGAAAACTCCCGCCCGACTCGCGCGGAAGCTTCGGACGTTGCCAACGCTGTGCTCGACGGCGCAGATGCCGTGATGCTTTCCGGCGAAACCTCCGTGGGCAAGGACCCTGAGAACGTGGTTCGCACGATGGCTCGCATCGTGGCAGCTGCGGAATCCAACGGTTCCACGCCACCACTCAGCCACATTCCGCGCACCAAGCGGGGCGTGTTGTCCTACTCGGCACGTGACATCGCAGAGCGTCTGAATGCGAAGGCACTGGTTGCTTTCACCACCTCCGGCGATACCGCTAAGCGACTTGCACGTTTGCACAGCTCGCTGCCACTGCTGGTGTTCACCCCGCAGGTAGAAGTTCGTTCCCAGCTTGCTCTCACGTGGGGCGCGCAGACCTTCTTGTGTTCAACGGTGCGCACCACCGACGACATGATGGTGGAAGTAGACAAAGCGCTGTTGGCTATGGACGACTACCAAGTCGGCGATGTGATGGTTGTCGTGGCAGGTACTCCTCCTGGAGAACCAGGCAATACCAACATGATTCACGTCCACATGCTTGGCGAAGACGTGAGCGAAGTGAAGTACTAGTTTTTCTGTTCCGGTCGCGGTTTCCTCGTTCTGTGGCAAAGTGAAGGGCGTGAAACCTTCAAACACCATCAACGTTGTTCAAAGCGTCCCGCCGGCCCTCGCACCGTTGTGGCACCTCGCCATGAATTTGCGTTGGTCTTGGCGCCAAGAAACCCGCGACCTTTTCAGTGAAATCGATCCGACCCGATGGAGCGACTTCGATGAGAATCCCCGCCGGATGCTCATGGAGGCCTCCTCGGAGCGCTTGCGCGAACTCGCTGCAGATCGGGATTATGTCGAGCGCGTCAATGCTGAAGAAGCTGATCTTAATTCCTACCTGCAATCCTCCTTCTGGTACCAAAACAGCCATGCGACGCATCAGATTGAGGACCAAGCGACCGTAGGTGAAAGCGACCTCGGTCCGGCAGATCCGATTGCTGCATACTTCTCAATGGAGTTTGGTATTCACCCCTCCCTCCCGATCTACTCCGGTGGCTTGGGAGTTTTGTCCGGCGACCACATGAAGTCAGCCTCCGATCTTGGTGTCCCGCTTATCGGCGTCGGACTGTTGTACTCCTACGGCTACTTCACTCAGTCCCTGTCCGGCGATGGCTGGCAGGAGGAGCACTACGAGTACCATGACCCGAATCTGCTTCCGGTGGAACAAGTCCTTGATGAGAAGGGCCAGCAGCTTAAAGTCACCGTCGCTTTCCCAGAGGGACGCGACATTGTTATCGCCCTGTGGGTGGCTGCAGTAGGGCGCGTCCCGCTGTTGCTGCTCGATACCAACATCCCAGACAACCCGCCGGACATGCAGGATGTCACTGACCGGCTTTATGGCGGCGACAGTGAACACCGAGTCCGCCAAGAACTAGTCCTTGGCGTCGGCGGCGTGCGTGCTGTCAATGCATTCTGTGATTCCCGTGGCTTGGCCCGCCCACGAGTTGCCCACCTCAACGAGGGGCATGCCGGCTTCTTAGGACTCGAGCGGATTCGCGAGCGCATGGTCGAAGGGGCCACATTCGATGCTGCATTAGCCCAGGTGCGCGCAGCCAGCATCTTTACCACCCACACCCCAGTGCCAGCAGGCATCGACCGCTTTGACATGAACTTGGTCCGACGATACCTGGGTGAAGGGCTACCGGAGGAGCGCCACCTCGTCCCCGGCGTTCCGCTGGATCGTTGTCTTTCCCTGGGCGCTGAGGCAGACCCGCACCGATTCAACATGGCGCATATGGGCCTGCGCCTATCGCAGCACGCCAATGGCGTCGCAAAGCTGCACGGTGAGGTCTCCCGCCATATGTTCGCTGCCCTCTACAACGGTTTTGAACCGGAAGAGGTCCCAATCGGCTCGGTCACCAACGGCGTACATTTGCCTACCTGGACTAAACCCGAAATGCGCGCGATCATCGAACGCTTTTCCGAAGGCCAGGATCTGGCAGTTGCCGACGAGTGGAGCAACCCAGACGCGGTTAAGGATGAAGAGCTGTGGGGCGTACGCAACAAATTGCGTGGGGATCTCGTCCGCGTCGCACGCAAAGCGATCAAACAATCCGGAATACGACGTGGCCAGTTCGCAGCCCAGCTGAGCTGGACCGACCGTGTGTTGGATCCGAATATTCTCACCGTCGGCTTTGCGCGCCGTGTGTCCACTTATAAGCGTCTGACGCTGATGCTGAAAAACCCGGAGCGACTCCGCAAGATTCTGCTCAACGAGCAGCGTCCCGTGCAGTTCGTCATCGCGGGCAAGGCACACCCCAATGACATGGGTGGCAAGAAGTTGATGCAGGAAATCGTTCGTTTCGCAGACGAAGCCGGCGTGCGCGATCGCTTCCTCTTCCTACCGGACTATGACATCGGGCTCGCAAGCTACCTGGTTTCCGGATCAGATATCTGGCTCAATAACCCGGTGCGGCCGCAGGAGGCCTCCGGAACCTCTGGCATGAAAGCCGTGATGAATGGCTGCTTGACCTTGTCTATCTCCGATGGCTGGTGGGACGAAATGCCACAAGAGGGCTATGGCTGGACCATTCCGACGGTGGAGACAGATGATCAGATGTTCCGTGATCAGCTAGAAGCAGAAGCACTCTATGATCTCCTCGAGTATGAGATCGTGCCGAAGTTCTACGAACGGGACGAAGCCGGGGTACCTCGTGAGTGGCTCGACATAGTTCGCCGTTCCATGACGGAGCTTTCGCCACTGGTCAGCTGCACCCGCATGGTGCGTGATTACACCGAGCAGTACTACCGTCCTGCAAATCACGCTGCGCGACTGGTGATGCGCGATCCGGATGCCGCAGAGCAGTTCGTGAACTGGAAAGAACGGGTGTATCAGTCCTGGCCAAACCTCCGTCTGGCTGATCTGCAGCTGCGGAACGCCTCCGATACCAACCGCGCGGTTACCGCCGGAGAAACAGCGAGCATCTCTGTGGACGTGGAGCTGGGCATGCTGACCGGACGCGATGTTGACGTCCAAGCGGTCTTCGGCGCGCTGGATCACGAGGGCAATCTAGTGGACACCACCGTCGTCTCGATGCAGGACAATGGGGAAGGACGTTATTGGGCTGAGCTGCCGATTCACGAGCCAGGTCAGCTTGGGTACACCGTCCGCGTTGTGCCACGGCATCAGCTCTTACCCAACCCGGCTGAGCTGGAATTGGTGAAGTTCTATTAATGAACCCCGCGGAGTAGGGTAAACCGTATGAGTTCGGTGACCTTCGAGCGGGGACGCACCCCTATGACGCAGGCCGAGTTTTCTTACACGGAGCTGCGTCGCGCTATCACCTCCGGGGAACTCCCCGGAGGTTCTCATATTGTCCAATCAGACTGGGCTGAGAAATTGGGGGTTTCAGTGACCCCGATTCGAGAAGCAATACGCCGTTTGGAACAAGACGGCTTAGCCCAGTCCGAAGCTCATAAAGGCACGACGGTCACGGGGTTCAGTCTGGAACGAGCGGAAGAGGTGTATCACCTCCGCTCGATTCTGGACCCGATCCTCATCCGCAAATACTTTGAGGGACCTGCCCAAGATCTTTCCGGTGCCAAAGATATGATGCACCGTCTTAATGCGGAATCGGATCCGGTGCTCTACGCCGACCTTGATCGGGAATTCCACTGCGCGCTGATGTGCATCGACGATTCATGGACTTCCCGAATCGTACTCAACCTCTCCCTCGCAGCTGCTCCCTACGTGTGCGTCGCCCTCCAATCGAAGCCGGAGTTGTTCAGCTCAGGTGCCAAGGACCACTCTGCTTTGATTGAAGCCTTTGAAGCAGCAGACGTGGACCAGTGCGTAGAACTACAAACGCAGCACCTGCTGCGGACACTCGCGGTACTGCGCACCCTCCCGTTACCGAGTGAGTAGCCCTCCTAGATGGCCAAGTACGTCAGGATAGCGGTGGCCGCTGCCTTATTCGCGGTGGTGACTGTGGGCTCAAAATCTGGCAGGAACGTACTCATGTGGTTCGAGGGGACATCCTCCGCGATTCGGTCAGTAGCCACCGCTTTCTCCCATTGCTCGCGCGGTGTGGCACCCAGCATCCAGTACAAATATGGGGCGTCATACGCCCGCGGAATCTGGGAAAAGTCCTCGGAGGCGGTCCAGGGGGCGCCGTCTACGGAGTCTTCCCCAAAGACTGCATCAAAGTTGCTGCGGACGCGTGCGAAGACCTCAGGGTCATTGTCTGTCAGTGGGGCATGGTTGGTGTACTCAAAAGTCGGGGGCTGTGGGCAGCCCGAGGCCGCACATTCGCCGCGGACCACGCGCTCAATGGCGGCGTAGAGATCTTTCTTGATCTCGTCATTGTAGGTGCGGCAATTCAGTACCAGATATGCCGATTCAGGGATAGTGTTGTTCGAGTTTCCGGAGGACAAGGTACCTACGGTGATGACGGCGAATTCCGATGGAGGGATTTCTCGCCCGACGATTCCTTGCAAACGCACAACCACCATGGCCGCCACAAAAGTGGGGTCGATGGAAAGGTGCGGCATTGATCCGTGAGAGGACTTGCCGAAGATCTTGATTCGAATGGAATCTGCAGCGGCGAGCGCTGGACCTGGCATAGACCTGATGGTGCCGGCGGCGCCAGGGCCAATATGCTGGCCAAATACCACATCTGGTCGTGGCATGACCTCTTTGAGATTGTCCTGGACCATGCGGAGCGCGCCGGCGCCATTTTCCTCAGAAGGCTGGAATAGGGCGACAAAGGTGCCAGACCAATGCTCGCGCAGGTCGTCAAGAAGCGCACAGCAGCCAAGCAAGGCAGTGGTGTGCATGTCGTGGCCACAAGCATGCATCAGCTTTGTGCGCACTCCCTGTGGGGTGACACCTTCCGCAACGGAGGCGAAGTCGACACCGGTCTTTTCTTCTACAGGAAGGGCATCAAAGTCGGCGCGCATGACCGCGGTAGGTCCGGCGCCGTTTCGGAAAATTGCGATGATGCCATAGCCGCCGATACCGGAGATCACTTCGCAATCGAAGTCTGCTAGCTTCCGCAGAATTTGTTGCGCTGTGCGCTTTTCCTGCATGGATAGCTCAGGGTGGGTGTGCAGATCACGATAGAATTCGCGCTGCCACCCTAGATCGATTGTGGACTGGGCGAGGATGGAAGTGATTTCGGACATACCCTTAACTTTAGACCTCTAACTCCGCAGTATGGGGTTGTACTTGAGGGAGTTTCGTTCCACGTTCGCCTCAGTGGCAATGCGGACGGTCGGGGCGATTCGGTTCTCTTCGCGGAGTCGGAACAGTTCCGGTACTACGCGATCCCGAATGTTCTGCGGTGAAAGCGTGTTGAGGTAAATCTTGGTGCCGCCTTCAAATCCTGCGAGGTTGGAGACACGCCACTTGATCATCACGCGCCATGGCATAGGAATATCTAGGTCGATTGGCTTATGGTGCCATTCCTCGTTGCAAGGCACGTTGGCGCCGGTGGCGGCGTGGCAGGCGTGGATGAGATCACTCATAGCGTTGATCTCCGCTGTGGTCTGCAGCCAGGGCTCCGGGGTTGCTGATTTCGAGTAGACCTCTAGCGTTGGGTAACGGTGCCCGAAGCCGGCGAAAGCCACCGCGTGATCATTCTCAGCAAGGATGAGGTTGTGGTAGTTCGCGTAGTCTACCGCCCACTCGTTGTACATATTCGGGTTTGCCCGCAGCCGTGAAATCTCCGCCTCTGCATGAACTCCCCGCTCATCAATGGCAACCAGCTGTTTGTGCAGATGGTCAAAGGAGGCTCCGGCGGGCTTGAGCCAGTTCTGGAAAACCGCGACATAAGGCGCGTAGCGGTTGCGGGAGTAGAGGTCGGCGATGGCTTCTGTGGTGAAGCGAATCATCGCGCGGTGTTCCGCGACGCTAAGGGTGCCTGAAGACGCCAACTGTGAATCGTGTGTTGCGCCGTCGATAAAGTGGCGGCGTCCAATAATCAGATCGTGCCCGCCACCGAAGTAGCTGTCAGCGCGATCTACCAGTTCTTCTTCGGTGAGGGCCTCCAGCTCTGCTTCGCTTTTGCCGGCAGCCCGCAAACGTGTCTTGACGATGTTAAAAACGTGCTCCCGGCCTTCCGGATCAGCAAGGTATTCGTGCATCCTCAGGGCAGTTTCTGCGTCCATCTCATAGCCGTAGTTCTCCTGCCAGTAGTCGTAGGAGACAATTTCGAAAAGGTTGGGGACGCGGCGAAACTCTGCGGTGCTGCTAGCAAGCTGTCCTGGAAGCAAGCCCGGCCGGGTGACCCAATTTCCATCTTCCAGCACCACCCGCGCCTTTTCTGGTGGAGTTTGCAGGAGTCGTTCGGAGCAGAAGGCGCACGCCGCGCGATGATCATCTTCGCTGAGTTCCCGCGGGTCGGTTGCAGGCGTGGAGAGGGGGCGATTGCCACGACCGGGCACCGTCCACACCTCGGTTCCCGTGAGAGGGTTGACCTGCTTCAATGTGCCATCGGCCATTGTGATTAGCGGGGTAGGGCGGTTGAGAAAAGGTGTGCTCATACTTATCGACCTTATTAGCTACGCTGAGTTTATGCCTGAGATTATTTTCGATGTCCTCGTTCCCGAGTCTGAGATTACCTCCCTGCTAGCACGCTTTGAGAAACTTGCCAGCACCATGAAGCTCACCGCGCTACTCGACGGCGAGGCTGTCGTAGCTGCTGAAGTTGCAGAGCAGCTACGCGCCCAAGTCGAGGGCGATGCCGACGACTATCGAATGGCTCGATACGTGGTGCATGCTCCCAACAATCTGAACCACACCGCGATGACTTTTGCCCGGCTCCTTACCCCACACGCCGACCTGCCTGCAGAACCGGCGTTGTTGGAAAACGAGCAGGAGTTTGAGATCGCAGCTGACTATCCCTGGGTTGTGGAAATCCGTCCCTGACTTAAGTATTAAGCTGCCGGGCGATGCGTTCGCCAGCATCGATGAGCTGGGTGTTGATGTCGGCATCGATGAGCTCGGCCGTGAGGATGTCAGTGGCGGGGGAGTCCTTGAACCGGCCGGCGACGATGGCAGCTTGCGTGCCTTGTTTCGCCGCGAGTTCCAAGACCATGCCCGTAACTTTGTCGCGAGATGATTGCTCGTCAAAGGAACCCTCGCCCGTGATCACAACGTCAGCCTCGTGCAAGTGTTCTACCAGTCCCATGGATTCGGCGACCACCTGTGCGCCGGGGAGCACCTTGATGGCGGATTCTGTGCCATGCATGATGGCGGACAGCCACGTGAGTGCGATAGGTAGGCCCCCTGCAGCGCCAAAACCGGGTCGGGTGGGGTCGATTCCGCATTTTTCACACAGCGTGGCCAGCGCTTTATCCAGAACAGCAACATCTTCCGGGGAGGCACCCTTTTGGGGGCCGAAAACTGCTGCGGCCCCGTTGGGGCCGATAGCAGGGGAGGTTACGTCTGTGAGCAGTACCCATTCCACACTGGCGGCGGGGATGTTGAGCTGGGCAGTATCGAAATGGTCGAAGTCTTCCAGTGCTGCGCCACCCTGCCGTAGTGGGTTCCCAGCGGCATCCATTGCGCTAGCACCGAGAGCAACAAGGATTCCCGAACCGCCGTCGACGGTGGCGCTGCCTCCCAGGCCCAGCGTAATTCTGCGGGCGCCGCGAGAAACAGCGTCAGCAATCAGCACTCCGGTGCCATAGGTGTCGCCGGTGGTTGGGACTGGGCAGTCGGCGACAGCTGGAAGCCCGGAGGCGGCGGCAACGTCAATGAAGGCTTCTGGGTAGGCATCGTTAAAGACGTAACTCGCTTCGGTGAGGCGGCCTGCGGCATCGGTGGTGGGGAGGGTGATGGTGCTTCCCTCAAAGCAGGCGGCGGTGCCTTCACCGCCGTCGGCAAGCGGCAGTAGGGTGACTGTGGCGTCGGGGAGCACGCGCTGGATTCCCTTAGCGATGAGCTCGGCGGCTTGGGGAGCGGTTGCTGTTCCTTTGAAAGAATCTGGGGCGATCAACACGCGGAGCGTATGCATAATATCCAATCTGTTGTATATTTGCGGTTGGAGTTTTATTCTCACGTTATGGAACTTTGTTCAACAAAAGCATCCGTCATATGAGATGGTCAGTGTGCTTTTTGACGTTTTGCCAGGCAATTTCCAGTTGTGATCCACATCTCAAAAACGGCCGAATTCTGGCCTGTGGCTCATTTCTGGGAAAAGCCGCCACGAATATTCTGATAAAGTTTTCACCGTCACGTTGTTAGCTGAAGTAATTCACTTGCAGGTGGTCGTTTTATCAACATCCGCGGCAATCGCAATTCTTGCCCGGGGTAGAAGCCATTATTGCACCCCGGAAGAACAAGGGTTGTGAGGCTGCGCGAATACCGAAAGGAATGCAGCATGTCTTCTATCGAGGCCCAAGTCTCTGACTATTACAACAAGCTTCTGCTGCGCAATGCCGGCGAGCCAGAATTCCACCAGGCTGTTGCCGAAGTACTCGACTCCCTCAAGATCGTGCTTGAAAAGGATCCACACTACGCCGACTACGGACTCATCCAGCGCCTCTGCGAGCCAGAGCGCCAGCTGATGTTCCGTGTTCCTTGGGTTGATGACAAGGGTGAAGTCCAGGTCAACCGTGGTTTCCGTGTTCAGTTCAACTCTGCAATCGGACCTTACAAAGGCGGCCTGCGCTTCCACCCATCTGTCAACCTTGGCATCATCAAGTTCCTCGGCTTCGAGCAGATCTTCAAGAACTCCCTGACCGGTCTGCCAATCGGCGGCGGCAAGGGCGGTTCCGACTTCGACCCCAAGGGCAAGTCCGACGCCGAGATCATGCGATTCTGCCAGTCCTTTATGACCGAATTGCATCGCCACATCGGCGAATACCGTGACGTGCCAGCAGGCGATATCGGAGTCGGCGGACGTGAGATCGGCTACCTGTTCGGGCAGTACCGCCGCCTGGCAAACCAGCATGAATCCGGTGTTCTCACCGGTAAGGGCCTCGCCTGGGGTGGTTCCTTGGTGCGCACCGAAGCCACCGGCTATGGCCTGGTGTACTTCACCAAGGAAATGCTCGAGGCACATGGCTCCTCCTTCGAAGGCAAGAAGGTTATTGTCTCCGGCTCCGGAAACGTGGCCATCTACGCCATCGAAAAGGTACAGGAGCTGGGCGGCACTGTCATCGCGTTCTCCGATTCCACGGCATGGGTAGAGACGCCTAACGGCGTTGACGTTGCCAAGCTCAAGGAAATCAAGGAAGTACGCCGCGAGCGTGTCACCGCTTACGTTAACGAGACTGAAGGCGCCGTGCTGCACACAGAAGGATCCATCTGGGATCTACCTTGTGATGTTGCATTGCCATGTGCCACTCAGAATGAGCTCGGTGGCTCCCACGCCAAGGCGCTGGCAGACAACGGTTGTAAGTTCGTCGCAGAAGGCGCAAACATGCCATCCACCGCGGAGGCGATCGAGGTTTACCGCGAGCGAGGCATCCACTTTGGTCCAGGTAAGGCTGCCAACGCCGGTGGCGTTGCTACCTCCGCATTGGAGATGCAGCAGAACGCTTCCCGTGACTCCTGGAGCTTCGAGTACACCGACGAGCGGCTGCACAAGATCATGTCGGGCATCTTCCAGAACGTTGCCAAGACGGCCAAAGAATACGGTCACGAAGGCGACTACGTAATCGGCGCCAACATTGCAGGCTTCAAGAAGGTTGCTGACGCAATGCTCGCACAGGGCGTTATCTAACACCGACAAAAAATCGGCCCGCTTCCTGTCCCCTGCTTAGCTGCAGTGATCGGAAGCGGGCCATTAGTGTGCTCATGGGACCTGAACGGCCACGCTAGAATGCCACTCCTGAAGTGAGGATGACATTGGCATAGGCTGTGGTCTCTCCGGTGCGAACCACAAACTTGACGTCGCTGAGCAGCGCCTTGAGCTCTTCATGGCTTTCCTTCCGGAGGGGCAGCCCGTTGAAGAGCGCCACTACTTCTTCAGGCGACTCTTCAGCGACAAGCGATTCTTGAATCACTACCTCTTCCCGTAGCGCTGCCAGCACCTCACTGAACCTCGGGATGCCAAAGACCAGCGCCAAATCGATTACTGGTACATGGCTGGGGATAGGTAACCCGCAGTCAGCCACCGCAAAGGTGTCTGTGTGCCCGAGCTGGTTGATTGCAGCGGCTAGCTCCGCGTTCAAAATGCCCAACTTGCGCATCAGTGGACCTCCGGTAGTGGATCGGATAGGGAAGGGTATGACGGCTGAGCGCCGTGCTTGGTGGCAGCATAAGCACCGACACGAGCGGCATGTTGGGCCGCAGTACGGAGCGAATGGCCAGCCAGCAATTGGGCTGCCAGCGCCCCAGTGAAGGCATCACCAGCCCCGGTAGTGTCTACCGCCGTGATCGATGGCGACGGGATGGCGGTGAGCCCGGCACTATCGCCGAGCAGGGCACCCTTGGCGCCCAGAGTGAGAACAACGGAAGCAAAACCGGCATCGAGCAGCGCACTCACCATGTTTGCGGGCTCAGACTGCGGCGCAGTAATACCGAGCTGAGTCATAACGAGGCCGGCTTCGTGTTCGTTGACAACCAGGGGGTCAGCGCGGAGAAGCGCTGCGCGATCAACGTCGATGACAGGCGCCAAGTTGATAATGACTCGTCCGCTCGCTTGCGCCACCGCAGCGGCGAAGCCCTCGGCCGGAATCTCGCCTTGTAGGAGCAGGATTTCTGCATCCGACACTGAGTGGGATGCCAGGAAATCGCCGTCTACTGCTGCGTTTGCACCTGGCACGACGATGATCGTGTTTTCGCCGTCTTCAGCCACAGTGATGATCGCAAGTCCGGTGGTTGTCTGCGCTAGCTGCGAGATGTGGGAGCAGTCCACACCGGAAGAACGCATGAGGGAGAGCGCAGACTCTGCGTACGCATCGTCACCAACCGCGCCGATGAAACGAACGCGGGCTCCCTGCAGCGCTGCGGCTACTGCTTGGTTTGCTCCCTTACCGCCAGGCAAAATGTCCCCGCCGGAGCCAAGCAGAGTTTCGCCTGGCTGTGGGTGGCGGTGTACCTGGACGAATAGGTCAGCGTTGATGGAACCAACTACGCAGAGCGTCTTCATTATTTGAACTCAGCAACGTTGGAGGAATCTACGGTCACGACCTCAACCGGGATTTCCTTCTTAGCGTCCTTGCCGTCGAGAAGTGCCTTGGCCTGCTCCACGGCCTGTGCACCCAGCTCAGCTGGCTGCTGTGCGATGGTTCCTGCAAGCGAGCCCTTTTCGACGGCTGCAATACCGTCAGCGGTGCCGTCGAAACCAAATACCTTTACTTCCTTGCCTGCCTTCGCTCCCAGAGCCTCAATAGCGCCGAGTGCCATTTCGTCGTTCTCAGCAAAGACTGCCTTGACGTTGGGGTGTGCCTGCAGCAGGTTAGTGGTGACGTTCAGGCCTTCGGTGCGGTCGAAGTTGGCGGTCTGCTTCGCCGCAACCTTGATGTTCGGGAAGGCGGAGATACCTTCTTCGAAGCCCTTGCCACGGTCACGGGAAGCGGAGGATCCGGCAATGCCCTGCAGAATCAGTACTTCGCCTTCTTCGCCGATTGACTTCGCCAGTGCTTCGGCAGCTTGCTTGCCGCCAGCGACGTTGTCAGAAGCAATGAAGGATGCGATCTCGCCCTCGCTTGCGGAGCGGTCAACGGCGATCACTGGGATCTTGGCGTTGTTGAGGGACTTCACGGATGGGACAACAGCGTCGGAGTCGGTTGGGTTGACAATGACCACGCCCGAGCCGGAGGTCTCTGCATTCTTGAGCTGGTCTGCCTGGGTGGAGGCGTCATCGGACGCATCCTGGATGCTGAGCTTCACGCCCAGCTCATCGGCCTTCTTTTGTGCGCCGTCGCGCAGTTCTACGAAAAATGGGTTGGATTGGGTGGACAGTGCCAGTGTGACGGAATCCTGGCCGGCCTCACCGCGGTTGCAGGCTGTCATGCTGAAAGACAGGGCGAAAATGGAGGCAATAGCGAGGGACTTGCGTGCGATGGACATGAGGTTCCTTTCGAGAACTGTGTGGGAAGACAGGGGGATTAGTTGGCAGTCTTATTTCGGATTACGTCGAATCCAACGGCGAGTGCGATCACCAAACCAATGACAATCTGCTGCCAGAAGGATGAGACATTCAGAAGGTTGAGTCCGTTGCGGATGACAGCGAGGAGCATCGCGCCCACCAGGGTGCCAGTTGCCTTTCCGGAACCACCGGCTAGGGAAGCACCGCCAATGACGACGGCCGCAATGGCATCTAGCTCATAGCCCACGCCAGCTTGTGGCTGCGCCGAGGAAAGACGGCCGGCCATCACCAGACCAGCGAGGCTGGCAAACAGGCCGGAAAGCGCGAACACCGTGATCTGAATCTTCTTTACCGGCAGACCAGACAACCGCGCTGCTTCGAGGTTGCCGCCAATCGCATACATGGAGCGACCGAGGACGGTGCGCTCCAAGATGAACCAGCAGATCAGGCCCGCCAGCACCATCATCACAATCGGAATGGGCACCCCGCCCACGGTGGAGCCGAGGAAGTTCACGGAATCAGCTGTCGGCATCGGTGAGCCTTGGGAAATAACCAAGGTTGCGCCGCGGGCGACGGACATCATGGCAAGAGTGGCAATAAAGGAGGGGATCTTGCCGAAGGCGGTGGCCATACCGCAGATCATGCCGGCCATCGCGCCGATGATCAGGCCGATAAGCAAAGTGACCCAGCCGGGAAGCGAAGTACTGCCAAAGAAGGAGGCGGAGACCATAGCTCCCAGTGCGGCGACGGAGCCGACAGAGAGGTCGATGCCAGCGGTGATGATGACGAAGGTCATGCCGAATGCCAAGATCGCAACTGTGGCTGCTTGGATACCGATGTTGACGAAGTTGTTCACCGTGAGGAAGTGCGGGGTGGCGATGAACAACGCTACGCACAAAACAATGAGGCCAACGAGCGCACCGTTGTTCATCATCCAGTTGAGTACGCGGTGCGAAGGCGTCTTCGTGGTGGTCATGAGGAGAGCTCCTGGTCTGAGTCTGAATTGGTGTTAACAGCACTGGTGAGGTTGGCGACAGCAAGGGTCATGACCTCATCTTGAGTGGCGGTCGGTGGTAGTTCCCCGGCGACCTCGCCGCCAGACATCACGAGGACGCGATCGGACATGCCGAGGACTTCGGGCAAGTCTGAGGAGACCATGAGTACGGCACCGCCGGCGGCTGTGACCTCGTTGATGATGTTGTAGATTTCTACCTTTGCGCCGACGTCGACGCCACGGGTTGGTTCGTCAAGCAGCAGCACTTTCGACCCCGCGAGCACCCAACGGCCAAACACGGCCTTTTGTTGGTTGCCACCGGACAGGTCCCGGATCGGCTGGTGGATGCTGGCCATCCGGATGCGGAGCTTGTCTGCGACCTCGGTGGCGCGACTGGTTTGTCCGCGGCGGTCAGCCAGCCCGAAGGTACTGGTGGACCGTAGTGTGGCAAAGCCAAGGTTCTCACCGACGGTGGCATCTAAAACTAGGCCTTGGCCCTTGCGATCCTCGGGGACGTGCCCGATCCCCTGCGCGATTGCCTTGGAAATGTTGCCGGAAGCTAGACGCTGTCCATCGACGATCACTGTGCCGGAATCGACCTTGTCTACGCCCGCGATGGCGCGCACAACTTCTGTGCGGCCGGCCCCGACGAGTCCTGCCAAGCCGACTACTTCACCAGCATGCACAGTGAAACTGACGTCTTTGAACGCCCCCTGTGAACTCAGCTCGCGAACCTCCAACAGCGGCGCGCCAGGTTGATGAGAAACGTGTGGGTACTGGTCCGCGATGTCACGGCCGACCATCAGCCGAACGAGCTCATCCTCGGGTGTGTGCGCCGGTACTTCAGCGACGAAAGCGCCGTCGCGTAGTACGGAAATCGTGTCTGCGATCCGTGCGAGCTCATCGAGGTGGTGCGAGATGAAGACCATGCCCACGCCCTTTGCCCGCAAATCCGCGATCACGGAGAAGAGCTGATCGACTTCCTTGCCGGTGAGTGCGGCAGTAGGTTCGTCGAGGATCAGCATTCGGGCGTTCATCGACAGTGCCTTGGCGATTTCCACCAGCTGTTGCCGCGCGATGCCGAGCTCAGCAACTGGTGTGTCCAAATCGACGTCGAGCCCGATGAGGCGCAACGCGGCCTGTGCTTGGCGACGCAATTGAGAGAAATTGACCAAGCCAAAGCGTGATGGCGTACGACCGAGCATGATGTTCTCGGCGACGGTCATCGTGGGGACCAAGTTCAATTCTTGGTGGATGGTCGCAATACCGAGAGCTTCGGAAGCCTTAGAGTTAGGCAGGTGTACTTCCTTGCCGTCAACGATGATGCGCCCGGAGTCTGGTTGGTAGACACCAGCCATCATCTTGATCAGCGTTGACTTTCCAGCGCCATTTTCACCGAGCAGCGCTTGGACTTGGCCCGGCCGGACGTCAATGCTGACACCGTCGATGACGGTTACGGGTCCGAAGGACTTTGTCACTTCCTCTAGCCTGAGGATTGGTGTTGTGTTCGACATCTGGTTGGCTCACCTCCTTGAGGTTTCGTGGGGCCCGCAGCAAGTAGTCGCCCGGGGGATGAACGTGGTTGCAAGGTCGCCAGGAGGCGGCTGCGGTCTCTTGGCGTCGATAAGCTCGCAGAGGCCAGCATGGGCCCGTGTGCTCATCGCCACCACGTCTTGGTCGATTACCGAAATCGGCGTGGGCTGTAGCGACATGTAGAACAGGTCATCAAAGCCCACGAAAGCAAGAGCAGTACCAACCGCGATGGACGTGGAATAGCAGTAGTCCAGCGCGCCGAAGGTCATCATCGAATCTCCTGCGATCAGCGCGGTGACGCCCCGGCTGAGCAGCTCGCGCGCCCCTTCGATTCCCTGGGTGACCTCGTAACCACCGGGATATACCTCGGTGTCGCCCAAGCCGAGTTCTTGACACACCGCGTTAAACGCCGCCAATCTGGCCACTCCTGTTGATGTCGATTGCGGCCCGGAGAGGAAACCGATGTGCGTGTGTCCGAGTTCTTGCAGCGTCCGCAACGCGGCACGAAGACCCGGCAGTGGATCCGAGACATAGGCATCGAGGTTGGTTTCGGGGACGGTGCGGTCAATCAGGACGATGGGAGTGCCGGCATCTCGGGTGTCCCGTAGTAGTTCCGCACAGTCCTCGCTGGGGACAACGATCATGCCGTCAACCCGCATCTGTGACAGTGAGTGGATTGCAGTTTCGAACTGGACAGGATCTTCGTCGCTGGTGGTGATGAGGGTGGTTTGGCCATGCTGGGTGGCGCACTTTTGAATGGTGGCGGCCATGGTGGCGAAATAAGGGTTGTTCAGCGTGGGGATAGCGAGCCCGATGAGTTTGGTGCGCGAGTTGCGTAGTCCGCGGGCTTGAACGTTGGGCTGGTAATTGAGCTCTTTAGCTACTTCACGCACACGATTTCGGGTGGTCACAGAAATGGAGGGTTTATCTGCTAGCGCGCGGGATGCAGTGGAGATAGAAACTCCGGCAGCAGCTGCAACGTCCTTGAGGTTGGAGGGCGAGCTCACTAGCTTTCCTCCTTTGTGCAGGTAATAGACTATGCAAACGTTTGCGTAATATTGCTAAACCTACTGTTCCTCAAGTTGGACTGTCAAGTGAGGTGTGACACAGCAGGGAAGGGGTTGTGCGAGAAGCCATGGCTATCCGCTGTTATGGAGGGGCGATATGTGAAAAGAACTCCCACGCTTGACGCGTGTGCCCCGAGATTGTGTGATCGGGTAGGTAAGCTGAGGAACCATGTACCGCGTATTCGAAGCCTTGGATGAAATGGTTCAGACCGTCGAGCAGGCCTATGGCGTGCCGATGACCGCAAACTGCATGGTGCCCCGCAACGACATGCTGGCGCTTCTCGACGACCTCCGCAACGCACTACCCGTGGAAATCGATGACGCACAAGACGTCCTCGATCAACGTGATGAAATTATCCGTGGCGCCGAGGATCGTGCGGCGGACATTGTGGATGATGCGGATGCGCAGGCCACCGACCTGGTATCCCGTGCCCGGCAGGACTCTGAAATGATGCTCGGCGATGCCGAGAATCGTGCCCACGCCATGGTGGCTAAGGCACAAGATGAAGCAGACCGACTCGTTGAGGAAGCACGCCGCAAGTCTGATGACTTGGTCGATCGCGCCACCGCGGAAGCAGAGCGCCTAGAGATTCAGGCCCGTGATTCCTACGATCGAGCCGTTGAAGAAGGCCTCGCTGAGCAACAGCGTCTGATTTCCGAATCGGAAGTGGTTCGTCGTGCAAACGAGGAGGCGCATCGCGTAGTTGACGCGGCGCATACCGATTCCAACCGCCTGCGCCAAGAGTGCGATGCCTTTGTGGACAACAAGCTCGCTGAATTCGAGGATTCCCTTTCCGGAACCTTGCGGGCAGTTTCTCGTGACCGCGCAGCATTGCGTCGTGGTGCAGGTGCCGTTGGTGCGCAGCCCCGAGAGGACAGTATCTAAGTGTCCTCACCATTAGTATTTAACGTCGTGAAGCTGCTGCGCGGTAGCGGAATGCCGGAGCAGCGCACCCAGTCAGGGCAGGCGGATGAGCGTATCGGCGTGCAAATGATCGCGATTGAACCAGGCACTCCGGTCACTGTCGATGCAACACTCACCCCGCTGGGCGAGGGCATCATGGTCGATGCCACGGTCACTGCGACGCTCACCGGACAGTGCTCCCGCTGCTTAACCACGCTGCATCCGGACTATGAAGTGTCCGTGAACGAGGTCTTTGCGGCTACGGACACCTTCATCCAAGGCGAAGACGCCGAAGATGACGATGATGTCCCACAGGTAGCTGGCGACACTATCGACCTAACCCAAAGCCTCATCGACGCCGTTGGCTTGGACCTGCCATTTAATCCAGTGTGCGATTATTTTGGTCTCGAATGCGGTGACGCTGAGGTCCCCGCGCCCGATGGAGTTTCCGGCGAAGAAGACGAACGCCCAGATCCACGCTGGGCTGGACTGGAGAAGTTTAAGTGAGTCGTAAGAAAGGCCGCGTCACCGGCCAAGAAGCCCTCGACGCGGCCTTTACTGCCGTCGATCACACGCCGCTGCTAGCAGCGCTCGGGGTGGAATTGACTGAGACGAACCTGCGTCTGGCATTGACACACCGCAGTTTTGCCAATGAAAACGGCATGCTGCCGAACAATGAGCGCCTAGAGTTCTTGGGTGACGCCGTGCTCGGACTGTCCGTGGCAACGCAGCTGTACCACCAGTACCCAGACCGCGCGGAGTCTGACATCTCCAAGATGCGAGCCAGCATCGTTAGCCGTTACGGCCTGGCCGACATCGCGCGTGAGATTAATTTGGGCCAACATATCCTGCTTGGCAAGGGCGAGGATTCCACTGATGGGCGCGAAAAGGACTCGATCCTCGCGGACACGATGGAAGCCATTCTCGGTACCATCTATATCCAGCATGAGTTTGCAGTCGCCCGGGAAGTGGTATTGCGGCTGTTCAAACACAAAATTGATACTGCCTCCGCAAAGGGCTTGCACCAGGACTGGAAGACTACTTTGCAGGAAAAGGTGGCTGAGAAGAAGCTACCGGCGCCTGTCTACGAATCTGAGTTCACCGGCCCAGACCACGAGCAGACCTTCACCTCACACGTGGTGATCAACGGTGAGCGCAAGGGCACTGGCACTGGGCCGAACAAGAAGCTTGCCGAGCAGCAGGCCGCCCACATGGCCTACCTCGCAATCCGCTAAATGCCTGAGCTTCCCGAAGTCGAAGTCGTTCGGCGTGGGCTTGTTCCGCACGTCGTCGGTCGAAAGATCGTGTCTGCGTCCGTTATGCATCCGCGGGCAGCGCGACGGCAGATTGGTGGGGCAGTCGAACTCGCTGCGCGGCTTGGGGGAGTGCAAATTACGGGCGTCGATAGGCGGGGCAAATACCTCTGGCTGAGCGCCGCGGATGAGGCACTACTCATTCACCTGGGCATGAGTGGCCAGATGCTGGTCAAGACCGCTGGCACCGCGCCACACAAGCATCTGCGCGCCAGCGCTGCGCTTGATGACGGCCAAGAGCTGTGGTTCGTAGATCAGCGCACCTTCGGATACTGGCACTTTAGTGAGTTAGTGGATGGTGTGCCGGAGTTGGTGTCTCATATCGCGCCTGACCTTCTAGATGCGGCGCTGGACCTTTCTGCCATATCAGCGCGGATTAATGCTCGACGCTCTGCTATTAAGCGAGTGCTGCTCGACCAAACCGTGGTATCCGGAATTGGCAATATCTACGCAGACGAGATGCTGTGGCAGGCGGGCATCCATGGCGAGCAGGCTGCTTCTTCATTGTCTCTCGCGGAGATCACCGCTTTGCTGCGGGCGGGCATTGATGTGATGCAGCGTGCTTTGTCAGAAGGCGGGACCTCTTTCGATTCCTTGTACGTCAATGTCAACGGAGAGTCGGGGTACTTCTCCAGGTCGCTCAATGCATACGGGCAGCAAGGGAAGCCATGTAAACGCTGCGGGACGCTTATGGTGCGCGAACAATTTGCGGGTCGGGGATCACACCTTTGCCCGCAGTGCCAGCGGGTGGATGGATAGCGTTGAGCCGGTTTGCCACTAGCTCGAACCATGCGATGGTAGTGCTAGGTAGTAGAGCCTCAGCGGGGCTTGCTCCAGCTGCCCGCACTATTGGGTTCCACAATTCTTGCAACAAAACCTGCTGTCGCGCGGCTCGGTGCGCTACCAGGAGGAGCCGAACACCCGTCGGCAAGCGTTGCGACGGCGCCAGCAAAGTCACTCGTAGGACTGCTGTGGCACATGAGCGATGGCCGAAATAGATGCCCTGTTCGAGGAGCTGCCGAGATTTGGAGTTGGGAACCTGGAGCCAGCTGGCCCGCATCGGCTTAGCAAGAATTTCAACTCAATACGGTGGGCAACACGGCATTTGGAGGTCTTCGTTCAGCAGGGGGGGTACGGGGAGCGGATAGACGCTGCGCTACTAGCGTCTGATCAATAGTTTGCAGCAAAGTGGTAGCGCTGATTGCAGACCCTAAACAGCGCCTGAATAAAAATTTGCGGAACGATTAAACGCAGAACAACTTTGCCATTACGCTACGTATATGGAAAACATCCAAACCTACGTAGATACATTTAACGAGCATTACTGGAAATTCGTCCTCGTGCTCCTTGTTGGTGCTGGCGTGTGGTTCTGTATCACCACGGCTCTAGTGCAGATTCGTTACATTCCGGACATGTTTAAGGCGGTTGTTGAGAAACCGTCAGAAATCTCCGAGGGCCAAAAAGGTATCTCGGCGTTCAAAGCATTTACCATTTCCGCTGCCTCCCGAGTAGGTACCGGCAACGTAGCAGGCGTCGCCATCGCCATCGCGACCGGCGGTCCGGGCGCAGTGTTTTGGATGTGGATGCTCGCCACGATCGGCGGCGCAACCTCATTCGTAGAATCCACCCTGGCGCAGGCCTTCAAGGTGCGGGATCACTCTTCTTACCGTGGTGGCCCCGCGTACTACATCACCAAGGTTTGGAAGCAGAAGTGGGCAGCCGTGCTGTTCGTCGTGCTCATCACCGTGACCTATGGTTTCGTATTCAACGCAGTTCAGTCGAACTCCATCTCCGAGGCGATGGTGGCATCGATCGACGCTGACCCCGCTACGACAAAGCTCACCGTGGGCATCGTGCTGGCACTGCTAACCGCAGTAATTATCTTTGGCGGTGTGCAGCGCATCGCGAGCTTCACACAGGTAGTAGTGCCGTTTATGGCCGTTATGTACATCGTTATCGGTGTGCTCGTTCTCGGTATCAACGCAGACAAAATCCCGGGCATGATCTGGTCCATCTGGACCCACGCTTTCGGAACCCGCGAATTCGCAGGCGCCACCCTGGGCACCGTGATCATGAAGGGCGTACAGCGCGGATTGTTCTCCAATGAGGCTGGTATGGGCTCTGTTCCGAACGCCGCCGCAACCGCATCTGTGTCTCACCCGGTTAAGCAGGGCCTAATTCAGACTCTCGGTGTGTATTTTGACACCGTGATCGTGTGCTCGATTACTGCGTTCATCATTCTTTTGGCACGCGGTGACATCGATGAAGAACTCACCGGCATGCAGATGACTCAGAACGCTCTGGCATCTAACGTGGGCGAGTGGGGCATCCACTTCCTCACCGTAGTCATCATCTTCTTGGCCTTCTCCTCGGTGATTGGCAACTACTACTATGGCCAGAGCAATATCGAGTTCCTCACTAAATCCAAGCTGGTCTTGAACGGATTCCGCGCGCTGGTGGCATTGTGCGTCTTCGGCGGCGCGATGGGCTCCGTGCCACTCGTGTGGGCGCTGGCTGATACCTTCTCCGGTCTGATGGCAACAGTCAACCTCATCGCTATCTTGCCCATGGGCGGAATTGCGGTGGCACTGCTCAAGAACTTCGCAGAACAGCGCAAACAAGGACTCAATCCCGTCTTCCACCGCGACGATGTCAAGGGCATCCGTGGCTGGGAAGGCATGGAGTGCTGGGACGGTTCTGACCCACTGACCCACCGGTGATCCGACTGACTGTGTTTGTGCTGGGACACGTCCAAGGCGTTGGCTTTCGCTGGCACACTCGCTCCCGCGCCCTCGAACTAGGTTTGGCTGGAAGCGCCACTAACCTCAGCGATGGTCGAGTGTGCGTGGTGGCGGAAGGTCATCGCAAAAAGTGCGAAGATCTCCTGGCGTGGTTGAGAAGCACCCAGGCGCCTGGAATCGTAGAAGCCGTGATCGAGCAGTGGTCGCAGCCACGTGGAGCTACCGGGTTCGATATGCGTTAAACGCCGGCTGCGCAATCAGCTTGCTGATCAAAATTCCTCAAATCTCCCTGCCTCGAAGCAGCTCCTCGCAGAAATCCTCAAGTTGCAGGATCGGATGGGGGCGCAGCGGCAGGGAGATTCGCCGTATGTGCCGGAATCGGACACGGCCTCCTCCCGGGAGCGCTGCGGGGAACACATCGAAGTACAACGCCGAATTCCAGGGTTAGCGCGGCAGCCTGCGTGAATACTAGAACCCTGCTTGTTAGTATCAAGCGGTGCATCTAAAATCGCTGACCCTCAAAGGATTCAAGTCTTTTGCCTCGTCAACGACCCTGAAGTTCGAGCCCGGGATCTGCGCGGTGGTGGGGCCGAACGGCTCTGGCAAGTCCAACGTTGTAGACGCGCTGGCTTGGGTCATGGGGGAGCACTCAGCTAAGACCCTGCGCGGCGGCAAAATGGAGGACGTCATCTTCGCCGGCGCGGGGGAGCGCAAGGCGCTGGGCCGCGCCGAGGTGACCTTGACCATCGATAACTCGGATGGGGCCCTCCCGATCGAGTACTCCGAGGTATCGGTTACCAGACGCATGTTCCGCGACGGCGCCAGCGAATACGAAATCAACGGGGCCAAGGCTCGGTTGATGGACGTGCAGGAGCTGCTCTCCGACTCCGGTATCGGCCGGGAAATGCACGTCATCGTGGGACAGGGGCGCCTCGCCCAGATCTTGGAGTCCCGCCCCGAGGAACGCCGCGCCTTTATCGAAGAAGCAGCGGGTGTGCTCAAGCACCGCCGTCGCAAGGAGAAGGCGCAGCGCAAGCTCCTCGGCATGCAAGCAAACCTTGACCGACTCAGCGACCTTACTGAGGAGCTCAAACGCCAGCTCAAACCACTTGCTCGCCAGGCAGAAACCGCGCAGCGCGCTGCCACTGTACAAGCGGATCTGCGCGACGCGAAGCTGCGGCTGGCGGCCGCGAACTTGAGCGAGCTAGAAGCCAAGCTCAGTGATGCCCACAACCAGACCAAGATTCTGGCGGAGCAGGTCGCAGAGGTCACAGAGCGTCTTGAGGAAGCAACCGGGGAGCAACTAGAAACCGAAGCTCTGCTACAGCGGGCGACGGAAGAAGCCGATGCCGCCCAACAACTCTGGTTCCAACTATCAGCGTTGGCAGAGCGGGTTTCTGCAACCGTGCGTATCGCGGCCGACCGCGCTCGCACCCAACCAGAGGTACCCTACAACGGACCCGACCCAGAGGACTTAGAGGGCCGCGCAGAACAGGCTGACCAGCAGCAGGCTGAACTGGATCAAGCAGTTGCTATCGCACGTGAACGTTTGGAATCAATCCGCGAGCAGGTTGAAGATCATGAGGACGCGTTGCAGCGCGCCGATAAAGAACACCTGGCACGGGTGCGGGCGATTGCGGATCGGCGTGAAGGCGTCGTCAGGCTGTTAGCAGCCGAGGAAAGCCACCGTGCCCAAGTGGCAAGTAGTGAAAGCGAAGCTGAAAGGCTGACCGAACAGCTGGAAGAAACCCTCGCCCGTGCGCAGCAGGCGAGCACTGAAGAGCGAGCTGTCGCGGAGGAATTGGAGCAGCTGGCTACTCGACGTCAACCACTCGAGGAAGCCCACACCCGGGCCGCTGCCGAAGCCGGTGCCGCCGAGTCTCGATTAGAGCAGCTGCGCAGCAAACAGCGGGACCTGGAACGCGCAGTATCGAAGTGGGAATCCCGCATCGACACGCTCAAGCAGACTGTGCCAAAACAAGCCGTGCAGCTAGACAATTGGGGCCCAATCGCTGACTTCATCACTCCGCATCGAGGCATAGAGAAGGCTCTCTCGGCCGCGCTGGGCGCAGCAGGTGAAGCACTCAGTGGTGAGAGCCTGCAGGAAGCCCTAGCGCAGCTCAGCCCGGACAAAATCTCCCGAACCGTGCTCATCGAGGCATCCCAGCAAAAGCAATGGCGGATGGAAGCAACGCTGCCGAAGGGGACTAGCTGGCTGCTGGATCATGTGGACGTCGATAAGCGCTATGCCCGAGCCCTCACGCGCCTACTCGCCGACGTCGTGCTAACCCCCGACGCAAGCACTGCGCTGCAAGTAGTTGAGCAGGACCCTCGCCTGCGTGCGGTGACCCCAGCCGGGACCCTACGCGGTGAGGGTTGGGTGGCGCTCGGTAGTGGATCCACAAGCGTGGAAACAGCTGCCCACATTGCGGAGGCCAGTGCTGAATTGGCACAAGCGCGGGAAGAACTCAACCACATCGCCGGGACCTTCGAAGGCGCCGTGCAAGCAGCAGAGGAAGCTCGTATTCAGGCCGCGGGTGCAAAGTCGGCACTGCGCGAGCATGACACCTTCGTTGACTCAATGCAGCGCGACGCACAACGCCTGCACAAACAAGCCGAGGCTAGCCGCAATGAACACCAACGGATGGCCGCGCGAGTCCAACAATCCGAACTGCGCGCAGTTGAGGCACAACAGCAACTCGACGAAACCCTGGATCGGCTAGCCCGAGTGGAGGAACACGAGGAGGAAGAACCATCCACCGCGGAGCGCGACGCAGCCCAAACCGCGCTCGCACAAGTCAAAGCGATGGATATGGAAGCCCGCCTGGCACTGCGCACCGCCGAAGAGCGCGCCGGGCAGTCCCGTGGGCGTGGCGATCAGCTCCGCAGACAGGCCCAGCATGAAAGACAGGCTAAGGCGCGGCACGAGGCGGCCATGGCGTCGCGTCGATCCGCCGCTGCATTAGCTCAAGCGGTGGAACGCAATGCCAGCTTGATCCAGGACCGCGTGCAGGAGGCGCTGAGCAGGTCAGAACAACAGCGCACGCAAACGGCCGAGGTGAAGGCCGCTTTTTCCGCCAAGTTGGCAGCGGCTAAAGATGCCGCCCATGCCGCCCAATTGGAGTTGAACAAGCTCAGCGATTCAAAGCATGCCTCCGATATTGCTCGTTCACAGGCACAAGTTCGCATTGAGGAAGCACAGTCCCAGGCCGAAAATCAGCTGGGAGTGCCAGTGGAGGTGCTGCTCCGCGAGTATGCGCCGGATGCGGACTTTGACAAGGCTGCAGAGCATGCACGCTTGAAGAAGGCGGAGAAAGCGCTCGCTTCCTTAGGCAAAGTGAACCCGTTGGCGCTCGAGGAATTCAAGGCGTTGGAAGAGCGCTATGAATACTTGGCAGGGCAATTGGCGGATGTCCAGAAAGCTCGCAAAGACCTCTCTGACGTGATCGAGGACGTGGATGCCAAGATCCTGCAGCTGTTCGCCGATGCGTGGCACGACGTCGAAAGAGAATTTCCGGCAGTCTTTTCCACGCTATTCCCCGGCGGCGAGGGACGCTTGGTGCTTACCGACCCAGAAGATATGCTCGCTACTGGCATCGAGGTGGAGGCCCGCCCGCCAGGAAAGCGGGTCAAGCGGCTCACGTTGCTTTCTGGTGGCGAAAAATCTCTCACGGCGTTGGCCATGCTGGTAGCAATTTTCAAGGCGCGCCCAAGCCCGTTTTATGTTATGGATGAGGTGGAAGCGGCACTGGATGATACCAATCTGCGTCGCCTGATCAACCTCTTTGAACAGCTCCGAGAAACCTCACAGCTCATCGTGATTACTCACCAAAAGCCGACGATGGACGTGGCTAACGTCCTCTACGGGGTGACGATGCAGGGCGATGGTGTAACCCGCGTGATTAGCCAGCGCATGAGTCCTGCTACAACTTAAGTGGCAGGCTACGAAAGGAACAACATTGAGCGGCGCTAGGCCTATTGCTGATTTACAGGATTCTCTCCTCGGGTGGGCATCCCAAACTGAACTGGAATTAGCACAAACGCTAGCCGACATCGAATTTTTCCCAAATTCGAGCCTTTCCCGGGATGAGCTGCAGCGCATCGAGCGATTCTTCGGCACATTCGTCCGACGCCAGCTGTCCGCTGGGGCGGACTTTGCTGCTCTGTTATCAGTGATGCCCGCGCTCACCACCACCACTTTGATCAAGCGCGCGTCGCGCATGGTGGAACGAGATCGCCTCTTTGAGGAGTACTGTGCGGGGCTGGAAATCCCCGCCCACCACTCGAAAGTGGTGGCAAGCTGTGCACTTCAACTGATTGAACAGGTCGGCCTGCTCGTGGTCGGGACAGACCCCGTAGCGGCCTTGGAACTTCATACCGGCGTGACCAGCGCGAAAATTCCTGATGTTCTGGAGGCCCTGGATAACGGCGAGGATCCTGCGAAGCTGGATATACCGCAGTGCGAGCATCACCAAAAACTGTTTGCTGATATCGCTGCCGTCCGTGATTTCTCCGTGGAACATCCCACTTCTTGGCTGGACCGCGACCGCTCGCATTTGACGTTGGCGCCACTGGTGAATGATTCGGTGGTAGAGGAGCTCAAAGAGCGCCCCGCTGGAACTGAAGGACGTCGCACCGCGGTCGGAGTTGCTACCCGTGAACTGCGACCCCGCGTCATTTTGGATGCGGTGCGGCGTAAGGTGTGCCTCCGGTTGCCGGAGCAGCAAGTGCCAGACGGTGATGAGATCCTCTGGCGTGTCAGCGTGGAAGGCACGACCCGAATCTTCCGCACTGGGCGGCCTTGGGGCGATACTTCTCCCTACACAGAGTCACTTGATATCACCCTGGACAACCCGATTCGTGAGCTGACGGTGCATGATTCCACCAACGGCATCACCTGGCACGTCCCAGTGATCAACTCCGAAGACCCCGTTTTGGTGTTTACCCCCAAGGGACACAACATTACGGCTAAGGCTTCGTTGCATTATGCGGCATTGCAGGTCCTCGCCCCGGCGGATGCCGAACTCGTGGATGTGGTGACCTCTAAGCAACTTCCTGAGGTGGAGTCCTTCCAGATCGAAGGCTGGGAGTCCTGGACGTGTCATGTTCTGGACACCTCCAAAGCTGATTCTTTGCAGCTCCTTCGGCCTGGCCAACAAGTCTCTCCAGTGCGTCCGGTTCGCTCCATCAATCCGCGACAGCGTGTGACCTTCCGAGACCCAGCGCCAGCTATTGAAAATATCAGCACTGCAGCAGGGTTGCCGGTTCACAACGAAAGTTTGTTGGTGGATTTCCCACCTACGTTGTCTGGTTCAGATGAGATCTGGTATCTCTCGATTTCTTCATTCGGCGGTGTCGGCGCAGCCGGCGAGGAAGTCATGCAAGAAGAACCGCTCGAGGTACCAGCTGAGGGCGGCAGCTTCGAGATCTTCGATCCTGAGGCCTATGAGGATCCTTGGGTAGGCGAGTACTTGGTTCGGTTGCGCGGCCCGCGTAACGAGTCATTCCGCCATGAATATGCCATCGTCGAGGGGATGGCCGCCTCCACCGATTTCGCTGGCCTGGTCCGTTCTGTTCGTATTCCCGCCACGGGTGGCCTCAGCACCGCCGTACTGCTGGTTAAGCCGACGTTTAAGCCTTTTGAGGTCAGCCCCGCTGAGATTGAGGTCGCTCCCAACGCCGCTGAGGCAACCTTTGCGGTGACCACTGAGGTAGGCGATCAGCTTCCCTTGCGTTTCACGCCGCCACGACTGCAGTTTGATCTACCGCTCGTCGGCAAGCCTGCGCTGTGGCGCACCACTCGCATTACCTGCCGCGCGGCAGACCTTGACCCAACCCGGGAGCTGCGCATTCGTGCGGGGCGTGACCTCGGGCGGCCGACAGTCACACTGCGTAACCACCACGGCGCGCCGGTTCGTACCGTCAAGCTCGCTTCCGAGGACGGTGTGACTTACACCTGCATGATTCCGGCCACCACGATGCTCACCGGACGCCTCGAATTGGAATGGACTGATGCACGTAGCAAGAAGCGGGCGTCGGTAAACCTGGCCGATATTGACAGCACCCCGCACTACACCGATGTCAGTCTCGACGGCGGTGAGCTGGTGTTGGAAGGCTTTATTGTAGGTCGTGACCTCGAGGCTTGGGTATGGCTGGAAACTGCGCCATGGGTGCCTGCTTTGTCCTTGCCGCTGACAGGTGCACGCACCACACTGCCTGCCGCGCTTATCGACGCCGGTCCAGTGCTCCTAGACATCCATTCCAACGACCCCTTCAACACTCTGCGGGCGCCTTATGCGCCAACCGCCTCCGCGGTCCGCGTGGCACAACCAGGCTTCTTCTCCCAACAGACTGAGTCCTTCGCCCAGATTTCTGCGTTCCTAGCGGGGGAACAGGAAACGGCGCCGAGTGACCCGCAGGTGTTGCCAGTGCTGTGGGACTATCTGAGCAGCTGGAACAGCGATCACCAGAACCGGGCGTCGGTGGTCTCTGCCTTGTCCGCGAACCCTGGTGCTGCGTTGGAGGCCCTTTCGGCCTCCTTGGTGCCAGCCGAAAAACAGCCGGGCCGGATTATCTCTTCTGGTTTGATTTTGGGGGCATTTACTGCAGCTAGTTCCGTGGATCGCCACCGCACGCCATGGATCGGAGCGCTGGAGCTGATGGGCAAGCTGCCAGCTTTGCTCGAGTCAGAAGAATCAACTCGTCCTGTATTACAAGAATTGGAAGAGATCGCAGGTAAACGCCTGGTAGAGGCACTGACTACTGGCAGGGACACCACTTTGGATACTGCTTGTATTGATCGCGGCACGGTACAGCTCGCGGCCATGGATGCGGCCCAACAGCAGGCGCTTCTTGGTGTCCTGTTTGGTCAAGGCGACATTGTGCCGGGCGCCATCATGGAAGATTCGGCACGCCTACTTGCGGTCATGGAGGCATTCCATCGCCGCACGGAGCTCACCGCGATCTTGTCTGATGAAACAGTTATTCAGACGATGGTGAGTACGCTGCGGGCGCTCAAAGGCACCAATCGTGCGTTGTACGCTTCTGCGCGGGTGCGTTTTGACAAGCTGGACGGTGTTGATACGAATTCGCGGGAAAACCACTGGGCGCTTGCGCCGGTAGCCTCGCTTGTCTTTGCTCTCGCGGCGCGTATGCATGCGCATGGGCTGATCGGTAAACCAAAGCTCCTATTGAAGGCTGCCCCAGCGTGGGCTGCACTCGCGGAGGTCATTCCGGATCTAGTGACCGGTGACCTGATTTCAGCGGAAGCCATGGTCCTGGCCCTAAAGTACCCGGGGATGTAAGTGCTATAGCTGCTGCATTAGCCGTCGTGGGCCTCGTGTCGACGGCGGTTGTGCAGCATGTGCCGATATGCGTGGGGCTCACTGCCGTGGACGTCGCCAGCGACGTGCTCGGCGTGGGAAAGCCCTTCGCTGAGCAGTAGCTCCAGGTGTTCGTCATCGGCGGAATAGAACATGAAGGTGCCTTGGCGTCGGAAGTTCACCAGTCGGGCTGTCTTGAGTTTCGCAAGGTGCTGGCTGACTACAGAAGGGGAGACCTCGAGTAGTTCGGCCAGTTGTCCGACGCTGAACTCGCCTTGAAGCAGCAACCAAATCAGTCGGATCCGAGTTGGGTCGCTGAGGATGCGAAAGGACTCGGCCGCCAGGTTGGCATGCATCATGTCTGGAGTGTGGACAGTGTCGTGCTTGTGCATATATTTACTATAACTACTTGCGTATCTGCACATGTATGCAGATACTTAAATTATGTTGACGCAACCAGCAACGCACGACCATGAGCATGGGCACACACATGCGCACGCGCACGGTGATGAGCACGGCTTATGGCAGCGTTTCCGGCACGCTATCCTGCCGCACTCTCATGATCATGCCGACATGATCAGCGATTCGACAGAGGCTACTAAAGTGGCAATCCGCGCCGCGTGGCTCAGCTTGGCTGGAATGGCCGCAACCGCGTTGCTGCAGGTGGTCATAGTCGCGATCAGTGGCTCGGTCGGGTTGCTCGCAGACACAATTCACAATATTGGCCACCTCGTGACCACCATCCCGCTCATCATTGCACTCCGGATTTCCACGCGTCCGGCCACCAAGCGCTACACCTTCGGCCTCAAGCGTGCCGAGGACCTAGTGGGATTATTTATCGGGCTGGTGATTGCGGTTTCGGTGGTGTTGATCTTTATCGACGCATTTGATGCCCTCCGGCACCCACGCGACATGGCAAACTCCGGATGGGTTCTCGCCGCCGCCATCATCGGAGCCCTGGGCAATGAAGCAGTGGCGCAGTTCCGAATCCGATCGGGGCGGCGTGTGGGCTCGGCCGCACTAATTGCGGAAGGCCAGCACGCGCGCACCGATGCCCTGACCTCAGTTGCGGTCATCTTCGGTGTAGTAGGAACCTGGCTCGGTTTTTCGCAGCTCGACGCGGCCATCGGACTGTTCATTGGGGTGATGGTTCTCGGGGTCTTACTCAGCTCCATGCGGTCCGTACTGCAGCGGCTTCTCGACGGCAGCGACCCCGCAATCGTGGATACCGTCCAGGAAGAGCTGGCAGAACACCCAGAGTTGAGCGGGGTGCAGCACATCCGAGCGCGCTGGCTGGGCCATCAACTGTGGGTAGAAGCGGACGTCGATATGCGGCCCGACGCCACCGTGGCCGACATGGCGCACCTGCGTCATCACGTGGGCGAGCATCTCAAAAGCCGACTGCCACGTTTGGAAAGCTTTTCCTTGAATTGCCAGCCGGTTACCCCACCCGCCTCGGGATAAGTGGCAGCGGGCCGAGGTTTGCTGACACTATGGAAACCATGATGAATACCACTTACCTGATCCTCGGCCTTGTTGTCCTTGTGCTACTGCTAGCTGTCGTCATCATGATCGTGCTGGGAAACAAGCGCAAAAAGGACAAAACCGTTACCTTCACCAAGGAAGAGCAGCCGAAAGAGCTGACGCGTGAGGAAAAGAGTGGCAACTATCAGGCCGCTGGCGGTTTCAACTTTGCGCCCGCCAAGGATAAAGAACCTGAGCTCCTGGAAGGCCAACGCTTAGACGCCGTACAGCCGCAAGAGCAGCAGGCCGCAGCATCAGTCATGCCACCAGTTCCAGCAGCACAACCGGAGCCTAAAACGGCCACGGACATGGTGCTGAAAAAGGTGCCGGTTCCAAAGCCGGAAGCTGAAGTTTCTGAGCAGGCCACTGCGGAGCAAACGCATCAGGTCAGGGAAGAAGAAACCGGTGCTGAGGTACCTGCTGCTGCAGCTGCTACTGCCGCGACCACCCCGCTTGCTCGAGAGGTGGCAGAAGAAATTAAGGATGTTAAGGACGTCGAAACGCCGGCGGAACCAGAGATTGCTGAGGAAGCCGAAGAAGCTGCCGAGGCCGCTGCAGTAACCGTCGATGCCGCAGAAGCAGCACTCGAACAGACCCCCGTGCCGGACACTGCTCCGGCTCCGGCACCGCAACCACTCGATGAGATCGAACCTGCTGTCGGACGCTTGGGCAAGCTGCGCGGAAAACTGGCAAAGTCCAATAATTTCCTTGGCCAGTCTGTGCTCGGCATGCTCACTGCTGGTGACCTGGATGAGGACTCCTGGGAGGAAATCGAGGATCAGCTGATCATGGCTGATCTCGGTACGGCAACCACAGTTAAGGTTGTGGAAAGCCTGCGTGAAAAGATCGCGGCTCGGGGTGTGGAAACCGAAGAACAGGCCAAAGCCATGCTGCGCGAAACCCTCATCGAGGTGGGAAAGCCAGAGCTGGATCGCTCCATCAAAGCGATGCCTTATGAGGGTAAACCAGCAGTTGTGCTGGTCGTCGGCGTCAACGGCACCGGCAAGACCACTACTACCGGCAAGCTTGCCCGCGTTTTGGTGTCGATGGGGCACAAAGTGTTGCTCGGCGCAGCCGATACTTTCCGTGCCGCGGCCGCGGACCAGCTGGAGACCTGGGGACGCCGTGTGGGCGCTGAAACTGTGCGAGGCGCAGAAGGCGCAGACCCTGCCTCGGTGGCTTTTGATGCAGTGGCTAAGGGCGTAGAAACTCAAGCGGATGTTGTGCTCATCGATACCGCAGGTCGCCTCCACACTTCTGTCGGTCTGATGGACCAGCTCGGCAAGGTCAAGCGCGTGGTGGAGAAGAAGGCAAAGGTAGACGAGGTGCTGTTGGTGCTAGACGCTACCGTTGGCCAGAACGGCTTGATGCAGGCGCGTACCTTCCGGGACGTAGTAGATATCACCGGTGTTGTGCTCACCAAACTCGATGGCACTGCTAAGGGCGGCATTGTATTCCAGGTCCAGGAGGAGCTGGGAGTGCCCGTCAAACTCGTAGGACTCGGTGAGGGCGCAGATCACCTCGCGCCCTTCGAGGTAGAGAGCTTCGTGGACGCCTTGCTGGCCTAGCAGCCTTCGCCCACGTTTTTCAGCCCGCGATATGGATGAACTTACATCGTCCAGATCGTGGGCTTTTTGCATGTTGCGGACTCGTGAATAAAAGAACTTCAGCTTGGTTACTGCAGGTTTAGGATTTCTGCATTGGGTCAATGATGGGCCCCAAGATCAGAGAAAGAAGGCCCGTCATGAACACGGAAGTCTTTGCCAATACCTCGTGGATGTTGGTGTCCACCGCGATGGTGCTCCTCATGACACCTGCGCTTGCGCTGTTTTACGGCGGCATGTCCCGCCAAAAGTCGGTGCTGAACATGATGATGATGTCCTTCGGCTCACTTGGTGTAGTGACCGTTGTGTACATCCTGTGGGGTTGGTCGATTTCCTACGGCTCCCAAGACATTGGCGGCATCTTTGCCAATCCTTTTCAGTTCTTTGGCTTACACGGAGCGATTTCCGTCAACGGGATGCCGCTGATTTCCAAGTTTGGGTATCCAACGGTTATCGAGATCGGATACCAGCTCACATTCGCTGTGATTGCTTGTGCCTTGATTTCGGGAGCGCTTGCAGATCGTGTGAAGTTCGGTACCTGGTTGGTGTTCACTGGTGCCTGGTCCACCTTCGTCTATTTCCCACTCGCACACATGGTGTGGGGCGGTGGATTGCTCTCTGAGCACGCGCATTCGGTTGCTGCCTGGATGTTTGGTGCGCATGGCGACGAAGCGGCAGTGCCACCAGTTGATTTCGCGGGTGGCACAGCAATTCACATTTCGGCAGGCACAGCCGCGTTGTTGTTAGCGATATGCGTCGGCAAGCGCCACAGCTTCCTGCGCTCAGCTCACCGCCCACACAATCTCCCGATCGTCATGTTAGGTGCCTCGCTGTTGTGGTTTGGTTGGTTCGGTTTCAATGGCGGCTCGGCGCACGGTGCCAGTTGGCTCACTGGCCTAGCGACGCTCAACACGACGGCTTCGGCGGCCGCCGGCATTTTGGGGTGGTTGTTAGCGGAAAAGCTTCGCGACGGCCACGCAACCTCTCTCGGCGCGGCTTCCGGAGTCGTGGCTGGACTGGTGACGATTACCCCAGCTGCTGGTGTGCTTACCCCGTTAACCTCGATAATTTTAGGCTTCATAGGTGGCATGCTGGCTGCCTTTGGTGTGGCGCTCAAGTTCCGTTTCAAATTTGACGATTCCCTCGACGTTGTCGGTGTTCACCTCGTCGCGGGTATTTGGGGAACAATCGGGCTGGCCTTCTTTGCCGATGGCAAAGGCATCTTCACCGGAAACCCGAGTTATGGATTCAAACTGCTCATCGTGCAAATCGCGGTGGCGGCCCTGACGATGCTGTACGCAGGTATCGTCACCGCAGTCATCGGCTGGATCTTGGAAAAGACTATGGGGTGGCGAGTCGACCGCGATGTGGAGCACGGCGGCATCGACGCCCACGTCCACGGTGAAACCGCATACGATGCCCTCGGAATGGAAGGCAAATAGCAAATGAAACTCATCAGTGCAGTAATTCAGCCCTTTATGCTTGACGACGTCCGCGCGTCACTGAGCAGTCTTGGCTGCCATGGCATGACGGTCACCGATGTCCAGGGCTTCGGAAATCAAAAAAGCCACAAGGAGGTCTACCGCGGCGCGAACTACAACCCGGAATATGTGGCAAAGTCCAAGATCGAAGTACTCGTTCATGACGAGTACGTAGACCAAGTGGTGGCGACGATACTGGAATCTGCCCGCACAGGCAAGGTGGGCGACGGCAAGATCTGGGTCACCCATGTTGAAGACGTAATCCGAGTGCGGACAGGGGAGCGTGGCGACGGAGCGCTCTAAGGATGCGCCCTTCGGGTGTTATTCCGCAGACGAAGAGGTGCGGGGTTGCAGCTGGCAACTCCACTTTTGCATTAATGCTGCTGTTTTCGCTCTTTCTTTATCTGCAAGCCCAAGTGGGCGCCAACTAGTGGCATTATGCACAACACCGCCATGAAGATGATGAATCCAAGATCGAATGGTTCACCACTGTAGATCCGCAGGCAGATGCCAATTATTAGAACTACAACTGAAAGAACCCAAAATGGCGCTTCGCGCCGCGGTTTTACAGACAATGAGCTGCTCCTCCACTAATGTTGACCCGCACCGTGCGAGCATTCGGATAAATCCCGTGAGCAGTTGCAATTGCCGCCACAGCGCCAGCGAACCTGGCAGCTGCGCGACAGTCTTCGCCTGCTGTTTTCACACTCTTCTTGAGAGCGTTGAAAGAAATATGATTCATGAAAATCAGATCCACTTCTGATGCTAGCTGGCGACTGTGCTGGGGGCGGGATCTAGCAATGTTTGACATTGCATTGTGGCCGGAGCGTGATCTATTTGTAACCGCTTCTTTTAAAGGGGATACGAATCAAATTTGATAGATCACACGGGTTGAGTTTATGGAACTAGCTAAGCTTAAGTTTCATATTGAGGTGTGCGCCATCCTGATTGACCTGTCCATAAATAGCCGTGAGCTTGTTTTTCAATCCTTGTCGGTGCGCTAGTGATTCTAGGCGAGCCCGAGATTTATCGTCGAGAGGCAGGAAATCAGTGGGCGTGGAGTAGTCATGCGAATCAACATCATCGAGAGCTACGGCAATCGTTCAGTTGTTTTGATCGCATCTCTTCAGGCCGATAGGGCTCCGCCATTAGTTCTCGGGTCTTGTTGTGCTTGGCGGGCCGGGACGAAGGGCGGATTGTCTGTGGCGCTAGTTAGTGCGTTGTCCATAGCCACAACTGCGAACTGCTCTTGAGGAGCTTCTGCTGTCGTGGCCTGCAAATCAGTGCGTGAAAAGTGGTCCGCGACCAGGAGGGGCATCAATTTTCTATGGAGGCTCATCAAACGGCCCTTCTCTCGAGATAATGAAGAAGTTGAGGGATGACGTTTAACCTGGGTCCTTTGGGGGAACGCAAGTAGCAAGCAAGGTAGCCGACTTCGGAAGCCTTAGAATGTCCAAACTTCGCGCTGAAAGAATCGGCGACTAGAGTTGAACGGAAAGTTGTAGTAGCTGACCACTAGGGAGCCATAGACGTGTTTGAATCTTTGTCCGACCGCCTGCAAACAGCCCTCACGGGTCTTCGAGGCAAGGGCAAGCTGTCCGAAGCGGACATCAACGCCACCGCGCGTGAGATCCGTCTTGCTCTCCTAGAGGCTGACGTTTCGCTAACGGTTGTGCGCGGTTTTATCAAGCGCATTAAGGAACGTGCTGCCGGGGCAGAGGTTTCTGAAGCGCTAAACCCAGCTCAGCAGGTCATTAAGATTGTTAATGAAGAGCTGGTTGAGATTCTCGGCGGTGAGACGCGCCGCATCACCCTGGCGAAGAATCCACCGACCGTCGTTATGCTTGCTGGTTTGCAGGGTGCGGGCAAGACCACCCTTGCCGGCAAGTTGGCCAAGCACCTGACCAAGCAGGGGCACACCCCGATGCTGGTTGCCTGCGACCTACAACGTCCGGGTGCGGTGCAGCAGCTTCAGATTGTCGGTGAGCGGGCTGGGGTACCGACCTTTGCACCCGATCCGGGCACGGCTATGGACACCCTTGATCACGAGATGGGTACCTCGCATGGGGATCCGGTTGAGGTGGCGCGCCAGGGTATTGAGGAAGCGAAGCGTCAGCAGCGTGACTTCGTCATCGTGGATACCGCCGGCCGCCTTGGTATCGACGAAACCTTGATGACGCAGGCCCGTAACATCCGCGACGCGGTGAACCCCGATGAGGTCCTCTTCGTCATCGACGCCATGATCGGCCAGGACGCGGTCCAAACCGCAGAGGCTTTCCGTGACGGTGTCGATTTCACCGGCGTGGTGCTGACCAAGCTGGATGGCGACGCCCGTGGTGGCGCCGCGCTGTCCATCCGTGAAGTCACCGGCAAGCCCATCATGTTCGCCTCCACCGGCGAAAAGCTCGAGGATTTTGATGTTTTCCACCCCGAGCGCATGGCAAGCCGAATTCTGGGCATGGGCGACATGCTCACCCTGATCGAGCAAGCCGAGGCGACGCTGGATCACGAGCAGGCCATGGCCACCGCCCAGAAGATGGGCACGGGGGAGCTCACTCTTGAGGACTTCCTCAATCAGATGCTGATGGTTCGTAAGCTCGGTCCGATTGGCAACATTTTGAAGATGCTGCCTGGTGGTAAGCAAATGTCTGATATGGCGGACATGGTGGATGAAAAACAGCTCGATCGCATCCAAGCCATCATTCGAGGTATGACGCCAGCTGAGCGGGCGAACCCGAACATTCTGAATGCCTCTCGCCGTAAGCGCATTGCTGTGGGCTCTGGCGTGGCTGTGTCCGATGTGAACAATCTGGTCGAGCGGTTCTTCGAGGCCAAGAAGATGATGGGCAAGATGGCCGGACAAATGGGCATGGGCGGTATGGGCGGTGGCTCTGCCACCAAGAAGAAGCGCACCACCCGCAAGGGCAAGGGCGGCAAGAAGAAGCCGATCAAGAACCGCGGACCAAAGATGCCAGGTGGCGGCATGCCAGGAATGCCTGGCGGCATGCCTTCCATGGAAGAACTGCAGAAAATGCAGGAGCAGATGGGTGGCGCGGGGATGCCAGGTATGCCGGGTATCCCGGGCATGCCAAAGATGCCTAAAGGCATGGAGAACATTGACTTGGACAAGCTCAAGTTCGATAAGTGATGATGCGGTAGGGGTGTATCGCCACCTCTGCCGCTACCGTCAGGGCAGCGCGTTGAATATCGTGCCGATTGCTTTGATCCAGTCCCACAACGTAGACCGTGTAGTCCCAGATTGGTATCCGCGGCTTTCGCCGGATCGGCGCCATTGGATGCAATATCCGCCCAGGCGGGCTTGACAGTTAATGGACTGATGGAAGTTTTTCCGTGCGAATGCGCGTACCTCGCGGAACTTAAACCGAGGAGGGAATGCTGGATTCACCGGTTGCTTGCCCTTGCGGCCGAAGAAACCCGAATCGCTGGTTTGCCCGATCAAGTGAATTCGGCCGCGGTCTGAAAGCAGTGCTTCAATGCGCGGGAATGCGTGGTCTTCTCCGTACTGGTTCAGAGAATTGACTGCAACGATGTAGTCGAATTCTGGCAACTCAAGGCTGCGAAAATCTCCATGAATGAGTGTGGCGTGTGCTCGAACAGCAGCTAGCGCGGCTCCATCAGTGTCAACACAGGTGAGTTCTCCGCATTGGCTTGCCAGGCTTTCCACCAGCTCACCGCAGTGGCTGCCAATGACGAGCACGCGGGATCGCGGATGGGGAATATGCGACAGGATTTCTGAATAGTCTTTGGACTGCTTCTTCTGTGACATCAGCGCCTAATTCAAAGCAATGGACAGGGATAGGCTAAAACTCTACTGACCTAAATCGCTGTAGTGGAAAATCTGATGTCCGGCTACCTGCTGGACCCGAGCTCGGCGATGGCGATTGATACGCGATTATTGCACTCGAGTTTCTCCATGATGCGTGTGATGTGCGTTTTTACTGTGGATAAGGAAACAAAGAGTTCACGCGCTATTTCGTCATTACTCTTTCCCTGCGCAATGAGCTTTGCGACGTCCCTTTCGCGGCCACTCAACTTATTTAGCCGCGGGTCCTGCGGTGTTGGGGTGGCTTTGTTGAGTAGAGACTGGAGGACTTGCTGTGACACAAGCGGTTGACCAGTTGCTGCCGCGTGGATAGCTCCAATGAGCTGGGCTGGGGGAGTCGTTTTGAGGAGAAATCCCGTAGCTCCACGCCGCAGGGCAGTGAGAACATTGTGCTCGGTGTCGAAGGCAGTTAAAACCAAGACCTTTGGAGCATTCGGCTGGTGGACGATGAATTCCAGCGCCTCTAAGCCGTCGAGCACAGGCATGCGCAAGTCAAGGAGCAAAACGTCGCAGTGCGGGGCGAGCGAGAGGGCTTCTTTGCCATTCGTGGCTTCTCCTGTGCAGGTGACGTGGGGGTCGCCGTCGATAAGCATGCGGAGACCGTGGCGCATGAGAGCTTCATCATCAGCTATTCCAACGCGGATTGCTGGCATGGCAACTCCAAGGTGACGGTGAAAGGGTGGTGAATTACGCTCAGCTTACCGCCGCATAAGGTCGCGCGTTCATGCAGGCCAATGAGGCCTTTCCCCATAGGGGTATCCGGTGCGGACGAAGGATTACTAACTGCAATCCGCAGCGCATCGTCAGCCACAACATCGACGGAGACGGGCGCCTGCGGGGCATGCTTTCGGGCATTAGTTAGTGCTTCTTGCACCATGCGGTGCGCGGTGTGCTTGGCGGCAGTAGAAAGATTCTCCAGCGCTCGGGAAGCATTAGGGCTGATGCTGAGGTCGATGTGAGTCCCTGCGCTGCGTGCTTGTTCGACGAGCTCAGCTATGGTGACTCGCGGATCAACGAGGTCCGGTTCGGTCCGCAGCACGGACAGCACTTCTTGGAGATCAGTCACTGCCGCTCTCGCTTGTTCGCTAATGGTGCTGGCTTGGTGCTGCAACTCCGCTGCTTGCAAGTCGTTTCGGAACTCCAACACCCCGGCATGAAGTGTGATCAAACTGAGGCGATGCGCCAGGCTGTCATGCATATCCCGGGCGATGTTGAGGCGCTCATCGTAGCGTGCCATGGCCTCATGTTCACGCAAGATTGCTTCGTTAAGCTGGACCTTTTGCCAGAGCAGTTCCGCCGCTTCACGCCGCTTTCCTTTGGCAGTACCTGCAATTATGCACGCAAGTATCAGCAAGAAGGTGGTCCAGAGCACCGGCACGATATCGGACTTGTCAGGGTCCACGGCCAAGTTGGCCGCTGCCCCCAACTGCGCAGCTATCGCTCCGATAGTCATCGATCGGACCGTGCGCTTCGACGCCAACTGCACGAGAGCATAAAGCCCTGCGATGACCCCAAGCGCACTGAACCAGCCGCAGAACACGGTGGCGGCGCCGAGTAGGTAGCCCCCCTGTTGTTCGCCCTTGCTCCGTAGCAGGAACGGAAGGCACACCAAGCTGAAAATGCCGGTAGGCAATTGTGCTAACCAGAAGATAATCCGGGGTGTTACGTACTCCGGTGGGAGCGCAGCAATATCTTGGAAATTGAATATCACCGGCAGCATGAACAGGTACAGCAACAGGCCGAGTCCCCAGCTGATAGCTGTGGCAACTTTCCAGCGGGGGCGGGGTGCTTCTATGACCATAAGGCCTAACTATAACGCCGGTGCGGCTGAGCTAGTGTCGGCCGAAAGTATGAAAAACAGTGGCCAAATGACTGATGCGTAGTGATATCAACTTCGGGGAAAGTTGGCTGCTATGACGTACTTTATTTGTAGCCGCCGTCGGTGGTGGCACCCGATTCTAGAATTTGTTCTCCTCTTGCTATTCAGCGCCGTATTCCTGGGATTAAGCCTCGGTGCGCTCGCTGGCATCAGCGCACTTTTAGGCGATTCAGGCTTTGTTGGACGCGGCTTTGCAGAATCGATGGATATGTATCAGCTGGAAGTATTCGTTTGTGGCATGCTGTTTCTCGCAGTACTCGCACCAGCAGCGCTCCTGAGCGCTCGAATTGTACGGCGACACCGGTGGCGGACGTTACTTTCAGTTACTGGTAGTTTTTCCTGGCGCTACCTTGGTTTTGGCAGCATAGTGGTGCTGGCTTTGGCGGTGTTGGTCTCCATCGTGGTTGCTGCGGTAGAACCTGCGGGGGAGGTTCACCTCGATGTTGGTTTGCTCCTCGCTTGTTTCTTGTTGGTTCCCCTGCAATCGGTGGCCGAGGAACTGGTATTCCGGGGTATTCTAGGGCAGGCTATCGGGGCGTGGACGCGGTCGCCAATAGCTGCGATCCTCATACCGATGCCACTCTTTGTTTTCGGTCATGACTACAGCCCACTTGGTTTGGTAGCTATTGCTTGGTTTGCATTGTGCGCCGGGTTCCTAGCACATCGGACCGGAAGTTTGGCGGCTCCAATGGCACTTCACATAGGTAATAACCTCGGCTTTGTCACCTTTGGGGTGTTGGGATTGCAGGATTTGAACCAGACTGAGATGGGGATACTGGTTTCCGTAGCCGATGTGATCTTTGTCAGCGTCGCGACGATCGTGTTATTGCAGCTCCATCGCCGGATGACAGCTACTCGGGCGCTCACGGCGCACGGCAGTTTGGAGCTGAATGGCCAGCTGGTCTAAACTAGTCGAGTCCTGCGTAATTTTCGCCTCCGGCTCCGGCCGAACGAAGACGTCACACGCAGACCAAATGAAGGGTTGAACCGGCTGTGTTAAAAGAACACAGTGTCTGTACTGCCCAGTGACTAGAAGGAATACACATGGCTGTTAAGTTCAAGCTGCAGCGTATGGGCAAGATCCGTACCCCGCACTACCGCGTTGTCATCGCTGACTCCCGCACCAAGCGCTCCGGCAAGGTTATCGAGAACATCGGTATCTACGAGCCAAAGGCTGAGCCATCCGTCATCAAGATCGATTCTGAGCGCGCTCAGTACTGGCTCTCCGTTGGCGCACAGCCAACCGAGGCTGTGCTGGCTCTGCTGAAGATCACCGGTGACTGGCAGAAGTACAAGGGCATCGAGGGTGCAGAAGGCACTCTGAAGGTTGCCGAGCCTAAGCCAGCTAAGATTGACCTGTTCAACCAGGCTCTCGCAGAGGCTGCCGACGCTCCTACCGCTGAGGCAATCACCGAGAAGAAGCGCAAGGCTAAGGAAGCAGCAGACGCCAAGGCTGCTGCTGAAAAGGAAGCCGCTGAAAAGGCTGCCGCTGAGGAAGCTGCAAAGGAAGCCGCTGCTGAAGAAGCTACCGAAGAAGCTCCTGCAGAAGAGGCCGCTGAAGAAGCTGCTGCAGAGTAATTCCTGCTAGGCATCCGCCCTCTACCGCAAACATTTAATTGTTTGGGTAGGGGGCGTTTTGTATGAGCAGGTATCGCTGTGTGTGTACTCACCAAAAGGGGATAGGCGCTGCGTCCTGCTTCCTCCTCAGGAAATCTCGTAGCCCGGGAATGGCAAAGCGGAGCAGGCCGTGACCGGACGGGACAATGATGAAACGGTCGATCAATCGGCGACGGTACTGGCTCGCGGTGTCTGCGCTGCGGTCAATACGCTCGATGATATCCGCCAGCTTTGAATCACCATCGTCTTCAGCCATGGCCGTTAAAAAGGCCAACTCGAGTTCTGTGCAACGGGAGAGCACCGGCTCGAGGACCAGCTTGCCCAGTTCAGCGTGCGCGAGCTCGATGCCGCGCTGTGCGGCGGCAAGGTCAAGCTTTCCGTCAGTAGCTCGATTCCAGGAATGATAGCCAATCAACTGGATGAGAAACGGGTAGCCGTGAGTGGCTTGCATGGCTGTCTGCAGCGCCGCTGCATCCCAGGATCCGCCTGCTTCTCGCACAGGATCTTGCAGCCCTCGGAGCGCATCCTCCGGGGTAACCGCGCCTAAAAGATGACGGTCAGCACGGCGCAAGAACGTGATTCCGGGGTGATCTAAGAGGGCGTTGACTTCCTCGGGCAGTCCGGCGATTGCGAAGGCGATATTCTTGTTTTCTCGAAAGAGATGCTGGATGGCTGCCATCAGTTCAGCCAATTCGTCCACCGTTGCGCGCCCGACCTCGTCAACGGTGAGGAAGAGGCCATTGGGGGCGTGGCTCAGGACGTCGTTAAGCAAGCTGCGCAGCCCTGGATCGGGCTCATGCTTCTCGACGCGTTCGGTGCGCACCCCGCCCAGCCCTGCTGGCGCGCTAAAACCGGTGAGCCTCGTGCCGGTCGCGCGGGGGTCGATGTCGCGGAGTAGCGCAGGCAGGTGGTCGTCGGTGAACCGAGAAAGTAGGCCGGGTAGGGCAGTTTCGCTGATAACGTGCATGCCGTTGCTGCGGGCAGTGTCCTCGAGCTCATTGAGGAGTACCGTCTTGCCAACTCCACGGGTGCCGATCAACAATAGTGCGCGACTGGGGGCGCCTGGCCCCTGATCCAGCGCAGACTGGAAAGCAACGAGCACTTCTTGGCGTCCTACCGGATGTGAAGGCGAGGTCCCAAAAGTAGGGGTAAACGGGTTGTGCACAGTTCTCCTCCGCTGCTCAGATTGCTCAGGTTTCGAGATCTGACTCAGTTTTATCAGTTTTCGGGATGCTACTCAGTCTACTCAGTTTTTGGTGCTGCGCTAGAGTAAACAGCATGGAATTGATGATTGGTCGAGTGGTGAAATCGCATGGGATCCGTGGCGAAGTAGTGGTGGACGCAACCACCGATGACCCTGACCTGCGTTATATTGTCGGCGAAGTACTGCATGGTACGCAGGGTAAGAAAGAACACGAACTAACCATCGCCAGTATTCGGGAGCATCAGGGCCGACTGCTCATCAAGTTCGAGGAGATCCCAGACCGCACTGCTGCGGATTCGCTGCGTGGAACGAAGTTTTTCGCAGACCCAATCTACGATGAAGATGACGGCTTCTACGACCATGAGCTCGAGGGCTTGCACGTGATCCTAGACGGCAAACAGATCGGTACCGTTACCGGAATCAGCCACGGTCCAGCGCAGTCCTTGCTGGAAGTAGAAATCGCAGGCCGAGAAGTCCTGATCCCCTTTGTGGCTGAAATCGTGCCGGAAGTTGATCTCGAAGCGGGTACAGCCACCATCACACCACCCGAAGGACTGCTGGATCTCTAATGCGCCTCGACGTCATCACCATATTTCCGGAATATCTCGGGCCATTGCGTCATGCATTGCTTGGCAAGGCAATCGAAAAAGGCATCCTTTCCGTAGGCGTCCACAACCTGCGCGATTGGGCGACCGACGCGCACAAATCCGTGGATGACACCCCCTATGGTGGTGGCCCGGGCATGGTCATGAAACCGACGGTATGGGGGCCGGCGCTTGACGACGTCAGCCAGGGGCGCGCTGCCGGATGGCAATTGGATTCCGCCACGCCACATGCCGATAAACCCCGACATGATGACTTAAGTGGTCGGGAATTTGCTGGCTACGGTACGGATATTCCCGAGTCAGACAAACCTCTGCTCATCGTCCCGACTCCCGCAGGTAAGCCGTTCACACAAGATTTAGCGCGCCGCTGGTCGAGTGAAGAACATATCGTGTTTGCCTGCGGCCGCTACGAGGGTATTGACCAGCGCGTGGTTGATGATGCTGCGCACCGCTACCGGGTCGAAGAAGTCTCCATCGGCGACTACGTCCTCATCGGTGGGGAAGTAGCAGTTTTGGTGATCACCGAGGCGATCGTCCGTCTGATCCCTGGCGTGTTGGGGAACGCATCCTCGCATGAAGAAGATTCGTTCTCCGATGGCCTCCTCGAAGGCCCGTCTTATACCAAGCCGCGTGAATGGCGCGGGCTTAAGGTGCCGGATGTCTTGTTCTCGGGGAATCACAAACTGGTGGAGCAGTGGCGCCACGAACAGTCGCTGGCGCGGACACGAGAGCGTCGACCAGACCTTTTGGACGAGCCACAATGATCCCTTGTAGTTGAGGTTGACCTGCTGCGGGCTCGCTGTATCGGCCCGGCGTTCGCAGATCTTCGGCTTTGCGATGTCCCGGGGTGTCCGTAGGTTTTGGGCGACGTGCATTGACGGTGCGGCAGTGGGAAAGCCACACAATAGCCAGCAACGCCAGGTAGCCTAGCGCCGGTCTCTGAACGATCTATTTCCGTTTCCGCCCGAGCCACCGGTAACCAGGGCCTTGTTGTGAACCGCTGTCCACCACGGGAAATCCTCCCCGCGAAATGGATATCCATCCTTTAGTTTGGGCTGGCTTTTCGCGGTTTCGCGGGGCGTATTTTCCAGAGCAATGCATGCGCAAGACCCCCTTGCTGCGCGTATCAGAACGGAAAGCGAGCGCAACAAGGGGGCCTTGGAAAAACTAGTACTACTTGTCCTGTGGGAACAGTTCCTTCACATCAGTACCGGTAGCAAGCGCAGCAACAACGAGGATGCGGGATTGTCCCGGGCGGAGGATGCCAGAACCAATCACGCCCTTTTCAGCCAAGGTAGCGCCGCCACCGGCGCCGCCGTAGGTGCCCTCAACTAGGCCCTTGTCCACGCGGGTGGACATCACGACTGGGATTCCCTTGCCGGCGGCGTCGACAATCGCGTCAGCGATCGCGCCACCGACGTTGCCGGAGCCCATGCCCTCGATGACTAGGCCCTTTGCGCCGGAGTCTACTGCGGCTTTGACTAGCTCACCCGGTGCACCTGGGTAGGCGGCGATGATGTCGACGCGGGTGCCATCCAGTGGCTTGAGTTCCAATGCCTTTGGTCGCTTGACGTCACCCTTGGCGTTGGTGTCGAAGCCATCCTTGCTGGAGGCATCCATCTTGAAGGCGCCACGCGCATGCAGGATCTTCCCGCCGAAAGCGATGAAGGCGCCCTTGCCCTTGTTCTTTGGATCTGTCGCGGCGGTCACTGCGAGAGTGAGGTTGTCTGGACCGTCGGTATCTGGATCATCGAACGGGAACATCGAACCGGTGAGCACCACTGGTTGCTCGGTGTCCAAGAACGTGTCGATGGCGATGGCAGATTCTTCCATGGAATCTGTGCCGTGGGAGACGATGATGCCAGTGACACCATCTTCTTTCAGGGTCTCGTGCACCATCTTGAGGATGTTGTCGGTGTCCTTCAAAGTCATCGCGCTGGAATCCAGCTGGCTTACCTGGCGGACCTCGATGCTCAGCTTGCTCTTGTCGAACTTCTCGTACACCTTCTTCAGGAGTTCCTCACCGGAAACGGTAGGGACGAGCGCGCCGGAGGCATCCTTCTGGCTGGCGATGGTGCCGCCAGTTGCTAGCATGACGAGCTTGCCGGAGATTGATTTGTAGTCCGTCTTGGACCCCGCACCCGCGGTCTCGCTTGATTTGGCCTCGGCCTTCGTTTCTGAAGTGCCGGAGCTGCACGCTGCGAGCAGTCCTGCGGTGGTGGCTAGGGCGCTGCCTGCTAAGAACCGGCGCCGAGAGATTCCCTGAGAATCCATCTGTACTTCCTTTCATTAGTGCTTAACTTTGATTTAATCTGCGGCCTGCGAAGATGGGTAGCAGTTGAGACAAAGTTCATGTTTGGGAACCGTTTTGCAGGCACTTAAGTGGCATTCGGGGGTGCCGACTTAGCTAGATAGGGGAGGCGCTACCATGAACAAATGCTTTCCCTCATCGCCCAAGAACTCGGAATCGATCGCACACAAGTCGAAGCCACTGTCACACTGCTCGATGAAGGCAACACCGTGCCTTTCATCGCCCGCTATCGCAAAGAGGTCACCGGTGGCCTTGATGACACGCAGCTACGCACTATTGAAGAACGCCTGACGTACCTGCGCGAACTTGAAGAACGCAAGGCCGCCGTGTTGAAGGCCATTGCGGAGCAGGGCAAGCTCACCGATGATCTCCGCGCGCTTATCGACGGCGTGAGTAGCAAAGCGCGCTTGGAAGACCTCTACCTGCCGTTTAAGAAGCGTCGTAAGACCAAGGCAGACAGTGCCCGCGAGGCTGGGTTGGAACCACTGGTAGATGAGCTAATTGCTGAGGGCACTCCCGATCTTTCTGCCTTCCACAGCGAGGGATTCGCAGATGACAAGGCAGTCGTGGAAGGTGCCCGGGCGATCCTCATCGATCGTTTTGCCATGGATGCGGACCTCGTTGGTGAGCTGCGGGATGAGATGTACAGCCGAGGAGCGATGCAGGCGAGCGTTATTGCAGGTAAAGAAATCGAAGGGGCAAAGTTCAAGGACTACTTCGAGTTCACCGAGCCATTTCACACGCTGCCCTCGCACCGAATTCTCGCATTGCTGCGGGGCGAAGCAGAGGGAGTACTCCACCTGAACCTGGACGCGGATGATGACTACTTCGAGGGCCTGATCAAGCGACGTTTCGGGCTTGGCGATACGCGGTGGATTAATGACGCAGTCCACTGGGGCTGGAAGACCAAGCTCTTTATCTCTGCTGGCCTAGACACCAGGATGCGGTTAAAGGAGAAAGCGGAGGAGGGCGCGCTTGAAGTGTTCAAGAAGAACTTGCGCGATGTGCTCCTCGCCGCTCCCGCAGGCCAGCGCGCCACCCTGGGCCTCGATCCTGGATTCCGCAATGGCGTGAAATGCGCAGTGGTGGACAAGACCGGAAAGGTCTTGGCGACCTCCATCGTGTATCCGCACCAGCCACAGAATCAGTGGTCGCAGGCGGTGCAAAACCTGGCGGCATTGGTTGCCGAACACGGGGTGGATCTGCTTGCAGTGGGCAATGGTACGGCTTCGCGGGAAACGGAGAAGCTGGCTGGAGAGATCGCCGGGCTGATCGAGCAGGCTGGTGGCAAGAAGCCCACCCCGGTCGTAGTGTCCGAATCAGGAGCCTCAGTCTACTCCGCTTCAGCGCTGGCTGCTGCGGAATTCCCAGACATGGATGTCTCCTTGCGTGGGGCGGTGTCTATTGCCCGCAGGCTCCAAGACCCGCTGGCAGAGTTGGTCAAAATTGATCCAAAGGCCATCGGCGTGGGGCAATACCAACACGATGTGAACCAGACTGCGTTGGCGCGCGCCTTGGACAACGTGGTGGAGGACGCGGTGAACGCCGTGGGAGTGGATCTCAACTCCGCTTCGGCGCCGTTGCTCACACGCGTAGCAGGGATCACCCCGGCCTTGGCCGAGAACATTGTGACCTACCGCGATGAAAATGGCGTTTTTGCTGCTCGCACAGCACTGAAAAAGGTGCCACGCCTCGGGCCGAAGGCATTCCAGCAGTGTGCGGGCTTCCTGCGCATCACTGGCGCTAAGAATCCGCTCGATGCTTCTGCCGTACACCCGGAGGCGTATCCAGTGGTGAAGAAGATCGCAGCGGCAACCGGGCTTGGGGTCGCTGAACTCATAGGCAATTCACGGGTGTTGGGGTCGCTGAATCCGCGAGATTTTGCCGACGAGCAGTTTGGCATCCCCACGGTCACCGACATCATCGCCGAGCTGGAAAAGCCCGGCCGAGATCCGCGCCCCGAGTTCAAAACCGCCACCTTCAAAGAAGGCGTGGAAAAGATCTCTGACCTCAAACCCGGAATGATTCTGGAAGGTACCGTCACAAATGTCGCCGCCTTTGGCGCCTTTGTGGACGTCGGAGTGCATCAAGATGGCCTCGTGCACGTTTCCGCCATGTCCGATAGCTATGTTGATGATCCGCACAAGGTGGTGCGCAGCGGCCAGGTAGTCAAGGTCCGCGTCCTTGAGGTGGATGAAGCGCGGAAGCGAATTTCGCTTTCCCTGCGGCTCAATGATGAACCCGAGCGGAAAGCAGAGTCTCAGAAGGCTGCACCACGGGCAGCCGGACCACGCCAGCACAAGGCGCAAGGCGGGAAGCAACGTGGCAATGGGCGTCGACAAGCACCCGCTGGCGGAACGATGGCTGAAGCTTTGAAGAAAGCAGGATTTGGTCGATAGTCGCAGCAGGTGGCATACTAGTCCAGTTCTATGTTTCGGGCACGAACCAGCACGAGCGTCCCAGTAGGGAAAATGCCGCTAGGTTCCTCTGTTCATCAAAGTAAAAGGAAATCAATGAACCTCATTGACAAGCTTGACGCAGCATCCCTGCGCGAGGATGTTCCAGCATTCCGCGCCGGCGACACCCTCGATGTCCACGTAAAGGTCATCGAAGGTAACAAGACCCGTACCCAGCTCTTCAAAGGCGTCGTCATTCGTCGCCAGGGTGGCGGCATCCGCGAAACCTTCACCGTTCGCAAGATCTCTTTCGGCATCGGTGTAGAGCGTACCTTCCCGGTTCACTCTCCAAACCTTGAGAAGATCGAGGTTGTTTCCCGCGGTGACGTTCGCCGTGCGAAGCTGTACTACCTGCGCGACCTGCGCGGCAAGGCAGCGAAAATTAAGGAAAAGCGCTAGTTACCAGCGTTTTCCTCAGGGCCCCAAGTCCACCCAGGTGGTGGCTTGGGGTTCTTTTGTTGCGCACTGAGCTTGCGCGAACCCCTTTTGCCGAGCTTCCCAGGTCACTGTTATTGAAAACGCATGACATCCAGGGCGGTGTCAAGCTGTGAATGCACCATTGAGTGTTTTCATCAGTATCTCACGAGGAGTGCACCCACCCAGCACGATTCGCGGAGTGTCATTGAGCTCATCTTGCACAAACTGGACATGCTCGGCAGT